>CAIMMO010000088.1 GCA_903842595.1 uncultured Alphaproteobacteria bacterium
ATCGACGCGGAACCAGCTGTCGTCAAGCCGCAGGCGCCGCTGCCGACCCACGAACGCGAAGTCGTCGCCCAGCTCCAGCAGAAAGTCGGCCAGGTGCTGGATCAACGCCTCTTCGAGGTCTGATTCGGAGTACTCGTCCTTGAGGTTTAGGAACTCCAGGACGAAGGGGTCCTTCAGCGCCTGCTCGGGCGTGATGGCGTCGCCAGGCTCGGCTACTTCGCCCTTTTGCAGCATGGCCGCCTTGTTGCGCGACAGGGCAATGCGTTCATAGAACTGGCTGTTGACCTGGCGGTCGAGCTGACGCACGCTCCAGCCGCAGCGCAAGGCCTCGGTTTCGTAGAAGGCACGCGCCGCATCAGACTTGACGGACAGCAGGCGCACATAGGCTGACCACGGGAGGGGGAAGGACTTGGCCAGGGCGGCCAGGTCGATGGGATTCCGAGACGCTGATTCGGAAATCTGGCCAGTAGGCGATTCTCCAGACGCTGTCTGGAGAATCTGCACATCGGAGGATTTCGCAGACGGTGTCTGCGAAATCCGCTCCGGCGGCCAGGCCAGGTAAAACAGACGCATCTGTTCAAGATTGCGCTCGGAAAATCCCCGGCCGAAGCGCTCGGTCAGATCGACCGACAGCCGCTTGACCAGCGCCTGGCCGTAGGTGGCCCGTTCCTGCCCCGCTTGCTCGAATTCAACGATGCGCCGGCCGATCTCCCAGTAGCTGGCCGTCATCAGCGCATTGACGCTGCGGGCCGCAGCATGGCGGGCGGCTTCCAGCACAACGACGATGTCGCCGTGCATGCCGCCATAGTCAGGCCCAGCATCGCCTCCGCCCCTGCCGGGGACGAGATCGCTCATGTCTGAACCTCGTTCACGAGGGCCTCGATCTCACCCAGCAGACGCATCACCTCGGCCTCGTGGCTGCGCATCGACGCGATCAGGTCCTTCGGGTCGGCGTGCTCCAGCCCCGCCTTGGCGTGAGGGTTCTTGATGTCCAGGTTGTAGATTGGCCAATAAAGCGCATCGCCCTGGTCTTGCGCGGCCTTTGCGGCCTGCTCGTGCGCAAGCTGCTCTGCCTTCAGCGCGCGCAGACGGTCCTGCAGCGCCGACTTCGCGCCGTTGGCCGCGGCGCTGATGGCCTGCTCCATCTCGCGCAGCGGCTTGCCGAGGGCCAACGCCGCATTGCGTTCGGCCTCGGCCTTCTGCCAATGAGGCGTCGCCGCTTCAACGGCAGCAACGCGCTTTGCCGCAAAGTCGATCGCCCATGCTTGCGGACCAGCCTGGCGATCCTTCCACCAGGCCAGAGCCGCAGCGAATTCCTCGAACTGCAGCGGCGCCGTCTTGCTGTACTTCTTGCGGCCCACTCCATTGGATGAAGGCAGCGGCAGCTCGTAGTACCAGATGGTGTCGGTCGGCCCCCCACGCTCGAAGAACAGCAGGTTGGCCGGGATGTCCGTGTAGGGCGCGAACACACCCTGCGGCAGCCGCACGATGGTGTGCAGCCGGAACTCCTTGAGCAACTCCTCCTTGATGACGGCGCTGATGCCGTCGCCGAACAGCGTGCCGTTCGGCACCACCACAGCCGCCCGGCCGCCGCGGGCTGCAGGCTTGCC
>CAIMMO010000089.1 GCA_903842595.1 uncultured Alphaproteobacteria bacterium
GGATTGATTGCGCGCTGTGTCACCGCGCGCGAAGGCCAGCGTCAGGATTGGGAAACCGAAACTCTCATCGCCCATTCGCTGCGCGCCCAAAGTCAGAGCGCCCACGATACCACGCTGGAAACCTATGTTTCACACGCCCTCCGCGCCGATGGCTTCGACGCCAGTGAGGATGGAACGGGCAGGGGTACGCCGCTCGTGCCGGTCGCCTTTGCCCTTCAGGAGCGCGCTGGCTGCGAGAACCCGAACGCTGGCCCTGACGGCGCAGGATATCGCGAAGGCGCTTCCTACACGCTGGAAGCCCGCCAAACGCCGCAAGCCGTCGCCTACAACATCACCCCCAGCCAATCGAACAAGGACTATAATGCCCGCGCTTCGGAGCGTTCACAGGCCATCACCGGAAACGGCAACCGGCCTTCGGCTCGTGGCGGTGACGTGATCGCGTTTGGGTCCAAGGAATACGCGCAAGATGCTGGCGACGTGGCGCCACCGCTCCGCGCTATGGGCTCAAACAAGGATCACCCGAACGGCGGCGGGCAAATAGCGATCGCCTTCGCGCAGAACCAGCGCGATGAAATCCGCGAGCTCACGGTTGCCGGCGCCATTGCTGCCGAACCCGGCATGAAGCAACAGACCTACGTTCATACGTCTGCGGTTCGTCGGCTTACCCCGATGGAGTGTGAAAGATTACAGGGATTTCCTGACAATTACACGCTCATCAGCCATCGCGGAAAGCCCGCCGCTGACGGCCCCCGCTACAAGGCTTTGGGAAACTCAATGGCGGTTCCGGTCATGCGGTGGATAGGCGAGCGGATTGCAATGGTTGAAGCAGCACAGGAAGCAGCAGCATGAGCCAGGATGATGATCACGAACAGGCGTTGGAAGTTGCTGCGGCGACCGTCCACATAGACCACACCATCGAGGTTCGCAGAGCGCGAGACTTTGCCCGCACCGCAATCACCGCGTACCTCTCCGCGATGCCCCAGCGCGTCTCCCCCGATCTGATCGCCCAGCTAAACAAGCTTGCAACCTACCTCACCGCGCAGGGCGAATACGAGGCGTGCGACCTCATCGACACTGTCGTTGCGCGAGTGACGGCGATGCCAGAGCGCGAGTTGCTTGCGGAGGCGCTCGATGCGCTCGATGCGCTGATCAAGGCAAGCTCTCACATTCATCACTGGCATGACGGCCACGACGGCGGAATGGTCGTTAGCGGCTCGCATGTTCATGCGCTTTGGGAAGAGACAGACCGCGCCCGCGCCGCCGCCGACAAAATCCGCGCCTCACTCACACAGGAGAAGCAGACGTGACGACGCAAGAAGTGAACGAACTGCGCGCGGAAATCAGTTGGTTTGCGATGCGCCTTGGCGAGGTACACAAACAACGCATTGAAGCCGAGACAGCCGCCCGCGCACTGGCGGCGCGTGTAAAGGTTTTAGAGGAAGCGTTGCAGCCATTTGCTCGCAACGTATTCGGCGGAAATCAGCACGCGGAAGCCCTTAAGCAAGCCCGCGCGGCGCTGGAGCACCAGCAGAAGGGGGAGAAGCTGTGACACTTGCAGACGAGCTTGAGCGGCTGGGGAAGCTGGCGGCGGCTGGGCCGTGGGATGGCGCAGGCGGAACCTACGCCTATCCGTCAGGTGTACGCGATCCAAAGATGCGCGTTGCTGAATTTGGCGGCGCGCACGCCTTCCAGAATGCTGATCTGGTTTTCGCGCTCGTCAACAATCTCCCCGCCATCATCGCCGCACTACGCGCGCAGCACGACAAGGGGGAGACGAAGCCGTGAGCCCTACAGCCGATCGATCACCACCGCGAACCAGACCAGCGCGCTAAAGCTGGAGATGACCAGAAGCGACATCTTGAGGAACGGCACGAACCTCATTGCCGCACCCACACGCGGATGACCCGTTCGGGATACCAGCGCCCCGCCGCCTCAACCAAGCACTGCCCATTTCGGTAGGTCACACGCAGGCCGCTATCAGCCCAGCGTGTTGCGCAGTCTTGCGCATGGCCCGCGACGAACACCCACGCGCCAACAGCCCCGGCGAGCGCTACAGCCGCAGCCGCAGGCATCACCGGGGGTAGAGGTCGCACTACTTCGTCAGTTCTTTGTGGATGATCAGCGCGCTGACAACGCCGAGAACGATAGCCGCGA
>CAIMMO010000090.1 GCA_903842595.1 uncultured Alphaproteobacteria bacterium
GCAGACGAGCTGGCGGCAGGTTGACCGCGCCGAACACGCCCATGCCGCCGGCGCGCGAGACGGCCGCAACCACATCGCGGCAGTGGCTGAAGGCGAGCAGCGGGAAGTCGATGCCGAGCGTCTCGCAGATTGGCGATTTCATCAGTTAGCCTCGCGTGCAGTTCGCGGCAGGGTGGAGTGGCGGCGAGCGAACGTCAAATCGATGCTGATCTCGCCTTGCGGAACGCCGGGATAGAACGGCATGGCTCCTAGCGAGGCAGGTTGCTGACGCCCATCAGATATTCGTCGACTGAACGTGCGCACTGGCGGCCCTCGCGGATCGCCCACACGACCAGCGACTGGCCGCGACGCATGTCGCCGCAGGTGAAGATGCGGTCGGCGCTGGTCTTGTAGTCGTCGGTGCTGGCCGCGACATTGCCGCGCGGATCGAGCACGGCTTTCGTCTGGTCGAGCAGGCCGGGCACGATGGGGCCCGTGAAACCCATGGCGAGCAGGACCAGGTCAGCCTTCAGCTCGAACTCGGAGCCCGCGACTTCCTGCATCTCCATGCCGCGCGCGCCTTTCACCCATTCGACGCGGGCGCAGACGAGGGCCTTCACCTTGCCGCCGTCTCCGATGGCGCGCTTGGTGATGACCGACCAGTCGCGCTCGGCGCCTTCCTCGTGGCTTGATGAGGTACGCAGCTTCAGTGGCCAGTCGGGCCACGTCAGGGCCTTGTTCTCGTGGGCGGGCGGCCGGGGCATGATTTCCAGCTGCGTGACGCTCACCGCGCCGTGACGGTTCGAGGTGCCAATGCAGTCCGAGCCCGTGTCGCCGCCGCCGATGACGATGACGTGCTTGCCTGTCGCGGTGATCGTGCCGCCGGGCGCGGCGGTATTCTCGTCGTCGCCGGCGACGCGCTTGTTCTGCTGCGTGAGGAAATCCATCGCGTAATGGACGCCGTCGAGTTCGCGGCCGGGTACAGGCAGATCGCGTGGCTTCTCGGCGCCGCCTGCCAGCACGATGACCTGATAGTCGTCCAGCAGCCGCTGCACCGACACGTCGATGCCGACATGCATGCGCGGGCGGAAGATGACGCCTTCGCCCTCCATCTGGCGCATGCGCAGGTCGATGTGTTTCTTCTCCATCTTGAAGTCTGGGATGCCGTAGCGGAGCAGGCCGCCGATGCGGTCCGATTTCTCGAACACGGTCGGGGAATGTCCCGCTCGCGCGAGCTGTTGCGCGCATGCCAATCCGGCAGGGCCGGAGCCGACGACCGCGACGCGCTTGCCTGATCCACGCGGTGCGGACTGGGGCTTGATCCAGCCTTCATCCCAGCCGCGATCGATGATCTCGCACTCGATGGTTTTGATCGAGACGGGGCTCTCGTTGATGTTCAGGACGCACGAGGCTTCGCACGGAGCGGGGCATACGCGCCCGGTGAACTCCGGGAAGTTGTTGGTCGAGTGCAGGTTCTCGAGCGCGGTCTTCCAGTGATCGCGCAGGACGAGATTGTTCCAGTCGGGGATCTGGTTGTTGACCGGGCAACCTGGCGCACCCGGGGCGACCGAGCCAGTGCCCTGGCAGAACGGGATCCCGCAATCCATGCAGCGCGCGGCCTGGATGCGGATTTCCGCATTGTCCATGCGCTTCAGGAATTCGGCGTAGTTCTTCTTGCGCGCCTCGGGCTTTTCGTAGGCGCGTTCTTGCTTCTCGTATTCGAGGAAGCCTGTGGGCTTGCCCATGATGATGCTCCCCTGTCTCTACTCTGCCGCCACTGTGGCCTGGCTTGCCGCCTTCATGTCCGCCAGCGCGCGGGCATAGTCGGTCGGCATGACCTTCACGAAATTGCCCAGCGCGACGTCCCAATTGTCCAGCAGCGCGCGCGCGCGGGCGCTGCCGGTGTGCAGCAGGTGGCGCTCTACGATGATACGGAGGCGTTCGGCGTCGAAGGCCAGCATGTCGCCCATGCCGCTACTTTCGGCTGACGGCGCACGTTGCAGCGGCGCGTCAGCGTCGGGACCGCCCTCCGCAGGTTTCACCGTTTCCAGCTTCA
>CAIMMO010000091.1 GCA_903842595.1 uncultured Alphaproteobacteria bacterium
CGCCAAGGCGCCCGGATTCTCATGTAAAATCAGGGCTCTGAAATGCAGAAAGGGCAGCGCGCTGGCTGCCCCTTCCGTACGCTACGAACTCTACTCAAGGTATTCAGAATACCTCAAGGACGCTTTGCGAGCAAGTCCCGGATCTCGGCCAGGAGCTTCACGTCGGCAGGCGTCTCCGGCGGCGGCGCGGGGGCTGCTTCCTGTTTACGCTTCAGCTGGTTCATCCCCTTGATGAGCATGAACAGGGCGAAGGCGACGATCACGAAGTTGATGATCAGGTTGATGAACAGGCCATAGCGGATCTCGACCGCCGGGATCGCCGCTCCATCGGCGCCGGTCGCGCCAGGCTTCAGGACATAGGACAGGTCCTTGAAGTCCATGCCGCCGGTCACATAGCCGATAATTGGCATGATGATGTCGTTGACCAGCGAGTTGACGATCGCGCCGAAGGCTGCGCCGATGATGATACCGACCGCAAGGTCGACGACGTTCCCCCGCATCGCGAATTCACGAAATTCCTTTAACACGGTCTCTCCCCTTATCGTCCATGGATCGCTATGGGCGAAAACGCGCCCGTTGCAGTGTCGAAACGTGACGCGTCACTGACGCCATGATTCAGGAAGAATGGACATTCCCCCAGATTGGGTAGCACCGCCTAGTCGCGGTCCTCCGGATCGTGCCCGTTGTTGAGCCGCGAGCGCAGCTCTTTCCCCGCCTTGAAGAAAGGCACGTGCTTGGATTCCACCGATACTGAATTCCCGGTCCGCGGATTGCGCCCTGTCCGCGCTTCCCGCTTGCGCACGGAGAATGCCCCGAACCCGCGCAATTCGACGCGGTCCCCACGCTCCAGGGCGCTTGCAACCTCGTCGAAGATGACATCGACGATCCTCTCGACCTCACGCACCTTGAGCGTGGGGTTCTCTTCAGCCAGTCGGGCGATGAGTTCTGAGCGCAGCATCCTCGCAAATTCGCGCTAAGCGCCGAGGAAGGCAAGGGTTTTCGCGACGAAGGTTATCCGTGCGGTATCATTGTGTGCCGGGATGGTACGGACGACCCTTTCCACACCAAAAAGCAAAACGCCCCCGCTTTCGCGAGGGCGTCCCACAACTCAGATCAGAACAGGACCTACTCGTCCTTCTTCGCACCCTTCAGGGCCGCGCCGAGAATGTCGCCCAGCGAAGCGCCCGAGTCGGCCGAACCGTACTGTTCCACGGCTTCCTTCTCGTCCTTGATCTCCATCGCCTTGATCGACAGCGAGACCTTGCGGCCCGCCTTGTCGAACGCGGTGACAAGCGCGTCGACCTTGTCGCCCACAGCGAAACGCTCCGGACGCTGCTCGCCGCGATCGCGCGCGAGATCAGCCTTGCGGATGAAGGCCTTCATCGCGCCGTCGGCGATCGAGACCTCGATACCGCCGGTGGTGACTTCAACAACCGTCGTGGTGACGATCGAGTTCTTGCGCAGGTCGATGGTTTCGGTCGGGTCCTGGCTCAGCTGCTTGATGCCAAGCGAGATACGCTCCTTCTCGATGTCGATGTCGAGAACGCGCGCCGAAACGGTGTCGCCCTTGTTGTACTTCTTGACGGCTTCTTCGCCGGCGAGGTTCCAGTCGATGTCGTTGATGTGGACCATGCCGTCGAGATCCGGGCCGAGGCCGACAAAGAGGCCAAACTCGGTGATGCCGCGGACTTCGCCTTCGATGTTCGTGCCGATCGGGTGTTCAGCCTGGAAGGCCTCCCACGGATTGTGCATGACCTGCTTCAGGCCCAGCGAGATGCGGCGCTTGTCGGCGTCCACGTCCAG
>CAIMMO010000092.1 GCA_903842595.1 uncultured Alphaproteobacteria bacterium
CCAGGGGGAATGGGCGTTGGTCTGCACCGCCCACAACCTCCTCAAGCTCCATAAGGCGATCTGAGGACACTCAACCCAATCTCAAAAAATGCAGCCGCAGCCGAACCGATCTGGCAAGCTGCTCGAAAGCCGTTAGAGAGACGGGCTCCTAGGCGGTGCGACTGACCGGCCGCGCTTCCTTGGTCTCGAGGCCCTTCACCTGGTGCATCTTGGCGATCAGCTCGCGCTGGTCCACCGGCTTGGAGACATAGTCCGTCATTCCCAGCGCCATGTACCTTTCGCGGTCGCCGCTCATGGCGTCGGCCGTCAGGGCGATGACGGGCAGGCTTCTCCAGCGCGGCTCGGCACGCATGCGCTGGATCGTCTCCTTGCCGTCCATGACGGGCATGTGGACGTCGAGCAGAACGATATCGAAGGTGTGCTGAGAAAGAAGATCGAGCGCCTCCTTGCCGTTGGTCGCCTCGACGATGTCGCACCCCTGAGGCGCGAGGAAGAGCTTGATGACCTGCCGGTTGGTGGCGTTGTCGTCGGTCAGCAGCACCCGCATGCCGCGAAGCGATTTGCGCGACGGTTCAACAGTCCGCGACAGCGAAGTGCCGGGCGACGGCGTGGCGGCGGCGGCCTCGTGTGCACGGAACGTGAAGTTGAAAGTGGAGCCCTTGCCGGGCTCGCTCTTGACCGTGATGTCTCCGCCCATCATGCGCGCGAGCTGACGCGAGATGGCGAGGCCAAGGCCTGATCCGCCGAACTTGCGCGTGGTCGCGCCATCGGCCTGGGTAAAGACGGAGAACAGCTTGCCGACCGTTTCCTCGGCCATGCCGATGCCGGTATCGCTCACTTCAACGACAACCATGTGATCGCCCGTGTCCAGTCGCCTGGACGACAACGAGATCTCGACGCGGCCTTTCGCAGTGAACTTGATGGCGTTCGAGACCAGGTTGCTCACGCACTGGCGCACGCGTGTGGGATCGTAGCTGAGACGCTGAGGGAAGTTCGAATCGTAGCGGACCAGGAGGTCCAGCCCCTTTTCCTCGGCTGTCGACTGGAACAGCTGCCGGGTGCGTTTCATCGTATGCAGGAAGTCGCCAGGCACCGCCGAAATTTCCATCTTCCCCGCCTCGATCTTTGTCAGATCCAGAACATCGTTGAGCAGCGCCATCAGCGACTTTCCGGAATCGAGGATGACGCCGACCTTTTCCTTCTGGGGCGGCGAGAGTTGGTCTGCGTCCAGCGCCTGTGCCATGCCAAGCACGCCATTGAGGGGCGTGCGGATCTCGTGACTCATGTTTGCCAGGAATTGCGACTTGGCGGTCGAGTGCGCTTCGGCCGATTCCTTTGCGGCGCGCAGTTCGCCCTCCAGGGCCTTCCAGCGCGACAGGTTGACGATCATGCCGATGACGCGGCGCCTGGACGGATCGTCCGCATGGAGAACGCGCGAGCGCATCTGGAACCAGATGTACTCACCGCTGGCGGTGAGTAACCGAATTTCCTGGTCGGTCGAGTCGATGCGCCCAGCGCGTACATGCCTGATCCGGTCGGATCCCAGCGGCACGTCGTCGGGATGAGTCCGCTCCGTGAGCGTCCAAAGCGGCGCCTCGACCGGCTCGACGCCGAGCAAAGCCGCAAAGGTCTCGTCGGGATGGAAAGTCAGCGGGTCGAGACCGATCTCGAAATACCCATCACCGGTAGACGACACAACGAATTCCAGCTTCTTGCGCGCTGACTGGCTTGCATCGATTGCGCGGTTCAGCTGTCGGTTCGACTGCGACGCGGACCAGGCCGCCTGTGCGATGCAGACGACCGTGCCAAGCGCCGTCACGGTTGAGGCGATCGCAACTTGCCAGGGAAGCTGGCTCCACACCGTATGCAGCATCATGTAAAGAAGCGCGAGAACAGGAACGCTCACGGTCAGGACAAGTGTCTGCGTCGACTTCTGATGGTTGAAGCCGGCATAGAGCGCGACGGTTGTGGAGGCAGCGACGGCGGTGATGGCTGCGGCGACGTTTCCAGTCGCGTAAAGACCAAGCGCGCATGCAGCCCAGGTTCCGTACGAAACCATGCTGGCGGTTGTGCTCGGAACAACCGACCGATCCCGTCCCTCAACGAGGCGACCTACCAGCACCGTGGACGCCAGGTTCGACAGGACAGCCAGGACCACGAAGACGGCTGTGAACTGCGCACCGAGAAAATAGTTTACGTGGGCAGCCGCAAACAGCGCCAGCGCGGAGACGACAGCAATTCCGCTCTTGTCCGCGGGCGCCCAGACTTCCTGCCTGATCCACACCGCCAACGTCCGCCGCGCTCCCACCGTTCTTTCCACGAGCCGCCCCAATGCAAGTGTTGACGAGCTTTCAACGACAGCCGGAAATGTAGCCGAAAGCTGTTAAGGACCAGTGCAAGGCTGGAAAGGCAGCGCGGCCGCGCTTGCGCATATGCAGTCTTTTTGAACGCCTGATGCAGCCCCTCGAGCGTCTCGCCCGGAGAATCTGGCACTCTCGGTCACGGCCTGTTAGGTGAAGGGCAAGAAGAGGTTTCTTATGCCCGTGCACCGCCCCGTCGACGCGACGAGCCACGTCTATCTGATCGATGCGTCGGGATTCATCTTCCGCGCCTATCACGCCCTGCCGCAGCTCACGCGCAAGTCGGACGGCCTGCCTGTCGGCGCGATCTCAGGCTTCTGCAACATGCTGTGGAAGGTGCTGGAAGACCTCAAGGCGGGCGATCAGCCGACACACTTCGCGTGCATCTTCGATGCTGGCGCGCACACATTCCGCAATAACCTCTATGACCAGTACAAGGCGCAACGTCCCGATCCGCCGGAAGACCTCATCCCGCAATTCCCGCTGGTGCGTCGCGCCGCTGTTGCATTCGGCCAGCCCGCACTCGAGATGAAGGGCTTCGAAGCCGACGACCTCATCGCCACCTATTCACGGCAGGCTGCCGCCAAGGGCGCTCGGGTGTCGATTGTCTCGGCGGACAAGGATCTCATGCAGCTGATCAACGATCAGGTCTGCATGCTCGATACCGTCAAGGACCGCAAAATCTGCGCGCCGGAAGTGTTGGAGAAATTCGGCGTGACGCCGGACAAGGTCATTGACGTGCAGGCGCTCTGCGGTGACAGCGTCGACAACGTGCCAGGCGTACCCGGCATCGGAATCAAGACAGCCGCCCTGCTGATTCAGGAATATGGCGACCTCGAAACGCTTCTCGCGCGCGCCTCCGAGATCAAGCAGCCCAAACGCCGCGAGTCGCTGATCGAACACGCCGACAAGGCGCGGCTGTCGAAAGTTCTGGTCACGCTGAAGGATGACGTCCCGGTCGAGATTCCGCTCGAAGAGCTTGGCGTGTCCGATCCAGAGCCCGCCCCGCTTCTCGCCTTCCTTCAGGAGATGGAGTTTCGCACGCTAACCACGCGTGTGTCGCAGACACTTGGCGTCGAAGGCGCCCCGCCCGTCTCATCCTCCGCTGGCGGGCAGGCGCTGTCGAAAGCGCTTGCTGCAAACGGCCGCGACGCCGTGAAGGCAGCGACGCCCGCCGCCAACGGCGTACCCGGCGAGAGCTTCGAACCACAGCCGGCCGAAGCCCATCCCTTCAACCTCGACGCCTACGAGACCGTGACCGAGATCGAGCGTTTGATGTGGTGGATCGTGACCGCAAGGGAGCAGGGCTTCTTCGCAGTCGACACCGAAACCGACGGCCTCGATCCAATGACGGCGCGTCTCGCCGGCGTCTCGATGGCGCTGGCGCCGGGCAAGGCCTGCTACATCCCGCTCGGCCACGGCGCCAACAAGACGGACTTGCTCTCGGGCGACAAGCCGGTGCAGATCGACATGTCGACGGCGCTGGAGCTGCTGAAGCCTCTGCTGGAAGACCCCGCAGTTCTCAAGATCGGGCAGAACATCAAGTACGACATGTCGATCTTCTGTGGCCTCGGCATCGATGTGGGGCCGATCGACGACACCATGCTGCTGTCCTTCGTGCTGGAGGCTGGCCAGCACAATCACGGCATGGATGAACTTTCCGAACTCCACCTCGGCCACACGCCGGTTCCGATCAAGGAGCTGATCGGCTCGGGCAAATCACAGATCACCTTCGATCAGACGCCCATTGACAAGGCGACGCGCTACGCCGCCGAAGACGCTGACGTCACTTTCCGCCTCTGGGAGCGTCTCAAGCCGCGCCTCTCGCGAGAATGCGTTGCGACGGTTTACGAGACGATGGATCGGCCGCTTATCCGTGTCGTCTCCGCGATGGAGCGCGCGGGCGTCCTTGTCGATCGCAACCGCCTGTCGCAGCTTTCCGGCGAATTCGCGCAGCGCATGGCCGGGCTCGAAGCGGAAGCCCACAAGCTGGCGGGCCGGCCCTTCAATCTCGGCAGCCCGAAACAGCTCGGCGAAATCCTGTTCGACGAGATGAAGCTCGCCGATGTCGTCGGCGCCAAGCGCACCAAGACCGGCGCCTGGGCCACCGGCGCCGATGCGCTGGAAGACCTCGCCGCCTATGGCCACGAACTTCCGAAAGTCCTGCTTGACTGGCGCATGCTGTCCAAGCTGCGCTCGACCTACACGGAGACGCTGAGCGAGGCGATCAACAGGGACACGGGCCGCGTCCACACCTCCTACTCCCTCGCCGGCGCACAGACCGGCCGCCTCGCCTCCACCGACCCGAACCTGCAGAACATCCCGATCCGCACCGAGGAAGGCCGCAAGATCCGCGAAGCCTTCATCGCCGCTCCCGGGAATGTGCTTCTCTCGGCGGACTATTCGCAGATCGAACTTCGCCTGCTCGCCCACGTCGCCGACATCCCGAGCCTGCGCCAGGCCTTCAATGACGGCGTCGACATCCATGCGATGACCGCCAGCGAGATGTTCAACGTGCCGGTGAAGGGCATGGACCCGATGATCCGCCGGCAGGCCAAGGCGATCAATTTCGGCATCATCTACGGCATCTCGGGCTTCGGCCTTGCCCGCCAGCTGTCGATCCCGCGCGAGGAAGCCGCAGCCTACATCAAGAAGTACTTCCAGAAATTCCCCGGCATCCAGGACTACATGGAACAGTACCGCGCCTTCGGCCGTGAGCATGGCTATGTCGAGACCATCTTCGGCCGAAAGGTCTGGCTGCCGCAGATCAAGTCGCCAAATGGCGCCGAACGCTCCTTCGCCGAACGCCAGGCGATCAACGCCCCGCTGCAGGGCTCGGCCGCCGACATCATAAAGCGCGCCATGATCCGCATGCCGCAGGCTCTGAAAGACGCAGGCCTCAAGGCGCGCATGCTGCTGCAGGTACATGACGAGCTGGTGTTCGAATGCCCAGAGAAGGAAGCGAAAGCGCTCGCCGGGATTGCGACGAAGACCATGTCGAACGCGCCCCTCCCCCTCGTGCAACTCAACGTGCCGCTGGTGGTGGAGGCGAAGTCTGCGAAGTCATGGGCGGAGGCACACTAGGCGCCTCTCTCGGCGGCCGACCTCCGCTTAATCGCCCTATCCTTCAAGGAAGCGCACCGCTCGCTCGAACACCGTGGCCTGCCCATCGGCTCGGGCCTGGCGCGCGGAGAGCAGCTGATCGCCGCCGGTCACAATCAGCGCGTCCAGCAGGGCGACCCGATCGCGCGTGGCGAGTGGATTGCCTGCGCAGCCATGGCATCGAGGTCATCGACGCCGCCCACGAACTGTCGATTTTCCAGATGCGCGATTTCATTTCGGTGAATCAGGCCTGTGTAACGAGGACATCATGGAGTAGTGGCAACTGCCGCTGCTTTTGCGGTCGCTTCATTTACCAGTTCTGGCTAAACAGGCGGTCCTTTCGAAGAGACGCCTCATGGCCCGCAAGCCCGCCAAGTCCAGCAAGCCCGCCGCGAAGAGCTCGCCCACCCCGAAGGTGGATGCGGCGAAGATGTTCGCCCTCTCCCATCCGAAGGGCGCCAACGCGGCGCAGATGGCCTCGCCCTCCTATCGTCTTGCCGCGCTCGACACGGACTGGCTGCTGCAGGATGCGCAGCGAGGCGTCCGCTTCATGCTGGAATACGCCAAGGTGGAGGAAGCTCTCGACCGCTGGGGCGTGCGCTCCACCATCGTGGTGTTCGGCTCTGCGCGCTTCCAGCCGAGCGGCCCGCCGGACCACGCGCGCTGGTACAGGGATGCCCGCGCTTTTGCCCGCATCGTGTCCGAAGAGGGCGGCGCTAAACTCGATCATGCCCCGCGCCGCGACAACGTCATCGCCACGGGCGGCGGCCCCGGCATCATGGAAGCGGCGAACCGCGGCGCCCACGATGTCGGCGCACCGTCCATCGGATACAACATCACCCTCCCGATGGAGCAGGAACCCAACGCCTATTCGACGCCAGACCTCACCTTCCGCTTTCACTATTTCGCGATGCGCAAGATGCACTTTGCGATGCGGGCCAATGCGCTCGTCGTCTTCCCGGGCGGGCTCGGCACGTTTGACGAGCTGTTCGAGATCCTCGCCCTGCGCCAGACGGAAAAGGCGCCACCAATTCCGATCGTGCTCTATGACCGGAGTTTCTGGGAGGACGTCGTCGATTTCCACGCCATGGTGAAGCACGGCGTCATCGCGAAAGTGGACGAGACGCTGTTCACCTACGCGGAAACGCCTCAGCAGGCGTGGGACCAGTGCGTGCGTGGCGGCGTGATGACACGCTGGCTCCAGGAACAGCACACGACCTGAGGGCTCTATTTCACGCCTGGTTCGTAAAACCCCGCGACCTCAAGCTTCACCACGACATCCTTGTCGCCGTCATTCTTGAGATACCAGCCATGGATGCCGTCCCACGGCGCGGTGAAGACGCCGCTCTGCTCGGAGCCGCCGCCCTTGGAATAGAACATAAGGTCGCCAACGCCATCGACCTGCCCGGTGTGGCCATGGAATTCCACCTCCATAAGGCCGGCATGTTCAAGCTCGCCATAGGTGATCGTGTAGACAAGCCCATCGCCCTTCTTCATCGCCAGCTTGTATTCAAGCCCCTTTCCTGCTGCCACGGGCACGTTGATGACGTCGGTGCGCCACTTGACCGGCCGGATGGAGATGACGTGATCGGGCATGGGATATTCCCGCCAGCCCTTCACGACAGGCGGCAGGGCAGCCGCCTG
Source organism: uncultured Alphaproteobacteria bacterium (assembly GCA_903842595.1). Lineage (GTDB taxonomy): Bacteria > Pseudomonadota > Alphaproteobacteria > Caulobacterales > Hyphomonadaceae > UBA7672. The sequence continues at coordinate 7,107 of CAIMMO010000092.1, forward strand.
CGCCGTATCCGTTGCAGGGGCCGCAGCAGCGGGCGGAGTTGCTGCAGGCGCCGGCGCTCCGCCGCCGCACGCACCAAGCAGCAGTGCGGCCACGAAGGCTGCGTTGACGCGATGACCCATGAACAGCCTCAGGCCAGGTGCTGACGGAAGAAGTCGAGCGTGCGGTTCCATGCCACGCGCGCATTCTCGGGATCGAAGCGTGGCGTGGTGTCATTGTGAAAGCCGTGCTGGCAACCCTGATAGGTGTGAACGGTCACTGTCTTGCCGGCCCTCTTCAGCTCCGCCTCATAGGCCGGATAGGCAGCGTTGATCCGCTCGTCGATGCCGGCTAGGGTGACCAGCAAGGGCGCCTGGATTTTCGGGACATCGGCGAGCGCTGCTGCCCCGCCATAATAGGGCGCTGACGCCGCCAGCGTTGGCACACGCACCGCCACATTGTTGCAGATGCCGCCGCCAAAGCAGAAGCCGACAATGCCGACCTTGCCCGTGCTCTCGGGGTGCGCCTGCATCAGCTGAACCGCCGCGACGAAATCCTCCAGCATGTCGGCCGCGTTACGGCTTGCCTGCATGGTGCGGCCTTCGTCATCCGTGCCGGGATAGCCGCCGAGCGGAAAGAGCGCATCGGGTGCAAATGCGATAAATCCAGCGGCGGCCACCCGGCGCGCAACATCGGCGATATGCGGGTTCAGCCCCCTGTTCTCATGCACCACCACGATCACGGGCAGTTTCTGCGCGGAAGGTCTGGCGGGGCGCACCAGATAGCCGCCCATCTGCTTGCCCTGCTTGCCCGCGCCATTGGGCGAATCATAGGTGATCCGCTCGCCCCGGATGCGGCTGTCATGCTCAGCGATCTGCAGCGCGCTCGCATAGCGGGGCAGCAGCGCCTCGGCCAGCATCGCGACCGTCACCCCGCCGACCGCTAACCTGCCCAGCCGGTCCATGAAGGTCCGGCGGTCGATGTCGTTGTGGCAATACTGGTCGTAGAGGTCGAACATCTCCTGGGTTGGCAAGATGCCCTCCCCCTGCCCTCTGCCCGCTTCCGAATCTGCCATATTCTGCTCCGCGACGCGCTGATCGGCCCGATGGCGAGGCTAGCGGGGACAATCTCAACCGGCCACCAGCGAGAACGCTCATTCGGCGCAGTTGACGAAGCTGTTAGCGCGACGGCCCCCTATTTTACCCTAGCGTCACTTGACAGCGTCAACCTGACACTGTCTGGGTAGTGCAAGGCCGCGCTCCCTGACGGCCAGTACGGAGATCAAAATGACCCGCGTTTCCTCCCTCATTCTTCTGTCCGCCGCCTCCATCCTCCTCGCCGCCCCAGCCCTTGCGAAGGTGTCGGTCCAGTCCGGCGAAAACCTCTGCAAGTCGGAAATCGCCAAGGATCCTGCGCTGAAATCGGTGAAAGTCGACAAGGATTCCACCAAGGCCACGGGCGCAGCCTTCGTTTACCTGTTCAAAGTCAAGAACGCCGACGACTCGTCCGCCAAACTGCTGTGCACGGTCGATCGCAACACCGAGACGGTCAGCTCGGTCAAACCGGCGAGCTAGAGCACCCCTCCTGGGCGGCGGCGTCCCAACGCCGCCGCTTACCCGGGGGCGGGCGTCAGCCCGGATTCACGACATCGAAGATCATCAGCAGCGTCCGCTGCGACGCCGAAAAATTGTCGTCGGACACAATGTAGAGCCGAACGCGCCCGTCGGGCATGCGGCGCGCCGCAACCCCCTCGAAATTGTCCATCGTCACAAGCGGGTTCATCGCGGCAAGCTTTCGGGAGGCGACAGGCCTGAACCGCACCCGTGACCGCTCATCCATCTCGCGCGTGATGCGGGCCGGCCGGTCTGACGGGTCGAGGCCGCGCTCAAACTCGGTTTCAGCCAGAACAATCACCTCGCTCGCCAGCGCCCGCGTCGATCGGTGCAGGCTATAGGCGGTGAAGCCACCTTCACTCACCACATTCGGAATCAGATCCAGACCGACAACACCCGGCGCGCCCTCCCCGATCCTGATATCGAATTCAGGCGCCGCCTCGACGGCGCGTACCGAAACAGCGCTCGCATCACCTGCCTTCGACTCAACGCCGGCCATCATGAACCAGCCCGGCGCGACAGCCAGCGCCTCCACGCCCCCATTGCCACCGGCATTGATTGACTGCCGCGCCATTGCTGCCGGGAGGCCTCCCGCGTCGAGCGCCACGGGAACGCCTCGCGCATCCGCGCCGCACTGACCGACCTCGAACGCCAGCACGCGATGATCGCCTTCGAACGACACCAGCGCCACACCATCCATCACCGCGAGCCCCTCGGCATCGCCCCGCGCCTTCCCGCGCAGTGACTGCCCGTCCCTGTCGCTCATCCCGGCAATGCTGGCGGACACAGGGCTCGTCCCGTCGTCATCAAGCGCGATCCAGACGAAGTCGCCTGCATCGCTCACCGCAAGCAAGCGGCCATCATCGAGCAGATCGAGGCCCGACAGGCCCCCAAACCGCTTGTCTTTGCTGGTGAGGTGAAAACCGCCGACGAAGCTCAGCTGGCCGATGGTTTTGCGCATCGGGTTGAGCATTTGCAGCGGTACCTGCGCCACACGGATGTCGATGGCGTCGGGCTCGCGCGGCCTGGCGCCCTGCGGGCAGGAACCGGACAACAGCGGATCGAGATAGTCTGGTTTGAAGCCGCCCTCCACAGGTTGAGCCTCAGCTCCGCACACGGCGCAGGCCAGCACAACGACCGCCGCAACCTGTCGGAGGATCAACATGCTCAGTTCGCGAGATCAGCCGGCAGCGTCGGCGTCGACATTATCCGGACATAGGCGGCCCACCGCGCTTTCTGGTCGCCGCCATGACGGTCGACATAGGCGCGCACCAGATCCTCGCCCACCGAATAGTTGATCACGTAGGACCTGTAGGCCGCATCGAACCTCAGCGACTGCTCCGCCACATCCCGCGAAGCGAGCCGGTACTTCTGCGCCAGCGTAATGGCCTGCTCCCGATCGATCTCGCCATCCAGATGCATCTGAGAAACCCGCAACAGCGCGCCGTCCAGCTCACCCGTGGCGCGTCTCAGCGTCTCGAACGCCGGCGCCATCTTCGGGTCCAGGCCAGCGAGCGGATAGAGCACCTCCATCTCGAACCTGAGCCGCTCATCGCCTGGAAAAGCGAGATCGACCCCGAAGTCAGCCCCGCCCTCGTTCAGGGGGGCTGCCGGCGCATAGAGCGGCATGACGGAGTATTCCGCCCAGTCGCGCTCGCGATAGTTCCGCTCGTTGAAAATCCCCTGCACATGGTGCCCCGGATATCCCTCGTGGCACCCGAGCACGAGCACGTGTCCGATCGACACCGGCAGGTCCGTATTGATCTCGATGAGACTCTGATTTCCGCCCTTGTAGTAGTTGTACGCTCCCCAGCTCTTGTCGTTGACCAGCGTCATCGAGAAATTCTCGCCGGCCGGCAGCGGGATAAACGCTGCCGTGCGCTTGCGACACTCGTCGATCGACGCATGCATGACATCGGCGAGGCGATCATCGGGCACCGAATACTGGGCCCGGAAAGCCCCGACACGTTCCGACAGCGGACCCGGCCCCGGGAGAAGCGTCTCGATCCGCGCCAGCGCTGCGTCGAAATCGGAGAGCGGCCGCAATTTGGGGCGCAGCTCGAACAGCGCCTCCGCCTCCTCGACGAATGGCGTGCGCTTGCCGTCGATCATGTCGAGCCTGAATCGCGCGCTTGATGTGTTGGCCATCATCACGCGTGCACGCTGGCCAGGTTCACCGCCGGCCGTTGCAAGCAGCCTCAGCGCCGCCACGATCCGATCGGCTTCCATCTTGAGCGCGGCGCGCTCGCGCGGATTGCGACGCGCCGCCTCACGCCACGCTTCAGGCCCATAGTATGCATCAACATAGCCGCTCTCATGCGCGTCGATCTCCAGCGCCAGCCGCACATAGTCCTGCGCCAATGCGTCGATGCTCACATCCCTGCTCCCGGCAACACTCGCGCATCCTGATAGCACGACAGCGACAAGTGAGAGGACCCAGGCCCTCACCGCGCCGAACTCCGACCCTTGGTGACTTCGCCGAACGTTGTGCGCTTCACCGCTCGCCCGGTTGTCACGGCGCCCCGCGCGCCGCGCCGGTCGCGCTGGTCGGATCCCTGGCTCGACGACTTCGCCTTCTTCGCCTCTTCCTCGCCGAACAGCTCAGCCAGCTTGTCGGTCATCACGCCGCCCAGCTGCTCGGCCTCGACGATGGTGACAGCGCGGCGATACCAGCGGGTGACGTCATGACCGATGCCGATGGCGATCAGTTCAATCGGAGACTCACCCTCGATGTGCGCGATGACCTCGCGCAGATGCTTCTCCAGCGGATTGCCGACGTTCACGGACAATGTTGAATCATCCACCGGCGCGCCGTCCGAGATCACCATCAGGATCTTCCGCTGCTCAGCGCGGCCCATCAGCCGGTCATGCGCCCAGAGCAGCGCCTCGCCGTCGATATTCTCCTTCAGCAGGCCCTCGCGCATCATCAGGCCGAGATTGCGCCGCACGCGACGCCACGGCGCATCGGCGCTCTTGTAGATGATGTGGCGCAGGTCGTTGAGCCGGCCGGGGGACGCCGGCTTGCCCGCCTTGATCCAGTCCTCGCGCGACAGCCCCCCTTTCCACGCCTGCGTCGTGAAGCCGAGGATTTCCACTTTCACGCCACAACGCTCCAGCGTCCGCGCAAGAATGTCAGCGCAAAGCGCCGCTACCATGATCGGCCGCCCGCGCATCGACCCGGAATTGTCGAGGAGCAACGTCACCACCGTGTCGCGGAACTTGCTCTCGTCCTCCATCTTGAATGACAGCGGCGCGGTCGGATCGACAATCACGCGCGTCAGGCGCGATGTATCGAGCACGCCTTCTTCAAGATCGAACATCCACGAACGATTCTGCTGGGCCATCAACCGCCGCTGCAGGCGGTTGGCCAGGCGGGACACGGCTCCCTGCAGCCCCTGCAGCTGCGCATCGAGATAGGCGCGCAGGCGCGTCAGCTCCTCGGGATCGCAGAGCTCGTCTGCGCTCTTCACCTCGTCATGGACCGTCGTGAATGCCTTGTACTCCGACTTGAATGCGTCGCTGTCACGCCAGTTGGGGCGCAGAGGCGTCGCGTCCGCCTCGTCGTCGGTGTCGGCGGCCTCCATGTCGCTGTCTGAGTCGTCGGCGGCAGTCGCTTCGATCTGGTCGCCGGGTTCGCCTTCGCCGGCGTCGCTGGACTCCTGCTCCTGCGATTCACCTTCCCCCTCGCCATCCCCTTCGCTCTCGTCGGGCGCCTCGGACTTTGCCTCGCCTTCCTCGTCGTCCTCGCCCTTCTCGTCCTCATCGTCAGTCTGGCGCGAGGCTTCATCGCCAAGCCCGAGGTCGCGCAGCAGGTCGCGCATCAGCGCCGAAAACGCCGCCTGATCGTTCATGCTGGCGCGCGCCTGCGCCAACGGGCCAGCGGCCTTCTCGGAGAGCTCATCCCGCCAGACCGCAGCCACCGATTCTGCAGCGGCCGGCAGCTTGCGGCCCGTCAGAACCTCGCGCAGCACGAACTCGAGTGCATCATCCATCGGCGCGCGGCTCTTGTCCGTCACGCGCGAATACCCTGCACGCTCGCAGCGCTGCTGCAGAACGGAGTCGAGATTCTCCGCCACGCCATCCATCGCCGCGGCGCCGATCGACTCAATGCGCGCGCGCTCGGCTGCCTCGAACAGGCGACGCGCATCCTCGCGCTGGGGCATGCCCCGAGCATGGGCGCGCGCATCATGGTGCGCCACGCGCAGCGCCAGCGCATCCGCCTGGCCGCGCGCCCGGGCGGCAGCCGCCATCGTCAGATCCTTGGGCGGCGTTGTGAGCGTGATCTGGCCTTCGCTGATCCGGCCGCCATCAACGGAAAAATCAACGCCAAGCTCGTCCTGCCCGGCAATCGCGCGGGTCGCAGCGCTCAGGGCTGACTTGAAGACGTCTGCACGGTCGATGGCCTTGCTCATGGTCCGACCTTTACGGCCCGCCCGCCCCGCTGGGAAGGGCCGTCAACCGTCCCCAATCGCGTCGATGGCGGCCAGCGGCGACCCGATCGCGCCGGCCACAAGCGCGGCAAGGATTTTGGGCGCCGGCCATAGCTTCGAGACGGGCGCCAACACCCAATCGCGCAACCACGCCGCGGCATCGCTATCGCTCTGGTAGGCGGGCGTGAACATCCACGAGGCCAGCTGGTAGATGCGAATATGCACAAGCCGGGCCCGGGCGTAGGCCTCCATCGCCGTGGCGATGTCCGCGTGGCGCTCCATGGCGCGGGCCAGAGCCAGCGCATCCAGCAGCGCCATGTTGGCCCCCTGTCCAAGCTGCGGGCTTGCCGAATGCCAGCTGTCGCCAATGTGCACCACACCATCCTTCAGCGGCGAGCGCAGCGTGCCATGGCAATAGCTCGCAAATATCAGCTGCTCGCGCCGGGTGACCTGCGCCAGGAATGGGGCGGTCTGCGGCCACAGGTGCATAACGTCAGCTTTCCAGGCCTCGAGCCCTCCTTCCTGCCACGCGGCAAGGTCGGCGTGGCGCAGGCTCCAGAAAAACGCCGCCTGCCGCGGCGCGCCTGGCCTGACGCTCCCGATCGGAAGCACGCCCACCATCCTGCGCGCCGCCTCATAGCGCTGCTCCAGCGCCATCGCGTCGAACGCGCTTCCGGCAGGCCAGTCGAGATTGCCCCAAAGTGCTCCGAACGGAAGGGGCGGCAGCGGCAGGGTGTGCGACAACGCGGACCTGACGCCCAGCGCATCGACGACAAGATCGAACTTCGCCGTCGTTGCGCCGCCTCGCAACAGGAGCCGGCCATCAGCTGCACCTGCAACGTCACACGCACTCTCGAACGTGACACCCGCTTGCCGCGCAGCATGCAGCAACGCTTCGAAGAGCGCGCCGCGATGCACCGCCAGCCCCTCGCCCGCACCGCCGCCCAACGCGCGATAGCGCACATCAAGCACAACACGACCCGATGGCTGCACGCGTCCGAACAGCCGCCTGATAGGCGCGCCGAGCGCACGCAGCCGATCGCCCACGCCGATCTCGTCAAGCACGGCGAGGCCAACGGGCTGGAGAATGAGGCCGGAGCCGACCGGCGCCGGGGCGTCCATGCGATCATGAACGACCACCCTGGCGCCCGCTCGCCCCATCAGGGCTGCGCACGCGAGCCCTGCTATTCCTCCGCCCGCAATCGCGATTGACCGACCGTTCATGGCGTCCCCTGCCTCATCCACCCCAGATTACGGATCGTTTGGGCGCCTGACCAACCCAAATCAGGAACGCGGCAATCGGACGTGCGTTTGGAACTCCAGCTACTGGGAGAATGACATGTCTGGTTTGAGAACTCTTGTCGCCGTCGCGGTCGTCGCCGCTTCGATCAGCGCTTGCTCGACACTCACGGGTGCAGCAGTCGGCGGCGCCGCTGGTGCGGCCATCGGCAACAACACCGGCGACGGCGATGCTGAGCGTGGTGCGGCGATCGGCGCTGCCGCCGGCGCGATCGCAGGAACCGTCACCGACGACAATCGCTGAGCCCAAGCAACGCCCCGCCATCCCCGGGCAAATCGCCAGGCGATGGCGGACGCTATTTACCCAGGCGCAGCTGCGTCCAGTCCAAAAGCGCCCGCTATCCGCCTTGCTGCCGGGTCCGGCAACACCGCTTCCGTATCGATCGTGACATCGGCCGGCGGCATTTCCGCTTCGCTCCGCTCGAAGTCAGCACGCAGCGCCCGTAGCAGCGCGACAGACGTCATCTTGCGAAACTCCTTCCGGCCCTCGGCCCCGATCCGCTGCTCCTGTTCATGGCGGGACACGGTGAGCCGGACGAATTTCACGTCTCCACCGGCCCCCTCAACGACTGTCCGCACGCGGTCGGCAAAGCCAGCCGCGACTGTCGGCTCTGGCTGGAAAGTGAAGGCCAGGGACTTGCCCGAACATGCGGCGGTATCGATCACTGTCATCCACATCGCCTCACGCAGACGCACGAACTCCGGGTCGCCGAACTGGAATCTCTCCAGCAGCGCGTCAACCACCAGATGGTTGTGAAACAGCGTGATGCCGGTCTGCGCTGACAGCGCCCGCGCCACGGTGAGCTTTCCCGACGCCGCAGGACCCCAGATGAAGATCAGCTTCATCCCGCTCGACCGAACAACTCAAGCGTCCGTTCGAACGCAAGCCTGTCCGAGGCAGCATCATGGTCGGTCGAATCCTTCCGCGCAAAGCCGTGGCCAGCATCGTAGATGTAGACCGGGACATCCGGATGCGCCGCTTCGATCCTGTCGACCGCGCCGACGAGCGGGATATGCGCGTCCTTTGCGCCGAAATGGCAGATCGTCGGACACTGCGGCCTGAGGCCCAGCATCTGCGCAATGTTGCCGCCGTAGTAGCAGGACGCAGCCGACAGCCCGTCCAGGCGCGCCGCCGCCAGCCAGCTCATCGTGCCGCCATAGCAATAGCCGGTGATGCATACCTTGCCCGCCGCCTTCAGCATGTCGAACACGCCGCCCATGTCGTTGAGCGCGTTGTCGGGACCATTGCCGGTTGCGAGCGCAACGCCGCGGGCCATGCCGGCCGCCAGGTCCCGAGGCTGGACGATGAAGCCAGGCTCGGCGCGATCATACATCGAAGGGGCAACCGCCTCGTATCCGGCCGCCCCAAATCGCTCCGCCATTTCCCTGATATGATCCGACAGGCCGAAGATTTCCTGGATCACGATCACGCCGCCCTTGCGCGGACCTGCAGGCTTCACATGCCAGGCATCCAACTCGAACCCGTCACGGCTCGTCACACGGATCATGTTTCCAGCCATCACGGCCTCCCGGTTGCTTGTCATGATCATAGGCGCGAAAGCCGGCGCGGGAAATCAGCGTGTCAGATCGTCACCCGAAACAGCAGCGTGACGAACAGGGTCAGCACGCCCGTCAGCAGCATGAGCAGTGCAACAGCCATGGCGCAGCCGGGTCCGGGCTCGGAGCCGAACTTCGATCCGCGATACCGCCATGCGAGCAGACCGCCGGCGAGCAGCATCGCCACGCTTATCAGGAGGAGCTTCCAGTCCATTGCACACTCCCCGCGCCGTTTGACGTTCTGCGCCGGGCGCAGTCCTAGCCGAGTTCCTTGGCCATCACGCGCATCGCGCGACTGCGACCCGGGCGCAGGGCGCCGGAGAATGTCTTGCCGCCGATGTCCGTGAAGCCCCAGCGCTGATAGGCGGCGATGGCCCACTCGGCGTGTTCCATCACATCGAGCCAGACATAGGTGCAACCTTCGGCTCTCGCCTGCGCCTCTGCCGCTTCAAGCAGCTTCTTGCCGACACCGCCACGCCGCGCGCCGGGCAGCAGGTAGATGCGCGGGATTTCGGCCCCGCCATCACGGCTGTTGATCGGCTCGCGCGACCCCACGAACATGGTGAGGAAGCCGATGCCCGCGCTTTCCTGGCGCGCAATCCACACCCGCGCCTCAGGCCGCGCCAGCGTCGCCACCATCGCATGCTCGCCAAACGTCTTCAGCTGGTGGAAGAACCCGACCGCGTCATCCCAATCGTCATGGTAGGCGGCCGCATAAGCGGCAGGCCCGATGATGCCGAGGTCAGGCGCGTCGGCTTCCGTCGCGCGGGTGATCGAGAACTCGCTCACGCCACCTTCACCATCGCCGCGCTCTCGGGCAGCTCCTTGGCGAAGGCGCGCTGGTAGAACTCCGCAATCGCCGGACGCTCGAGCTCGTCGCACTTGTTCACGAACGTCATCCGGAAAGCGAGACCGATGTCCCCGAAGATCAGCGTGTTCTCGCCCCAGGTGATCACGGTCCGCGGGCTCATCACGGTCGAGATGTCGCCGGCGATGAAGGCGTTCCGCGTCATGTCGGCCACGCGCACCATCTTGGAAACGGTCGCCTTGTCGAGATCGGGCACCTTGGCCGACACGATTTCCACTTCCGCATCGTGCTCGAGATAGTTGAGCGTCGTCACAACCGACCAGCGGTCGAGCTGGCCCTGATTGAGCTGCTGCGTGCCGTGATAGAGGCCCGTCGTATCGCCAAGGCCCACCGTATTCGTCGTCGCGAAAAGGCGGAACCACGGATGCGGCTTCATCACGCGGTTCTGGTCCAGCAGGGTCAGCTGGCCTGATGCTTCAAGAATGCGCTGGATGACGAACATCACGTCCGGGCGCCCTGCGTCGTATTCATCGAACACCAGAGCGATCGGCCGCTGCAGCGCCCAGGGAAGAATACCTTCCCGGAACTCCGTGATCTGCTTGCCGTCCTTCAGGACGATCGCGTCCTTGCCGACGAGATCGATGCGCGACACGTGGCTGTCGAGGTTGATCCGGATCAGCGGCCAGTTCAGCCGCGCCGCAACCTGTTCGATGTGCGTCGACTTGCCCGTGCCATGATAGCCCTGAATCATCACGCGGCGATTGTATTTGAAACCCGCGAGGATCGCCCGCGTGGTCTGCCCGTCGAACTGATAGGCCGGGTCGAAATCGGGCACATAAGGCGACTTCTCCGCAAAGGCCGGAACCTTCCAGTCGAGGTCGATCCCGAACGTCTTCTTCGCGTCCACCTCTTTGGTGGGCGCGAGCGGGATCAGGGCGTCGGAAGCGTCAGTCACGGCCATGGGAGGAAAATCTCTCGTATCCAGACCTCGGATATAGTCGCTCCGGCGGACACATTGCAACGCAGCACGTAAGCGGCGTTTCGCACCCATGTCTGACGAATCGTCCTGCATTTCACGGAAATCACCCTTTCGGACGATTGCATGGGCGCCCTGGAGGGCCCTTGATAAGGCCATCGGCATCGCGCGGGAGAAACCGGATATGGCGAAGGTCATCGGGGTCGGCGGCATCTTCTTCAAGTCGAAGGACCCGGCCGCGCTCATCAGCTGGTACCGGGACGTTCTCGGTCTTCACGTCCATGACTGGGGCGGTGTGTTCATGACGCCGGACGCCATGGCCGCCCACCCGGGCGCTGGCACGGTCTTCGCGCCCTTCAAGCAGGACACCACCTATTTCGAGCCATCGACCAAGGACTTCATGATCAACCTCGCGGTCGATGACATGGACGGCATCCTCGCAAGCTGCGCCAGGCACGGGGTCGAAGCGAAGGTGCTGCCGCCCGAGCCGAACGGCAGGTTCGCCCACATCAGCGACCCCGAAGGCACGCGCATCGAACTGTGGGAGCCAGAGCCGATGGTGTGACGCCTGAACGGCCGCGACCCGCCACACTCGCGCCAGTCGCTGGCCGAGACCCGATGACGACGTTAGCTACGACCGCCTTCGGCGATCTCCTGCCGAATGAACCGGGCGGGGCAGGAGCGGCAGATAAGCACTGCAATCGCGGCCGCCACCTCGTAAAGCAAGCGCCCGCACACGTCAAAGAAATGGATTTGCGATACGCAAGCCCGTGAACATCTGTCCGTGCTGCATGTCCTCGCTCGCAACGACATCGCAACCGTTCTCCAGTGCGGCGGCAACGATCGATGCGTCATAGATGTTGAGGTCGTGGGCGCAGGCCAGGGCGAGGGCGCGTTCGTGGATGCTGAGCGTCAGCGGGACGACCTCAAGATTGGCCTTCAGCGCTTGTAAAACTTCTTCAGTCTCGGGCCAGCTCAACGCCAGCTTACGACGAGCGACGGAAGTGAACTCATTTAGCACCTGAGTGCTGATAACGCCCCCGCCGGCGATGAGGCTCTCGGCTCTGCTCGCTTTGGCGACGTCGCCAGACATCAGGTACACGATGATGTTGGTGTCGAGGAACGGGCGTTTAGCGCCGCTCATTGGCTTCCAACCGGTCAAACTTGAAGTCAACCGGCAGACGTCCGCGCAGCTTGCGCAGTCGCGTCAGCAAGTCGATGGGCGCGGGCTTCTTTTCAACTTCAAGCATGCGCGCGCCCATGACCTGGATTTCGATGCGATCGCCGTCTTTCAAATCCAACGCGTCAACGACGCTTTGAGGGAGGCGAACGGCGAGCGAATTGCCCCATTTCGCGACTTGCATAGTCAAAAACCTGTAAAGATATACATCGGCAAAAAGTATATCATGCAACGACAGTCCGCAAGAGGCCGGCTTGCAGGGCCAGCGCGGCGGCTTTGGCGAAGCGCCAGCACACTGCGGCACGGGCTTGTTCTGCAAAGGTCAGCATGGCCCGCATTTCGCCAAGGCGTGAAAGGCGCGGGGCATCTTGGAGCTTTCGGATCTGGGCCGCATCGCTGGTGGCGGGTGGCGCCTTTCGGCGAATTCGGGTCCAGGTGTTGAAGCACTGTCAATGCCGGTAAAGCGCTGCGTTGCGGTCAAACGCCTTCTCCGCCGAAGCGCGCTGTTCCGTGAGATGGCGCGAGCTACGGCGCCGCGGGTCAGCGCTTAAGCCAGGCCGCTCGACTTCAACGCCTTGAACGCGCGGATGACCACGTGCAGCCGGTGTTCCATCGAGCGGTCGCCGCCGTTGGAATCGGGATGGTACTGCTTTACCAGTAAGCTGTAGCGCTCGCGCACCTGTGCGGGCTGGGCATTGTGCGGCAGTCCCATTTCATCGAGCGCGCGGGTCTGAAGACGCGTGCGGCCACGCGCTTCGGCGTTTGCCGCATCGCCCCCCTTGCCGACATGGCCGTTGTAGAGCCAGTCCTTGGCCCCGCGCCATCCCTTGGGATTGGCCATGCGCGCCGCACGGCCTTCGGCGCCCACCGGGCCCCCGCCAAACCGCCAGGTCGGCTTGTGGCCGTGGCCTGCCGAGGCCTGGAACGCCGTGATCTCGTCTTCAGTCATGCCTTCGAAGAAATCGAAATTCTCATTGTATTCCGAAGCGTGGCGCTGGCAGAACCAGTGATGGTCTTCGATCGCGGCCTCCTGGCCCGGGATCTGGACAACACGCGCCGAGAACGGCTTGGGCGCCTTGCACAGGCCCAGCTCGTCACATCCTTTGTGCTGGCAGCGCTGCACGTACGCGCCCGCCTTCCGGCGCCCCCCCGGAGGGTTGACGCGGACATCGACGAACTTGACGCGGTAGCTCCGCATGTAGTCTTCCGCAGCGGACATGGCTCTTATCTTGGAATGGGTTCGTTAATGCCGCAAGAATTGACATCCCGCATAGAGCGCATGCGAG
>CAIMMO010000093.1 GCA_903842595.1 uncultured Alphaproteobacteria bacterium
CGTGAACGCCACCGTGATCCGCCGTTCAAAGCCGATGGTGCGCAAGCCGGGCCGGATGTCGTCGCGGCGCGTTCCGCGTTCTGAGGCGGTCGAGAAACGCGCCAGCCATGCCTCCAATCGGTTGAGATAGCGCATCGCTACCAGAGAGGAAGCCGCGTCGGCTACGTCGTCATAGAGCATCAGTAGGTCGACTTCCGCCTCCGGAGCGTAGACGACCCTCCGAATGATCAACGGCCAGCCTTCACGCGCTCCGCGTGGTGCGCGGCGATGGTGCCCCACACCTGGCTGGATGAGCGGGCGCGTGCGGGATCGGAGGCCATGGCGTCAACCGTGGGCGCGACTTCCTTGTTGAGCCAGCGCTCCACGGCGGCGTCACGTTCCCTGAGTGCGCGCAGGCCCGCGCGGACGACCTCGCTTGCCGAGGCGTAGTCGCCCGCCGCGACTTTTGCGTCGATGAACTCGGACTGTTCGCTTGGGAGGCTGACTGTACGTTTTGCGATAGTAGACATCGTGGCTCAGGCCTCGGGCAGGTGCGGTATGCATCTATCATACCGCAGGGTTGGCCATCTGATCCAGACCGCGTCACCCGCCCTAAAAAGGGGAGGTGGGGAGTTAGTTACGGTGACGCTTTAATTAGCCCCTGGCGCGGCGAATCATGAATCAGTGAACTAAGGGGTTAAGTAAAGTGTCACCGTAAATCCCACCGTAATACTATTCCCGCCGTCGCCAAAAGAAAATGGCCATCAGGGTCGAGGCCAGACTCAAAAGTCCATATAGTACGGACGATTGATTTATCGAGATAACGTTCTCTCGATAAGCAACATATGTCAGCATGCAAGATAAAATCCCAAAAACTGCAAAGAGGGGTCGCCATATGTAATTCATCTAGGTGTACCATTGCAGCCTTTAGGAAAGTCGGGACACGGCGGTCTCAACCGGTCGGCGCAACAGCTATGGATATAGCGGTTGAAGCGAGGTTGGGATGGGTCGGGCGGGTCGGTTGACGGACGAGCAACGGCGGGAGCTGTGGGCGCGCTGGAAGCGCGGCGAGACGTTGGCGGAGATTGGTCGGGCGCTGGAGCGCTCGACGCCGAATGTGTTCAATACTCTCCGCGCCGGCGGCGGGATCGGACCGCGTGAGCGTCGTGAGAGATCCTCTGCGCTTAAGATGGCGGAGCGCGAGGAGATCTCGCGGGGCCTTGTCTCGGGGCAATCCTTTCGCGCGATCGCGCGCGGCCTGAGACGCAGCGCCTCGACGGTGAGCCGCGAGGTCGCCCATGGCGGCGGACGGGAGAGTTATCGCGCGCTGGGGGCTCAGGAGCGGGCGATGCGGTGCGCACGCCGCCCCAAGCTCTGCCTGCTTGCGCAGCGGCCCGAATTGCAGGCCTTGGTGGCCGCCAAGCTGGAGCAGAAGTGGTCTCCGCAGCAGATTGCCGGCTGGCTCAAGCGCAGCCATGGGCAGGAGCGCACGATGCAGGTGTCGCATGAGACGATCTACAAGAGCCTGTTCATCCAGGCCCGAGGCGTTCTGAGGCGTGAACTCCTGGGGGCGTTGCGATCCAGAAAGCTGATGCGTAGGGCGCATGGCGCGCACTCACAAGGCATCAAGCGCAGCCTGATCCCGGGCGCGGTTTCGATCCGGGATCGGCCCGCAGAGGCCGAGGATCGCGCGGTGCCAGGTCATTGGGAGGGCGACTTGCTGATGGGCGGCGTCTCGTCGCGGATCGCCACACTTGTCGAGCGGCGCTCGCGTTTTGTGCAGCTCGTGCGGATCGGCGCCAAGACCAGCGAAGACGTCGTGGACGCCATCGCTCGCCAGGTCCAGCTCATGCCCGATCAGCTCATGCGTACCCTGACCTGGGATCGCGGATCGGAACTGACCCGGCATGCCCGCTTCACCGTGGCCACCAACGTCCAGGTCTATTTCTGCGATCC
>CAIMMO010000094.1 GCA_903842595.1 uncultured Alphaproteobacteria bacterium
ACGCCCCGCACTAACGGCAAGGCCGAACGCTTCATCCAGACAAGCCTCAGGGAATGGGCTTACGCCAAAGCCTACGACACCTCAGACCAGCGCGCCGCCGACCTTCCCGTCTGGACGCACAGATACAACTGGCATCGCCCACACGCCGGGATAAAGTCCCGAACACCCATCAGCCGCCTCGGCATCTCCGAGGACAACCTGTTGAGAGTCCACAGCTAGAGCGTCGAATCCGAGACAGTGACATCCCATCCGCGCTTTGGACCTGGAGCGGTTGAAACAACACCCGGGACCGCCCAGTACGCGCCAGTTCCGCCCGCGCGAGCGTCTTGTGACAGCCGGCGAGGTCGCTTCAAACCAGCCCCTCGCTCCTTCTCGCCTCCTCCGGCCGGAGATCGCCCACTTACTGCCGGTCGAAGCTGAAGCCGTCGCAGCCTGCCTCAAACCAAACAGCCTCCGGGGTTAACGGGACGGTGCAAAAGAGGCCTTTCATGCCGGCCGATCTCAGGCTTGAATCAGGCTCCTGACAAACTGCAACGCGACAGCCGAACAATCAGGGCCCGTCGGCCGCCGTTTCGTCCAGATCATTCATGATTGTCCTGCGGATCTCTGCTTCCTGTTGCCTGATGCTCCTGGCCGCACGCGTTGCACCGTAAAGCCCCTCAAGATACGACCTGTCCCAGGCAGTCATTTCAGTAGAGCCCCCGGCGAAGAGATTCAGGATCGTAGAGTAGCCGGCTGTCTCGGCTTCCGGATCAATCTGCGCCAGTGATACCATTGCGAGATAATCACCAAGGGTTCCGACGCGGAGATTGCGGGTAAGATTTGCGTTAACGACAATGAGGGTTTTGGACATATCCTGCCGCGTCAATGGGCGGACACGGCTCGGCGATAAATCGTACACACCAAGATCAGGACCGATATCCAGTCCAAGGCGCGATTTTGTCGATGCGAATGTCCACCAACGCACCGGTGCATCAGAGTTCACGAAGGCCGCCAATTCTCTGCGCCCAAATGTCGAAACATTCCTCTCATTGAGAACCCGCTCCAGACGACTACGAAGCCCGGCTGTGAGTACCGAAACGTTGTCAGTAAAAAGGATCACGATGTCCGGAGAACAGCCCGGCTCGCCGACATTCAGCTCAAGTTCGAAAGCGCGTACCGCCATACGATCAATCAGGCGCTCAGCGGTTTGCCGGTCTTTAAGGCCATAAATACCAGGACATATACCCCTGTCCCAGCGCGCCAGCTGACTGTCTGCCTGAGGGGCGCCTGATAGTTCACCGACAAACTCCCGCACGATGTCTTCCAGTGGTTTGCCATAAACCACGACTTCATCGCCGGATTCAGCTGCGTTCTGCGCCCTTGCAGAAACAGCTGTTCCCAGGACGGCCAAAGCAGCGAGCCAAACAGTGAAAACGCGCACAAGCATCAGACACCCCTCTGGGAAAGGTTATTCCAATCCAACTCCAGAAACCAGGTAACAGCAAGCTCGATGACCCCCAATCCGGAGCCTCTGGGTGTCCAGGTCCTGAACCCGACGGTCCATCATTGCCTGAGAATACCGACCTGCCCCAGAACTTTCGGGCCGCCCCAAGCCTGAACGACGACCGGCAGGTTTGGGGCCAATGCCGCCGGAATGCAGGATGTGGCAATCCGGCTTAGTCGATTCATAGCTGCCGGTGGCCTCTGCCCTGCTGATTGGGCAGGAGCTCGCCAGTTATGGCCGACCAAACTCCTTGTGGTAGCGTGGGATGAAGAGAGCCTTGCCTTTGATCGAAGAGGTGATGCCGTCACCGACCACCAGGCCCGATTTGCCGAGCGGCAAGACGCTGACACCGCGCCTCGGCCCGAGCGGCAGTAGGAAGGGAGGAGTCGGCCAGGGCGCGTAAGGCTTTAGCTGCTCAACGCTCTTTCCAGATGCGATCTCACGCAGAGTCTTCACCAGCCACGGGGCCTGTCGCATCGTGCCCACCACTGTCATGGCATCACCCGTGTCTGCGATGTCGCCCAGGGCAAATACGTTAGGCAAACGCGATGGACGCATCCAGCCGTCCACGCCCACCCGTCCGTTTCTGCGCCGCTCTACGCCAGGCAAACTGTGCACAGGGCTTTCGGCGATACGCGCGCCAATCGCCGGAAATATCAGCCCAGACAGGCGCGCGCCGCTTTCCAATGTTAACTCGCCGAACCATGGATTGTCCGTTGCATCGAGCCTCACCGCTCCATCACCAAGATGGAGTTCCACGCCCAGCGCCCTGAGCCGACGTACGATCTCACCATGCAGCCTGGCAGGATACCCCGGGAAAAGTCGGTCAGTGGATGAGAGCAACGCCACCGGCTTGTCCTTGAACACAGCCTTGATCTCACCGGCGAGCTCGACACCAACCGCGCCCGCACCCACGATCGCAACGCGATCGGCTTCTCTGACCTTCGCGGCAACCTCCGCCAACCGCACGGAAAATTCGGCCGCGCTGTCCCCTTGCGGCTTGAATGGCGCTGCATAGTGCGACCCGGTAGCAACGACGACGATGTCCGCCTCGATTGCGGCTCCGTTGGCGAGACGAACACCACGGGCGTCAATCTCGATGACCCGGCCGCACACGAAGCGGCCCCGCTTAAGCAGCCGGTCGTAGGGAATTACGATCTGCCGTGTGAGCGCGGGATCGACGACTGCTCTGATCGCCGCCACGTTGTGAACGAAGGCCTCCCGCGCGTCGATCAGGGTTACGTCGAGATGGGCGTCGAGGCGGATAGCGAGGGCGTAACCGCCATACCCGCCGCCGACAATTGCAACTCTTGTCTTTTGAGGGTGTACCAACCTTTAGTCCTCCGCCGCCATGACGCCCTCGATTTGGCCAAGCGTGTCGATCTCACAACGTACGATGTCGCCAGGTTTCAGGAACTGGCGCGGATCCATCGCCGCGCCAATACCGCCGGGCGTTCCGGTGAAGATGAGATCACCTGGCTCCAAGGTCATCGCCTGCGACAGGTGCTCGATCTGGTCCCAGATACTGAAGACAAGATGCTTCGTGTTGGAGTCCTGCCGCTTCTCGCCGTTGACGAAGCAACGAAGCCCCATCGCATGCGGATCGGTGATCTCGTCGCTGGTCGTGATCCATGGGCCGACAGGCGCGTGCGTGTCGAACGACTTGCCGAGACTCCATTGCGGCGTGCGGTGCTGCCAGAGGCGCTCGGTGACGTCATTGCCGACGCAATAGCCAAAGACATGCTTGTGCGCATCCGTTTTGCTGATGTTGCGCCCGCCCTTACCGATCACGGCGACCAGCTCGACCTCATAGTCGACGAATGGACCGGCCCTCGCGATCAGAAGTGGATCGTATGGCGCGTTGATGGACGTTTGCGCTTTCGTGAACCAGACCTGATTGGTCGGCGTCTCAACTTTGCTTTCCGCAATGTGGTCGGCGTAGTTGAGGCCGATGGCAAATATCTTCCCTGGGCGCTGTATGGGCGCCTCAAGCTTCACCGAGGACAGCGGCACGCCACTGCCTGCTGCAGCCCGCCCCTCGAGGTCGGGCCTGAGCGTGTCCCAATCGGGGATCAGGTCGATCATCGCACCTGCGAATCCCGTGTCGACAATCTGTTCGCCCACGACGATACCGATCAGCGTCCGCCCATTGGTGGTGTATGTTGCGAGCTTCATACCGGCCGTCCTTTTGAATGACGGCTGAAAAGCCGTTGCAGGCGCAGGTTCAGGGCAAGAATAAATGACATGAGCGCGGGCCTGGGTGGCCGTTTCCCCGCAAACATCGGATGGGGGCTGCCCCATTGCACAGCGAGCAGCGCGCTCATTGGCATTTTCTGCGGGGGATCAGCGGCGGTGAAGAGGTCGCCATCGGTCCAGTGTTCGAGTTCGTTGCCAAACGGGTCTTTCCAGTAGTCGAATATCTGACTGCCCATGATGTGGCGGCCCACGCCCCAGGCAGGTTTCCACTTCCTCGTCTTCAGATGCCGGTGGCCGAGCATCAGATCGTCGAGATTCGCAACTTCGAATGCGGCATGCAGCAAGCCGAGCTTACCCGGCAGTTGCGCCAGAAAAAGCGTATGATGGTCGGCTAGCTTTTCACCGCGGTCGCAACGCATGAACGCGCCGACGGGCACATCTGTCGCGGCCTCAACCTCATCAGACGTGAGGAAGCCGAAACGATCCTTGTACCATTTTTCCGACGCGCGGAAGTCTCGCACCTTTAGCACCGCATGGCCGATGCGGTGGACATGAGCTGGGCCGGCATCGAACCGCACGGTCGAACGCTGGCGCGGGCGGACCATGGTCGTGTTTCGCTGCTTATCCTCGAAGGAGCACGTCGCCTCTCCGTTTGCCTGCCCGGCAACGACCTCAACGCCGTAGCCATCAGGGTCCGTGAGACGGAGGATTTTTCCTCCGCCTGGTTCCGTCGAGTCTTCGATCACGGCGCCTTCATGCGCTGCAAGTTTCTCCAGATCACCGACTGTTTCGGCGCGGAATCCGACCGCGAGGAATTTGGCTTCCCCGGGCTCCGTGACATGTACGAAAGGGCGACCGTCACTGCCCCTCCCGTACAACCGCCCGCGATCTTCGAAACATGCCATTCCGAAATCTTCGAGAAACGACTTCATCGTCGAAAGATTGGGGGCAGCGAAGCGCACGTGCGCGATGTCTTCGATCTTGGTGACCGCCATCGCCGGTGCTCCTGGATCTGTATGTGACTATTTGGTCAACTAGATTGTGTTTGACCGTATAGTCAAGTATGAAAATCGCATGGCCAGCCAAACCGACCTTTCTCCCCGCGCAACTCGCACGCGAGCGGCATTGATTTCCGCCGGCCTCGACCTGCTTGTTGATCGGCCAATAGATGCAATTCCCATCGATGACATTGTTGCTGCGGCCGGGGTGGCGAAAGGCAGCTTCTTCAACCACTTCGCGGACAAGCAGGATTTCGCCGTCGCGATCGCGACCGAAGTCAGGGCTGAACTGGAGCATCTGGTTGCCGAGGCAAATGGGTCTGTGAGCGATCCAGTTGAGCGCATCGCGGGCGGCATGCGGGTCGGCCTGGAATTCGCGATAAAACAACCCAAGCGAAGCATGGCGTTGCTGCGCAGCTTGGGGTCTCCCACAATGCGCGAGCATCCACTCAACAAGGGACTGCGCACCGACATCGATGCAGCAGCCGCGCGAGGCCTGGTTCGGCCGGAGGCGAGGCGACTTGGCGTGCTCTACTGGCTCGGTCTCTGCCAGGTGCTCATGATGAGCGCCCTTGATCGCCGAACGCCTGCGCGTGATGTCGGCCAGCAGTTGGCAGATATGCTTGTGCTCGGCCTTACGGGACTGGGCATCTCCCCCAAACGCGCGGCCGAACTGGCGCGAGCAAACGCGTTCGGCGGGAAAAGATCTGGCTGATCCTGTAAGTCAGGTGACACGACTGAGCTGTTGCCGGTTACGTCGACACACGCCAGAGCGCAGGCATATTTGGACGCAATGTCCGCTTCGGGGTCCAACTTCGCGCCCTTCCAATGATGTTACCAATGGCAGGGTCGCGCGTGAACTGCCGGTCGCTTCTGCCCTGCTGATCAGGCGGGCCCCCTTTAGCGTTGTTGGACGCCGGCCATGCCCAGACGTGTCCGCATGCTCGGTGGCCGGCGTCCAACAACGCCGAGTGTAGGGAGCCGCGGGAGACGGGTGGGAGCGCGCCTATGGGGATTGTACGGCGTCGGCTGCGACCAGAGCGCTGGATCGGCCACCAATCGTAGAGAAAGATTTCTAGCGGCCGCCAGTTTGCGAGCCATCCAACAATCATCAGTCCTTCGCCAAGAATTCCAGAGGCAGCGCCCTGAGGCCGCGCATTCAGCAGTAGCTGCCGCGCGACAATGCAGGCGCCCAGAACGCACAAACCGATCAGGACGGCCAGTCGACCTATGGCCATCAACTCACGGAGATCTCCGTCTACACGGTTGGCCTTGTAATCGAAGTGCCGCGATATGGCCGCCTTCAAGGCCGCCTGTTCTACGGACGACGCTTCCTCGTGTGCAACATGGAGCCCTAAGCGGATCGCCGATTTCGGCGGCAACTCCCGCGTCCACCCGACGATGAAGTCGTCAGCGGCACGCGACAGGTCGCGGGTTGGCGTTGGGAAGGAATCAAAAGGGTCAAACATTGACTTGAGGCGATCGATCTGAAGTTCGATCAACCCGGACTGGGATTTGCTGCTATCAGGCTGGTTGATCACTCCGCGAAACTGTTTCCCATCTTCAACCGCCCCGGGTCTGGAGCCGGGCGTCCCCCCTGTCGAAAAGCCCCTTCAGTATCTCGGACTTCCGGCGGCTTCTCTTGATCCTGCGCAGTCCTGCTGTTCAGCCGGCGGCTATGGTTGGTGCTGTCATTCTTCCAGGAGCTGCCTGTGCCGGATGAGCCTGTCTGGCTTGAACCCCTGCAGCGCGTTGGCCTCGCACTGACGATCGGATTTCTTGTTGGCGTCGAGCGCGGCTGGAAGCAGCGGGACGACGGCGACGGTCAACGCGTTGCTGGTATCAGAACGTTTGCGCTGATCGGCCTTCTGGGAGGCGTGTGTGGATTGCTACTCCCAACTGTAGGGGCAGCTCCAGTGGCGGCCATGGCGCTCGCGTTTGGCGCCGCCTTCGCCGCTTTCCAGTTCCGCCAGGCGGTAAAGGATGGCGATAACTCAGTTACATCGACGGTGGCCGGGCTGCTGGTATTCGCGCTCGGCCTCTATGCGGTCGTCGGCGAGACCGTCGTGGCGGCCGCCGTGGCTGTGGCCGGCACGATCGTGCTGGCGTTCAAGGAGGGACTCCATACCTGGGTTCGGTCGATCACCTGGAAGGAGATGCGATCGGCTCTCCTTATCCTGGCGGCGACCTGCATTGGCCTTCCCTTGATGCCGGAGGGCGCGGTTGACCCGTGGGGCGCCATCGAACCTCGCTCCTTGTGGTGGATCACCATACTGATCGCATCCGCGAGCTTTGTGGGGTATGTTGCCCTACGAGCGCTTGGACAGCGCGCCGGGCTGATGATCGGAGCGTTGGCCGGCGCGATTGTCTCCTCGACAGTGGTCACGATCGATCTCGGGCGACGTGTCCGTTCCGCCGAGCTCGACGCCTCCAGTGGTGCGGCCGCCGCCGCGCTGGCTGCCGCAGTGAGCCTGATCCGCTGCGGGGCGGTAGCTTCGCTGTTCTCGAGCGCGGTCGCCGCACGCCTGTTGCCTGCCCTCACGGCTTCTGCGGCTGTCTGTCTCGGATGCGCCTGGGTTCTTGCGCGACCTGCCGCCAGTTCGGTGGCAACGGCGCCCTATCCCGCGATCAAGAGTCCGTTGGACTTGTGGTCCGTTGCCAAATTTGCCGTCGTCCTTGTTGTGCTGACGATCGGAGCCAACCTCATCTCACGCGGGCTGGGCTCTTATGGATTCGGTGTATTTGCCGCGACAGCAGGACTTGTGGATGTCGATGCCGTGACGCTGGCAGTGGGCAGACTTACCATGTCAGGCCTCGCCACCGAGGCCGCCGTCGGAGCCATCCTTATAGGCATTCTCGCAAACCAGGTGTTCAAGCTGGCCGCCGTAGCTTTCGGTGGTGCGCTTGGCTTCAGTCTCCGGTTTGGAGCGGTCGTCACGCTGGCAAGCATTGCAGGCGCGATCGCTCACGCACTCACGCCATTCGTCTACAGCTCGCTTTCAATGGTCCGCTGAAAACACCCTAGGCAGGGTGTCGGGACCGCGACGCCAGGGGTGCGGCTTGTGGTTGATCGATCGCAAAACGGGTGACGGAGGAGACCGCAATATGCAGGCATCGGGAAAGGTCCTTCCCCGCCCTGACACGAGCCAAGTTTCGACGGACAGCGTAGGAGCCAGACGTTTCTGGTTCCTCAGCAGATCACGTAACTCGGAAGTTGATCTCCATGGACTTTCTGCGAACCAGCAAGCGTATCGAACAACCCAACATGCAAGTCACCGAGCACTCTGGAAATCCGACAGGCGAACTGACCTATGCGCTGCGCAAGGTCTGCAAACGCTATGGGGACGGGACGGCTGCGGTGCACGCGCTAAGGGATGTGGACCTGGACGTGAAGCCAGCCGAGATGCTCGTGCTTCTCGGGCCTTCAGGTTCCGGAAAATCGACTCTGCTCAACATAATGGGCGGCCTCGACCGAGCGACATCGGGCGAGGTCTGGTTCGGAAATCAGAACCTTGCATCCATGAACGACGACGCACTTACGCAGTATCGCCGCAAGCGCGTTGGGTTCATCTTCCAATTCTACAATCTCATACCGAGCCTGACCGCGCGGGAGAATGTCGAGCTGGTGAACGAGATCGCCGACGATCCCCTTCCGGCTGCCGAAGCGCTCGAACTTGTCGGACTTGGCGGGCGGCTTGATCACTTTCCTGCGCAGCTCTCCGGGGGAGAGCAGCAACGCGTTGCCGTCGCCCGGGCCATCGCGAAGCGGCCTGCTATCATGCTGTGCGACGAGCCGACAGGCGCCCTGGATGTTCGCACGGGTGTGCGCGTGCTCGAAGCATTGGTCGAAGTCAACCAGCGCTTCGGCTCAACCATGCTGCTGGTTACGCACAACGCGGACGTCGCGCGCCTTGGCGACCGGGTTGTCAGATTTCTCGATGGCGGAATCCAGTCCATTGAGTCGAACAGCCGCCGCGCTGCGCCCTCCGACCTTGAGTGGTGAAGCGAATGCGGATTCTGGACAGGAAAGTGCTGCGTGACCTCTGGAAAATGAGGATCAATGCAATCGCCATAGTGCTCGTTCTCGGGTGTGGTGTCGCTATCCTCGTCATGGCGGTGGGGATGCGCGGATCGCTGGAACGGACCCGGTTGAACTACTATGCGGCCTACAAGATGGCCGACTTGGCAGTCTCCCTGGTCCGGGCGCCCACGAGCACTGCCAGCGCATTGGCGGCCATTCCGGGCGTCTCGGCCGTCGAGACACGTGTGACGGGACTGGCGCTTTTGGATCTTCCCGGTGTCAGGGAGCCGGCCTCCGCCCATCTGATTTCGCTGCCGCAGATCGGCCGGCCGGGGGTGAACGATGTTTCGCTGGCGAAAGGCCGCTGGCCTGATCCTGATCGCGCGGAGGAGGTTCTCGTCAACGATGCGCTGGCAACAGCGAACGGGTTTCAGCTGGGAGAGGAACTGGCCGCCACACTTCACGGCCAAAGGCACACGTTTCGCATCGTCGGTATCGCCAACTCACCCGAATTTGTCTTCGTGACCGCTCCCGGCGAGATCTTCCCGCAGCAGGATCGCTTCGGCGTCTTGTGGATGGGAGAAGAAGCGTTGGCGCGCGCATACGATCTCGAGGGTGCATTTAACAATGCAGTTTTCCGGCTATCGCCCGAAGCCGACTCTGTGAAGGTCAAGCGCGCGATCGACGGAGTCCTCGCACCGTACGGCTCGGCAGGTACGTATGATCGTGACCGCATGCCATCAGACCGCTTTCTGACGGAAGAACTGGGTCAGCTCGCAACGATGGCAGCGTTCCTGCCTACCTTCTTCATCGTCATCGCGGCCTTTCTGGTGAATATCTCCCTCACTCGCATCATAGCAGCCGAGCGATCGAATATCGGTCTGCTGAAAGCCTTCGGCTATTCTGACCGTACGGTCGCTATGCACTACGCAAAGGGAGCCTTGGTGATGGCGGCCGGGGCCGCCACGCTTGGGTCGGTGGCGGGATGGATGCTGGGCCGCATGATGGCCTCGGTTTACCAGGAGTACTACCGGTTTCCCCGGCTGGAGTTCGAAGCCTCTGCAGCGGTGTATGCAGGCGCCCTGGGTATCGCTGTCGCCTGCGCGATTGCCGGGTCGCTGACGGCTGTCATTGCTGCCGTCCGCCTGGCCCCCGCCGCAGCACTGGCGCCGCCGCCCCCAACCTCCTTCGGGAACAACAGCGCGATGCTGAGGTCTTTCAGCTCCCGCCTCGACGCCAAGAGCCGCATAATCCTGCGGCGGATCGTTCGCTTTCCGCGTCGGTCGGCGACCACCGTGATTGGCATCTCCCTGGCCATCGCAGTGTTGGTTCTCGCTGGCACGTTCCCCGCTGTGATGGAAAGACTGATGCATGTGAACTTCACGGAGGCCAACCGGCAGGATGTCTCACTCAGCTTCGTAGACGCCCGGGAGATCGGCGTTGTGCATGCCGTGATGAACCTGCCTGGGGTGATCCTTGTCGAGCCCGGCCGGGCAGATCGTGTCATCCTCCATCACGCCGGCAATAGCGTCGAGGAGACGTTGATAGGCTTGTTGCCAGATGCACGGCTCAGCAGACTCGTCGATGCCCGCCTGGAGGTTGCCCATCCACCGGCGGCGGGTATCACACTTGCGCGCGCGCTCGCGGAAAAGCTGAACGCTTCGCCTGGTGATCTGCTCGAGATCGAACAAACCAGTGGCCGAAGACTCATTACCCACGCCCGGGTTGCAACCATCGTGGATCCGATCGTTGGCGCTTCCGCGTACATGGAGATCGACGCTCTCGCCCGGTTGATGCGCGAGCCCGGCCGGATCACCGGTGTCAACGTGCGTTTCGACGCTGCCCAGTATGACCGCTTCAATGCTGCGATCAAGGAAGCCCCGGCGCTGGCGGGCGCCAGCTTCATCAATCTCGCCGAACGCTCGATGCGTGAGAATTTCGACCGGGGCGTCGGCGTCATGAATTTCATTTATCTGTCGTTTGCGTCTGTCATGGCCGGCGGCGTCGCCTTTTCGGCCGCCAGGATCACGCTTGCCGAGCAGGAGCGGGACCTCGCCACCTTGCGCGTCCTTGGCTTCACGCGCTTGGAGGTATCCTATGTACTCGTCGGAGAGTTGGCAGCCTTGGGCTTGCTGGCCGTCGTCCCCGGGGTCGTTGCGGGAACCCTGATAGGCGAGTGGCTGATGAAACTCTTCTCCAACGACCTCTACTCGTTCCCCTACGTCTTCAACGCGACGGGCCATGCCGTCGCTATTGGATTTGCGCTGGGGTGTGTGGCTACAGCGGCGATGCTGGTCCGGACCGGCATTGATCGGTTGGACATGGTCGGCGTCCTGAAGGCGCGCGACTGACCCGCATCAAGGCAGGCCAGGATAATCTCTGCGAGGCAGGCGCTATGGCGCACTCATCTCCAAAGCGGAACACGATCTCGACGTCGACGCTCGTGTGGGCGGGCGCGGGACTGGCGCTCGCAGTCGTTATGGCCTGGTTGCTGTGGCAGCGTCCGCTGCCGGTGCAGACAGCTCTCGTCGATCGGGGGGAAGTGACCCGTGAGATTGTTGAAGAAGCACGGGCTGAAGTTCGCAACCTGCATTCGATCACAGCGCCTGTGACCGGCCGCCTTGAACGGATCAGCCTGACACCAGGCGATGTGGTGAAGGCGGGCCAGGTAATCGCGAAGATCAGCTCGCCGGCTGCGAGCTTGCTGGATGCACGACTGGCTGCGGAGGCACAGAGCGGCCTCAACGCGGCGCGAGCTGCGGTCCGCGCCGCAGATGCTAACCTTGCCCTCGCGCGGGGCGAACAGCAACGCACCGCGATCCTGACGCAGTCCGGCTTCGCCTCCCGGGCAGCCCTCGATCGCGTCAACCAGACACTGGCCGCCGCCGATGCTGAAGTTGCCGCGCGCAAAGCCGATGTCCTTCGCGCAGAGGCGGCGGCCGGATATCGCTCCGGCCCGCAGGCGTCGCACTCCATCAGAAGCCCGATTGACGGAACAGTTCTGCGCGTACTGCAGGAAAGCGAGGGCGACGTCCTGGTGGGAACTCCGTTGGTGGAGATCGGCGATCCCTCACATATGGAGATTGTCGGAGAGTTCCTGTCTCAGGATGTGGCGCTCATGCCGGAGGGCGCGCGTGTGATTGTCAGCGGAGCTGGAGCCCAGTCCATCGAGGGACGCGTGCGTCTCATCGAGCCTTATGCCCGCACGAAGGTATCGGCCCTGGGAATCGAGGAACAGCGGGTCAACGTGGTAGTTGACCTAACTGGCTCCGGGAGCCCACCAAGGCTTGGTCATGGCTACAAAGTCGATGCCGCCGTGCAGGTCTTTCAGGCCACCGGGGTCTTGAGAGTGCCAACTGACGCGCTGGTGCGCCACAATGGTGGATGGGCTGTGTTTGCGCTGGTTGATGGACGCAGCCAGCTCCGGAAAGTCGCGGTCGGCGACGGCGATGATCATCACCGCGTCGTGCTCGGGGGGCTGAACGAAGGCGACGCTGTCATCCTTTTCCCCGGCGATACCATCCGGGACGGGGATCTGGTCGAGGCGGGAAGGTAAGCAGACATGCGGGCAAGAAGATCACCTGGACTACCTGGGCGTCCGCTCGATGCTGTCTCGCACCTGCCAGAACCGCAGTTTCCGCCCCTTTGGCGCAACTTGCCGGGGCGCTGGCGATTCAGCTTCGCAGCTCTTGAGCTGTGCACCATGGGTAGCTCGGAATGACACAGCAAAAGACATGGACACGCGCAGGTCATGTATCGTCAGCAGGTCGCTCGCAGCTAACGATCCGTCCAGTCAGCCTCGACACGATGGGTGAGAACGTCGTGATCCTGTCGCGCGACTGTCACGCGCTCAGGCCGGAACGGCTGGCTGGCTTTCGGAAGGTCGAGGTTCGGGTCAACGGCGCCCGGATCGTCGCGAACGTACTGATCTCTGACGGGCTCGAAGCCCTCGGCCCCGGGGAAATCGGGTTACCGCAACCTGCCCTTCGCCGACTCGGCGTGAAACCCGGCGACCATGCGCATGTTTCGATCGCGCCACCGGCAGTCAGTCTTGATGCAGTTCGCGCCAAGATCCGGGGTGAAGAGCTGACGAAAGAGGAAATCCGCGCCGTTGTGGAAGATCTTGCTGCTCATCGCTACTCCGATATCGAGGTCGCAGCATTCCTGATTGCAACATCCAGCTTCATGACAACGAGCGAAGTGCTGGCGCTGACCAGCGCCATGGCGGCTGCCGGCGCCCAGTTGAAATGGAACCGCCCGACTATCGTCGACAAGCATTGCATCGGCGGCATACCTGGTAACCGGACGACGATGATCGTGACGCCGATCGTGGCGGCGCACGGACTCACCATGCCCAAGACATCTTCCCGCGCAATTACCTCGCCGTCCGGCACGGCCGACACGATGGAGGTCCTGGCTCGCGTCGAACTCACCGAAGATGAAATACTGGACGTGGTCGAGCGCTGCAACGGGTGCATTGCCTGGGGCGGGCACATCAACCTGTCGCCTGCCGACGATGTACTGATCTCCATCGAGAGACCACTTTCCATTGACACGCCAGAGCAGATGGTTGCGTCAATTCTTTCGAAGAAGATCGCCGCCGGCTCCACCAACCTGTTGATCGACATCCCCATGGGACCGACGGCAAAGATCCGGTCAAACATTCACGCACAGAGCATTCGCAAGCTGTTTGAGTTTGTCTCTTCGCGCCTCGGGCTCCTCACGGAGGTCATCATCACTGACGGCGCCCAGCCTGTTGGCTTTGGCGTTGGCCCAGCCTTGGAGGCGCGCGATGTATTGGCCGTGCTGGATGGGAGGTCAGACGCGCCGGCTGATCTTCGCGAGAAATCGATCCTGCTTGCCGGTCGCCTGCTGGAACATGATCCACGTCTGGCAGGGGGCCGCGGAGAGCAGCGCGCGCGCGAGCTGCTCGAAAGCGGCGAAGCCCGCAAGACGTTCGACCGGATCATCGCCGCTCAGGGCCCTCCCCCGCGAGCAGCTCCGATTGGCTCATTGGTTTTTGAAGCAGTTGCACCCCGGGATGGGGTCGTGAGTCAGATTGACTGCTTTCGCATAGCCCGGATCGCGCGGACGGCCGGAGCGCCATACGATCCTGGCGCGGGGATTGACCTGCAGAAGAAGTGCGGGGACGTGATCCGAAAGGGCGAGCCTCTCTATCGCATTCATGGGCTTGATCATTCCGACTTTTCGGCAGCCTGCGAAGCCGCCGGCGAAGATTCGGGCTTTCGCGTCAGCAGCTCAGGCCGATGAGTATGATCCTGCATGCATTTCGTGACCAGGCCGCTGAAGCGCAAAGGCTGGCGGCTGCGCTTCGGGTCCCCCTGGCGTTCGTCGACGTGCACACATTTCCGGATGGCGAAGTCTTGCCGCGTATTCCTTCCCCCGCTTCAACAACGCTAGTCTATCGCTCGCTCAATGAGCCTAATGCCAGACTGTTGGAACTGCTGCTCTCAGTCGATGCGTGGCGGAGTAATGGCGTAAAGCGGCTGGTCCTGGTCGCTCCCTACCTGCCCTACATGCGGCAGGACATGGCATTCCGGAGCGGCGAGCCGGTCAGCCAACGCGTGCTGGCGGGCCTCCTGGACGATGCCTTCGACCGAATTATCACCGTGGATCCACATCTGCACCGCACGGCGTCGCTTGAAGCTCTGTTTCCGAACTGCGAGTGCGTACATCTGTTCGGAGCCGATGCTCTGGTATCACGCCTGCGCACGTCTCCACCGTCGCCAGAAACGCTGGTGGTGGGGCCGGACATTGAATCACGCCCCTGGGTCACGCGAATCGCCGACCCCCTGGGTCTGGATCATGCGACCTTTCGCAAGGTCCGACGCAGCGACGTCGATGTGGGAATCGAGGCTCCGTTGGATTTGCCGGTCGCCGGACGTCCCATTCTGCTTGTTGATGACATTTGCTCAACAGGTGGGACGCTGCGCGAGGCGACAGCGATCCTGCGATCGTCCGGGGCTGCATCCATCACGGTCTTCGTTACGCACATGCTCGGCGATACAACGGTGGCCGAGAGCGTGTTGCGAGCGGGGGCCACACGCATCATTTCCACTGATTCATGCGCAGGGCCCACGAGCGAGATCTATCTGGCAGACCTTTTTGCTCAAGCACTTCAGGGATTGTCCTAGCTAACCTCACGCGTGCGAGGCTCAACAGACCAGCAAATGGTGAAGCGATGACAGTTCTGAGCTTCCATGGCGCCGCAGGTTGCGTCACCGGTGCATGCATGCTGCTTGAAAGCAGTAAGTCCCGGGTCCTGGTTGAATGCGGCATGTTTCAAGGGACAAAGACTCTGAAGCAGCTGAACTATGGCGCATTTCCATTTGATGCAGCCTCGCTGGATGCTGTCCTCCTGACGCACGCCCACATAGACCACAGCGGTTTGCTTCCCAAGCTTCGGCTGGCTGGGTTTGTGGGGCCTGTCTTCGCGACGGAGGGAACGCGAGACTTGTGTGAGGTCCTTCTGCCCGACGCGGGCAGCATTCAGGAAATTGAAGTGTCGCAACTCAATCGACGTAACCGGCGTCGCGGTAAAGCCGATCTGACGCCAGTTTTCACGTCAGCCGACGCTCGGGATACTCTTGCCCAGTTCCAGACGGTCCATCTGAAGGAATGGGTTAGCGTGGCTCGCGGGGTTCGTGCGCGCTGGTGGAACGCTGGCCACATCCTCGGCGCCGCCTCGATCGAAGTGGAACTCCAGGATGACGAAAACGAAGCTCCCCTGAGACTTTGCTTTTCGGGTGACGTCGGCCCGGGCGATCGGGATCTCGCCGACGACCCTGATGGGCCGTCGGATATCGACCACCTGATCGTGGAAAGTACGTATGGGGGAACGGAACGCAAAGAGTTCGACACTGCGACCCGTCGCAGGATTTTACGCGACGAGCTGCGAACTGCACACGCAGCTGGCGGTCCGTTGCTCATTCCCGCGTTTGCAGTGGAGCGGACCCAAGAGCTTATGGTCGATCTCCTCGCCCTGATGGAAAGCACCGAGGCGCCGCCCGGACAGATCTTTCTCGATAGCCCGCTGGCCATCAGGGCAACTGACGTCTTTCTGCGCAGCGGTCACAGGGACTCGGGACACAATCCTTTCAAGGGCCTGCGAGAGTCGCGACTCCTTCGCTTCACCGAAAGCGCTGCGGAAAGTCGCGAGATCGAGCGGCAGCGTGGATGGCATGTGATCATCGCGGCAAGCGGAATGTGTGATGCTGGCCGGGTCAGGAGCCATCTTCGTCGTCTGCTTCCGCGCGAGGACGCGACGGTGCTCATCGTCGGATACCAGGCCTTCGGCACGCTGGGGCGCCTTCTTCTGGAAGGGCGGCGCGACGTGCGCATTCAGGGTGACGAGATCGCGGTCAGGGCAAGGATTCGCGAAATCGACGTTTACTCGGGCCACGCCGATGCGAGCGGCCTCGCCCGCTGGGTGCGGGCTCGGACGCCGATCTCGGGAACAGTGTTCCTGAACCATGGGGAGCCGGACAGCCTGACGAGCTTGAAGTCTCGTCTTGCGGCTGACGGGTTGCCTGCAGACCGGATCACGATTGCCGCACTCGATCAATCGTATCGGCTTGAACGCAACGCGCCTGCCATACCCACGGCTACGAGGCCGCCCCGCCTCACACCTGAGGCGCTCACTCACCTCGACTGGCACAATCAGCGAGTGTCGTTTCTTGCGGCAATGCAGGAGAAGCTCAACCGCGCTCCAGATGACACGTCACGTGAACGTCTCCTGAAGCTGCTCGATGAGGCGCTTGGGAAGGTGTGACCTCACGAGTGAGCCGGAGTTTGCGCAAGGCCCTTGTCCTCCCGCCGACATCTCGACTGACCTACGTCAATCCAGCAAACAAGGTCGGCCCCAGAATGGTCTGATGAGCGTCAGAAGCATCATTTTCATCTCCGGCCTTTGGCTTGCTGCTTGTACGCCCGGTCTGTCTGACGCCCGCATCGGGCCGACCCCTGATGGCGATCGCGTTTTTGTCGAAGCGGCCACCCCCGAGCAGATCGACGCTGGACGTCGGATTGTTCAGTTACAGTGCGTCACCTGCCATGCGGTTCGAAGCAGCGACGTGAGCCGGGATTTGACCGCCCCTCCCTTGCGCACACTCGCCGAGCGGTATCCGGTAACCGGGCTCGCGGATGCGTTTGCCAAAGGCGTCCTCGTTGGTCATCCGAACATGCCGGATTTCCGTTTCAACGCCACGCAGATCACAGAAATCCTTGCATACCTTCAGAGCATCCAGACCCGGCAAGGCGCCTAGCCGGGACCAGGAGGAGGGAGCCAACAGCTTAAGCACACAAGGCAGCCTGGCGTCAGGTCGCAAAGTCGACCGAACAGGCACCCGCGTCCTTGCAAGGCGGAACACCCGTCTCAACTCCAGAGACGAGCGGCCTCCACCGATGCCAGCGCCAGTTACTTGCCGACGGAAGTCTTCTTGGGCTTGCGACGGTGGGTGACAGCATAGCCGAGCAGACCAACGGCAGCAGCGGCAATCGTAGCTGTCGCCACTGGATGCTCCTGAATCTCCTTGCCGGCCTTCCTGGCAAGAACCACTGATTGCTTCTTCATCTCCTCGGCAAGCTCAGCAGCAGAATGCACGAACGTTGTTGCGGCCTTCGAGACGGCGTCGCCGGCATCTGCTCCGAGGTGCTTGGTCATGCGTGCCAGGCCACGAACTACGTCGTCATACCCCTCGCTGAGATCAGTTTGCATCCGTTTCGTCACTTTGTCGGTCATGATGTTTGCTCGCTCATCAAGGGCACATTTGGCGGAGGCTAAGGCATCGGCGGGCGTACCTCTTGACGCGCGTCAAACCGCCGGGTCTTCCACAAGCTGAGGGACATGCCCGCCACGCGCTCAGCCTCCGGAAATGTGCGACGCCGGATGCTGAAACAGCATCTCCGGCTGATGCGTGCGTGAGTCGTAGTTCCGGTGAACATCAAGGCGTTGGGGCCCCAGGGTGATGATCTCCTGTTCGATGTGCTCCCGGTCGATCGTCACAAGGCAGAAGCTCGGACGCGTAGCGCGAAGGCGTGTGGAAAGCGTGCCCGACCCCATCTGAACCATGTGGCGCCGCGGCGCATGGAGTGGGTGTGCGAAAGCATCGTGGACGTGGCCCGTCAGGATCGCGTCAACATGCGCCGCCGCACAGCGCGCCAGAGCATGGCCGCCTCGGCGGGTATCCACCGAGATGCGGGAGTGCCCAGGCTCGCGCAAGGGATGATGGCAGATCAGGATGCGCCAGGCGTCATCTCTTCCTCCAGCCAGCTGTTGCAGTGCTGTATCCAGGCCATCGAGATCGATGACGCCATCGGCCCAGTTCAACCTGCCCTGGACGCCACGCGCCGAGTTGATCGCCGCGATACGAACGAGGCCGTCGCCGAACTCGACAAGACGGCCGACACAGTCAAACCCGTCCATGTGTCGCCTGTAGAATTCGAATGGCGAGGAAAAGCGCCTGTGCAGGTGAAGCGGCAGGTGAAGAGCTGGAGTGTCGTGATTGCCAGGAGCGACGACGCAGGGGACCCCGAGACTTTCGAACCAGGAGCGGGCTGCCCGGAATTCGCGCTGCCGGCCATTCTGCGTGATGTCGCCGGCAACCAGGACCGCATCGGGACGAACCTGCGCGACGTATTCCCTGAACGCTTCGAGCGCTGCAGGATTTGCAGCGCCGAAGTGAATATCCGAAATGTGGACAAGCTTCACGGCGTTCGGCGTCGCCGCTTCCCCCGACATTGGCGACTCCTCATGATACCCAGCTCGGCGCTGAAATCCCTCTTCCGTCTACAGGACAGTGCAGCGATCCGATACGATTGACCCGCATCAAGGCCTTTCTTCCTCGCCTGCTAAGGTGGAGATGAGGGACGGATTCATGAAGACTATCGCACTGGTCAACTCCAAGGCGGGAAGCGTAGGCGCACAGGGCGCCGACCGCATGCGTCACGCGTTGAGAGGCGTAAGCGTTGGACATGCCGAGATCGTGGAGTTCGAGCACGAGAGCAGCGCAGCACAGCTGAAATGGATCCACGAAGAGGCGCCGGACCTGGTCATCGTCTGGGGCGGCGATGGAACGCACCGGTCGGTCCTCGACTCGCTGGGACGCCGTACGTCGCAGATACTGCTGCTGCCAGGGGGAACAATGAATCTCCTGACCAGATGGCTTCACGGCGGTCAGCCATGGGAGCGCGTGCTGTGGTCAGTGCTCGGATCCCCTACGCTGCGGATTCTGCCTGCAGGCCGAATCGACGGAATGCACTTCTTCTGCGCCATGATCTGCGGCGTTCCCGCAAAACTTGCAGAAGTGCGCGAAGACGTGCGACGGGGCGACCTGGGACGAGCCATGCAGGACACCGGTATTGCACTGAGCGGTGTCCGCGGCATGTACCTTGCCACTTCCTTCGGGAAGGATCCGGAGCACGCATCAAGCCATTTCCCGTCGGGTAATGTCGTGGGCGCGCTCGTTGGACCGTTGGCGACAAATCAGAGAATGCAGGTAGCGCGGATGGAGCTAGGGTCGACCTGGTCCGCCCTGGAGTTCGCGTGGACGTCTTTCGTATCCGAATGGAGAAATCGGCCTGAGGTATCAATGCAGTCGGCTGAAACACTGCAGGTAGAGAGTGTCGACGGTCTGGATATCCCGACGATGATCGATGGCGAGAAAATCAGCCCCGGCAAGTCTCTGTCCGTGACCTTCGTCGAGGACGCGGCGGCCTGCCTTGTCGCCGCGCATCAGCGTTAGGGTTCGTCAGGAGCAGGACGATCGCCTGCAGAGTTGTCAGGCAAACGGAACCAGGTTTTGCTGTGCTTTCGGCGCACCTGTCGGGACTACGCCACCGCCATTCCCCAGACCGATTCCGAGCGTG
>CAIMMO010000095.1 GCA_903842595.1 uncultured Alphaproteobacteria bacterium
AACACTGCCAAGCCAGTCGACAATCTGGAGTTACTGTCCACACGCAAAGAGGACAAGTTCCGAAACGCCGCCCATCCTCTCTTCGTCAAAGGGAACCGTATCAGTCACGCCACCGCCGGAGATCACCAAGGCGCCGACCCACTTACCAAAGATCGCCTCCACGAGGTTCAGCGCAGCCCCGCCCTGTTCGGACCAGCCATGCTCTGAGCGCGCACTGTCCGGCGTCCGAGCCTGAAACACGCGCGACGCAACTGTCTTGCCGTCGATAGAGAATGAGATTTTCGCTTCCCCACCACTGAGCGGCTTGCTGGCATGCCAAGTAACATCGATGAGCGATCCGGACGTGCAGCCGATGGAGAATTTCATCGCTCCATCGACATAGACCGCCCTCACCTCGGCGGTCGCCGGGTCGGCAAACAGGTCGCCCTTTTGGTGCAGTTCCCATCCCGGAGCCCCGAGTGATTTTTTCTCGAGTGTCGCTTGTGCATTGGCGATTGGTGTAGTGGCGGCGCAAACTGCCAGCACGACGGAAGCAGGCGTCCTTGTGTTGAAAACACTTATCATCGATCTGATCTCCAAACTCCGAATGTGCGGCAACTGGAAAGCGATGTAGCCCACTTCGAGACTACACGGCGCCTTCCATGCCGGTCCAGCAGCTTGCACTCGACATGGGTCGCTCGGTTCCGCGGGAGGCCTGCAGGTGAAGGTGGCCTACATCAGGATTTTCAGGCAACAGCTTGCCCACAGCACGTTATTGACGCCATGCCGCTGGCCCCGAAACACTGGAGCGGGCGCCACCGCATCGTGAGACGAATCATGCGAACGATAGTCTGTGCCTTCATGCTCTTGTTTGCAGCGTCATGCTCGCCAGCATCCGATACGTATGTCTTCCGGAATGCCGATAGGCCGGAATACTCACGCACAGCGTCTGTCGCGCACCTGAACGCACCAGCGCCCGATGGAGTGACGGCTGTTGACGTGCGGCTGAGTGAAGATTTTGCCGCGACCCCCACAATGATACCCGGCGCGATCCGCCGCGATCCCGAGGGCATAGCTGCCTGGACAAGCTCGCTGCCCAAGGACAAGCCGGTTGTAGTCTACTGCGTCAAAGGCAAGTGGGTCAGTCAGAAAGCGGCAACATATCTCAGCGAGCAAGGCTTTGATGTGCGCAGCCTGGATGGCGGCATCGACGCGTGGGATGCTCAGCAATCTGGCCGGCGCCGAATCCGCGTGTGCTCGCCGCGCATCAGCGCTCGGCTTTAGCGACTGCCGGGTTGACGCGCGTGTAGGGACTTTCCATCGTGACCTGGGGTGGGAGTTTGTGTCAGGGAAACTCCGTGAAGCCTCTTCTTCTCATCGTCATTCCCGCCATGTTGCCGCTCGCGTCGTGCGTTGAGCTGGCGACATCGCTCGCCATGGTCGCTGACGACATGAGCCTTGCCGATGGTTCGTATTTCGATGATCAGAGCAATAGCCAGCGCCTGACCGGCAGCTGCCCTGGCAACTGGGAGTATGGACGCGTCAACAACCAGACCTATCAACGCGTGACCAACAATGCGGACACGACGGCAGACTATGTGCTGACCTACAACACCGGCTATACGGTCGAAGTCTCGCTCGCCCCTGGTGAAACAAGCGAGTTCTTCTATATGTCGGGTTCGATCACACCCGAGAACGTGGACGTCCGCTGCTAGGCTTTGACCTGCCCGAGGATTTTGGGCCTTCCCAAGCTTGGATAACGAACGGCAATTGTGGGCCACGAACACCGAGCCCTCCACTTTCTTGCCTACGACAGGCTCGCTCGTCAGTTGTCCTTCGTCGCCTACCCGCAGGTCAGGCGCGCCATCGCCCAAAAGACGTCATTGACGCGCTGCGCCTCGTCCGAAAACTCCGGGGGCAGGTCAACTCGGTGCAGCCTGATTCCGACGAGCCGCGTCTTCGAGAGACCGGTTCGCTTTCGTCTGACACCAGCTTCACGCAAGCCGCAACCAGCGGCCGCAGGACGACTTCCGTATGCTGAAGAGTCCAACCCGCGTGTCAGCGTCAGCGCCTGTTAATGAACCATGAACGCCACTCTTCGCAGCTTTGTGATGGGAAACTCAGAAGTCTACGGTTGAAGAAACATGGTGCGATCCTCATTGTTATCAAGCGGACCGGGCCCCTCTGGCTGATGTGCAGCGATTGCTGATCATCTGCGATGTCGGACCGCATCGGGGAGCATCCCGATGGTGGCTCGGACGCTTTATCCTGGACATCATCGCGCTCCTGCAGGTTGAACGAGAGGAGTCACGCATGTCTGGAAGGCTTTATCGCGCCCTATCGCTGGCGCATCAGCAGGTTCAAGCAAAAATCGAAGTAGAAGAGCGGTCGCCGGCGCCCGACTGGTTTCGGATCAGCGAGCTGAAACGTCGGAAGCTGTCTATCAAGGACAGAATGAGATCCGTAATCGAACACGGTCGCGACGCGTTTCCGCTGCGGTCTCCAGCGGGTGGCGTCCGGCGGCCGAGCCACGGCATGCCACTGAGCAGCGACGCCTAGGAGCCCGTCTCTCTAACGGCTTTCGAGCGGCTTGCCAGATCGGTTCGGCTGCGGCTGCATTTTTTGAGATTGGGTTGAGTGTCCTCAGATCGCCTTATGGAGCTTGAGG
>CAIMMO010000096.1 GCA_903842595.1 uncultured Alphaproteobacteria bacterium
CCAGGCGACCTGGATGTCGAAACGCTCCTTGGCCAGCACGCTGCGGTCGCGGCGGGTTACGGTGACGAAGACGGGATAGGTGCGGGTGGAGGCGGTCGCCTTGGGGCCTTTGCCGAAGGCGAAATCGATCTCGATTTCCATCGTGATGGGGTTGATGCCGACATAGCGACAGAAGCCCCGGAGGCCCTGGATTTCGCCGGTGTACTCAACGTTCTCGTGCCGTTCGGGCCCATCGATCTCGACGACACGGCTGGCGTCGTAAAGCGTGCCGGCGACCGGGCACGGGCCGACGTTGGGCGAATCGTCCAGATCCACGCCCGCGCAGCTGGTCATCAGCATGGCGGCGAGACCCAGGCAGGCGGCAACTGAACGCTTCACGGGGACATCCTGACACAGGCCGTCGTCGGCCTGGCGCCGGGACGGTTCGAACTCCGGGCGGTGATAGCGCCTAACCGAGGGCGGGCGCAACGCTGGGAAGCTGCCCAAGATTTGCCGTTTTTGGGCTACGGGCGTACTAGCTGAGGGCGACAGATCAATCGCGCCTGCGTATTGTCTGTCGCCCACTCCTTACTGCCCGTTGCTGGAAGCATGACCAAGCCACCTCTGACCATCCTTCTTGCTGCTCCCCGTGGATTCTGCGCCGGCGTGGACCGGGCCATCCAGATCGTGGAGCAGTCCCTGGCCAAATGGGGGGCGCCGGTCTTCGTGCGGCACGAGATCGTGCATAATGCTCACGTTGTTAAACGCCTCGAAGCCATGGGCGCGGTGTTCGTCGAGGAGCTGACCGAATGCCCGGACGACCGGCCGGTGGTGTTCTCTGCGCATGGCGTGCCGAAGATGGTGCCGGCCGAGGCGGCGCGGCGGCAGATGACCTATGTGGACGCGACCTGTCCGCTCGTCTCCAAAGTGCATGCCGAAGCGCAGCGGCACGCGCGCAACGGATTGCATACCCTGCTGATCGGGCATGAGGGGCATCCCGAAGTTGTCGGCACGATGGGTCAGATCGAACCGGGGGCGATGACCCTGATCGAGACCGTGGCGGATGCCGAGACTTTCGCGCCGGCGGATGCAAGCAAGCTCGCCTATGTCACGCAGACGACGCTGAGCGTGGATGACACGCGGGAGATCGTCGAGGCGCTGCGCCGCCGCTTCCCGCAACTGTCGGAGCC
Source organism: uncultured Alphaproteobacteria bacterium (assembly GCA_903842595.1). Taxonomy (GTDB): domain Bacteria; phylum Pseudomonadota; class Alphaproteobacteria; order Caulobacterales; family Hyphomonadaceae; genus UBA7672. The sequence goes on from CAIMMO010000096.1 coordinate 1,170, forward strand.
GCGCAAGGACGACATCTGCTATGCGACCACCAATCGCCAGGACGCGGTGAAGGTTATCGCGGAACAGGCGGAGCTTGTGCTGGTGATCGGCGCCGCGAACTCCTCCAACTCGGTGCGACTCAAGGAAGTGGCGGAGCGCTCGGGCGCGCACGCGGCCTTTCTGATCGCGTCGGCGGAAAACATCGACTGGCGCTGGTTCGATGGTGTGAAGACGCTGGGACTGACTGCTGGTGCATCGGCTCCAGAGTCGCTGGTGCAGGGGGTGATTGCAGCGTGTCGCGCGCGGTTCGAAGTTTCGGCGCAGGAAATCGTCACTGCACAGGAAGACGTGGTGTTCCGCATTCCGCGCGTGCTTGAGGAAGCCTAGCGGGACGTGACGAAGCCGCTCAACCGGCCTACATTCAGACCATGAACAGCAGCCACATCACGATGCGCGAAGATGACTTTGTCATCGACCAGAACTGGAAGGGCTACACGGCTGATGAACACGCCGTGTGGGATCTTCTATACCGGCGCCAACGCGACCTGCTGAAGGATCGCGCCGACCCCGCCATGTTGCGCGGGCTCGAGACGTTGAACCTCAATCGCGGCGGCATCCCCAACTTCGCGGAGATCAATATCGAGCTGAAGGCGCGGACTGGGTTTGAAGTCGTGGCAGTACCGGGGCTGGTGCCGGACGAAGTATTCTTCAACCACCTCGCGAACCGCCGCTTCCCCGCCGGCCAGTTCATCCGCACGCGTGCGCAGCTCGACTACCTGCAGGAGCCGGACATCTTCCACGACGTATTCGGTCATGTGCCGCTGCTGACCGATCCCGTGTTTGCCGACTACATGGAGGCCTACGGCAAGGGCGGCCTGCGTGCGATGAAGTTCGGCCGGCTCAAGAACCTTGCGGCGCTGTACTGGTACACGGTCGAGTTCGGACTGATCGAGACGCCGCAGGGCGTTCGTATCTATGGCGCGGGCATCTCATCATCGAAGGACGAATCGATATTCGCCCTCGACGATCCTTCGCCCAACCGCTTGCGGTTCGACCTCGAACGCGTGATGCGCACGCGGTATCGTATCGACGATTTCCAGCAGACCTATTTCGTCATTCGCTCGTACGAAGAACTCTTCCGCGCCACTGTCGATACGGACTTTGCGCCGCTCTACGGTCGACTGGCCGACGGGTCTGACTACGCGGCCGACGCCGTGCTGTCCGCGGATGGCGTTGTCCAAGCGGGCACGCAGGCTAACGCCAGGACCAAGGCCGCCGGTTGATCCGTTTACCCCCCCGGCGCGTAGTGAGCCCGAGCCGATCCAGACGCGTGAGCAGAATTGTCCGATAACCCTGTCCTCTACTGGTTTCGGGACGACCTGCGACTGGCGGACAACCCCGCTCTTGCTGCAGCGCACGCGACCGGACGGCCTCTGGTCCTGCTCTACATTCTCGATGAATCGAGCCGCGAATCACGCGCCCTCGGCGGGGCGAGCCGATGGTGGCTGGACAAGTCGCTCCGCAGCCTCTGCGAGCGGATCGCCGCAAAGGGCGGGAAGCTGGTCCTGCGCAAGGGTCCGGCCGAGACGATCATCGCGGATCTGGTCGCGAAGACCGGGGCGACGGCCGTCTACTGGAACCGCCGATATGGCCCGGCCCGCAAGATCGATGAGCGGATCAAGGCCGCGCTCAAGAAGGATGGCGCCGAGGCGCACAGCTTCAATGGCTCGCTGCTGGTCGAGCCATTTGCGCTGAAAACCGGATCGGGCGGCGACTTCAAGGTGTTCACGCCGTTCTGGAAGGCGCTGCAGGCGAGCATCACGATACCTGATGCGGCGCCGGAGCCGCGCACGCTCGCGGCTGGGCCGAAGCTTCCCTCCGATGACATCGACACGTGGGATCTGCATCCAAGCAATCCGGACTGGTCGACGGGGTTCGGCGAGATGTGGATCCCGGGCGAGCTAGATGCGCGAAGGCGTCTTCGTGAGTTTCTCGCGGGCGCGATCAGAAACTATACGGACGGTCGCAACATGCCGGCCGAAGACAGCACGTCGCGACTCTCTCCATATCTGCATTTCGGCGAGATCAGCCCGCATCAGGTGTGGCGCGCGGCGCGTCATGCGGAGGAGTCGGGCGAGGCGTCCGCGCGCGAGATTCAGAAGTTCCTCTCCGAGATCGCGTGGCGCGATTTCTCGCACTACCTGCTCTATCATGATCCGGAGATGGGCCGGTTGAGCTGGCGGAGACAGTTCGAGGCGGTCGAATGGCGCAAGGGCACCAAGGCCGAGCTTGAAGCGTGGAAGCGGGGGCAGACCGGCTATCCTATTGTCGATGCCGGCATGCGGCAGCTCTGGGCGACGGGGTGGATGCACAACCGTGTCCGCATGATCGTCGCTTCCTTCTTTGCGAAAGACCTGCTCGTACACTGGCGCAAGGGCGAGGAATGGTTCTGGGATACGCTGGTGGATGCGGACGAAGCCAACAACGCAAATGGCTGGCAGTGGACGGCGGGGACGGGAGCGGACGCCGCCCCGTATTTCCGCGTGTTCAATCCCATCCTGCAGGGTGAGAAGTTCGATCCCGAGGGCGCGTATGTTGGACAATGGGTTCCTGAACTGGCGAAGCTGCCGCCGAAGTGGATCCATCGCCCTTGGGAAGCGCCGGCTGCCGTGCTCTCTGTTGCCGGCGTGACGCTTGGCGATACCTATCCTCAACCAATTGTCGATCATGATTTTGCACGCAAGCGAGCTCTTGAAACCTACAAGGGTTCCAGTCAGGAGACTGCCGCATGATCTCTCGACGCAAGCGCATCGCGGTTATCGGTGGGGGCGTGGCCGGCCTCGGCGCAGCATGGGCGCTGCGCGAGACGTCGGACGTCGTCGTCTATGACAGCGCAGAGCGCTTTGGCGGTCATGCCTGGACGATCGACATCGATCATCGGGGCGTCCCCATGTCAGTGGACATCGGCTTCATCTGCTTCAACCGCCCGAACTATCCCAACTTCACGGCGCTGCTGAACCATATCGACGTGCCTACGGTGATGACCGACATGGCGTTCGCCGTTTCCGACCCGGACGGCTATGAGTGGTCGTCCGATCCGCTGGGGCTATTCGCCTGGAAGCGCAATGTGCTGGACAAGAAGTTCCGCGGTATGATCGGTGAGATCCTCCACTTCAACAACCGGGCTCGCGCGGAACTGGCGAAGGACACTGTTCCGGACATGAGCCTTGGCGCGTGGCTTGACATGCACGGCTATTCCCAGCTGTTCCGCGAAGCCTATCTCCTGCCCATGAGCGCCGCGATCTGGTCGACCCCCGAGAAGCTGATGCTGGACTATCCGGTCGTCAGCTTCCTGCAGTTCTTCGACAATCACCGCCTGATGCACACGATCCGCCCGATGTGGCGGACCGTGAAGGGCGGCAGCCGGTCTTATGTTCAGCGACTGCTCGCTGACCTTGCAGGATCGCTAAGACCGTCAGCCAACATCCAGAATGTGCGCCCGATCGGTGGCGGCAAGGTTCAGGTAACGGAGCGCAATCGGCAGCCCGAAATGTTCGACGCCGTGATCTTCGCCTGCCACGCCGACGAGGCGAAGCGGATGCTGGATCAGGGCTGCGAAGACCAGCGCATGGCCCTGGGATCGATCCACTTCTCCAAGAACACGGCGGTGCTGCACCATGATGGCGCGATGATGCCGCGGCGCCGGGCGGCTTGGGCCTCATGGAACGTCGCAAAGGGCGCTGACCATAACGTCTGCGTGACTTACTGGATGAACCGGCTGCAGAAGCTGCCGAAATCGCATCCGGTCTTCGTTACGCTGAACCCGGTGCGCCAACCGGAGCCAAGCAGGACATTCGGCGTCTACGAATTCGAGCACCCCATGTATGACACGGCCTCGGCTGCAGGACGTCGCGAGATCCAGCGGCTTCAGGGGCAGGACGGCCTGTTCTTCGCCGGCTCGTGGCTCGGCGACGGATTTCACGAGGCGGGTCTGCGGACAGGCCTGGAAGCTGCGTTCGCGCTTGGCGGCAGCGTCCCGTGGAAGGCCACGACGCAGCATACGCATACCCTGTCGCATGAGGCGGCGGCGCGACCTGCGCCGCAACTGGCGGCAGTCGCAGGAACCCCATGACGCTTCCGGCAGCCCAGCTCTGGTTCGGCAAGACGGTGCACACGCGGCAGCGGCCTTTCCGCCGCAGCTTCACGCATCGCATCGCCATGCTGGAGATCGACATCGACCGGCTGGGCGAGGCTGATGGACTGGCGAAGCTTTTCTCGGTCGAGCGCGGGAACGTCATCGCATTCAAGGCGAAAGACTACGGCCCCCGCACCGGCGGCATGCCGCTTCGCGAATGGGCTGAACAGCATCTCGCCGAGGCGGGCATCGACCTTGGCGGCGGCGCCATACGCCTGCTCACCTTCCCGCGTGTGCTGGGCTATGGCTTTGCGCCGATCTCGGTCTGGTACGGTTTTGCGCCCGACGGCGCGTTGCGCGGCGTCATCTATGAGGTGCACAACACGTTTGGCGAGACACATGCCTATGTGAGCGCGCAGGAGCCCTCAGAAAGCCGGCAGAGCGCCGACAAGGAGTTTCACGTCTCACCCTTTTTCGCCGTTGACGGGAAGTACCAGTTTGGCATCCGGCGCTCGCAGGATGTGCTGACGGTGACCGTCGTTAACTTTGACGCCGAAGGCGCCCAGCATGCGGCGAGCCTCTCCGTGAGGCCGCGTGAACTTACATCCGGCGAGGTTCTCAAGTGGATGGTGGCGATGCCCCTGTCCGGCCTCGGCGTCGTATTCGCAATCCATTGGCAGGCCCTGCGCCTCCTGCTTAAAGGCGCGCGATATCGTGATAAGCCTGCCCAGCGCGAGAAACGCGTCACGCTCGCCCGGCCAGAGAATGAACCGGCGGAAGAGACGCCCAAGCCAAGGAAACGTGCATGAGCCGCGTCGAGAGAATGGTACTGGACATCGGCGGTCCGGGCGACCTCAGCAAGCTGCACGGCCTGCCCGCGAGCCTCAGCTTTGCGGCAATGATCCTTACGCGGCTGCGTCGTGGGCGGCTGGATATGAGCCTGCCTGACGGACGCATCCTGCGCTTCATGGGCAAGGAGCACGGCCCGATGGCCGAGCTGATCGTACACGACCTGAAGTTCGTCCGCACGGCTGCAGCGCGCGGCGACGTTGGCTTTGCCGAGGCGTTCATCGACGGCAAGGTGGATACGCCGGACCTGCCCCTGCTGCTGGAGTACTTCAACGCCAACTGGGAGAATATCGGCCCCTTCGGGCTGGGCGGCGCCATCGCCCGCTTCTTGGGCAATTTTCGGCACATGCTTCGCGCCAACACGAAGAAGGGCTCGAAGAGAAACATCCTCGCGCACTACGACCTCGGCAACGATTTCTATGCATCATGGCTAGACCCGACGATGACCTATTCGTCGGCGCTTTTCGCTTCGCCCGAGCAGACGCTCGAGGAGGGGCAAATGGCGAAGTATCGCTCGATTGCCCGCAACCTCCAGCTTAAGCCCGGCGAGCATGTCCTCGAGATCGGCTCCGGCTGGGGCGGCTTCGCAGAAGTCGCGGCGAAGGAGTATGGTGCGCGCGTCACATCGATCACCATCTCGAACGCCCAGCATTCGCTCGCTACGCAGCGCATCGCTGCGGCCGGACTTACCGACAAGGTGAAGATCGTCATGTCCGACTATCGTGACGTGAAAGGTCAGTTCGACGCGGTCGCTTCGATCGAGATGTTTGAAGCTGTGGGTGAGGAATACTGGCCGAGCTACTTCTCCAAGATTGCCGAAGTCCTGAAACCGGGCCGGCGCGCCGCGCTCCAGATCATCACCATCGCCGACGAGCATTTCGAGGAGTACCGCAGCCGCGCCGATTTCATCCAGCACTACGTCTTCCCGGGTGGCATGCTCCCCTCGCCTACGCGCCTTCGGGAGGAGACCGAGCGCGCAGGGCTGGGCTATTCGGTGGATCGAATGTTCGGGAAAGACTATGCGCGCACGGTGGACGAGTGGTCGCAGCGTTTCGATCTAGCCTGGGACCGCATCAAGGGCGGCAAGTTCGACGAGCAGTTCCGGCGGCTGTGGATCTATTATCTATCCTACTGCTCGGCAGGTTTCAGGACAGGGACGATCAATGTCGGTCAGTTTGTGCTGACAAAGCCGGCCTGATGTCCCTACCCGGCGCCCTGGCGGAGACAATCCGCCGCCGGCTTGCGTCTGGCTAGCGCGTTCACGTGCAGCTAAGCTTTGTCTGACCAGACGGAGTATGTCGTGCCGCGCATCATGCTTGAGAAAGACAACCTGGATGAACGGAACAAGGAGTTCGTCCAGACACCCCTGACAAATCCGCTGTTCCTGAACTCCGTGCCAAAGTGCGGGACACATCTGATCAAGAACGTGATGCGGATGTTCGTGCCTGTGGAGCAGCAGTACAACGCGACATTCATCCAGTTCCCCAGCCTTCTTCATCATGGGCCCATCGCATTCAATCCGAACATTCCTAGGCTCTCCTGGGGGCACCTTCTTTTCTCGGATGACTCAGCCGCCTTCACGCGATATGCGAGGCATCTTGTGCTTGTCCGCGACCCCTACGACTGGGTTCTGGCGCGTGCGCGCTTCTTCCTCTCCGAGAACTTCGAAGGCAGGACCGACAGGCTGAAGTCGGGCGCGTTCGACACCAACGACATCCTCAACATGATGATTTTCGGCATTCACAAGAAGGCGCCGGGCCTCGAGGAGATCTTTCGTCACAATGCGGCAGCGTGGATGGGCTCGACCACATTCATGATCCGCTACGAGGACCTGGTCGGCCATGTGAAGCGTCTCGATACGCCGGAAGCGAAAGACTACTTCTTCAGGCTGTTCGAGCTGTGCGGCATCGTTCCGCCGGATGACTGGCGCGAGCGCGTGGTCATCGGCGCAGACCGCAAGCAGAGCGGCACGGCGCGGGAGAACCTCGGGGGCGGGCTGACCGATCTTCCTGATGAGCTGCCGGATGCACAGAAGAAACTCGTCGACTATGCAGCGCCGGGGCTTCGTGCGCTGCTGGGGTATGCCTAACGGTCGATGGGCGCGTAGGGCGCGAATGCCTTGCCATCGGCGTCGGCATCACGGGTTTCGCGACAGGCTGGCTCGCCTCTGAGGATGTGCGTGCGACCATCCTGGAAGGCATCGCGGCAATTCCGATAGTACGCCAGACCTTCGTCGAACGAGCCATCCCAGCTTGCCTGATCTGACCGCTGGCTTGCATCCAGCAGGATCAGATTGCTTGCACCGATGCCAGCGCCGGGGGCCAGCAAGCCAAATGGATAAGCCATCTTTCTCAGGACACGGGGGTTGCTGATCCTGCCGGATCCAACGCCTGACCTGTGGAAGCCTCGCCTCAACCTCGCACGCCCCTGCTCGTGGCCGGGCCCCTCAAGACGCGCCATGGGTCGCGTCAGACCTTCACGTATTGCGAGACGAACTCGAGCGCCCTGGCCTTCCACTCCTCAGGCAGGATGGTTGGATCGAGGGCGTAGGCGACCCCGCCTGCGATGCAGAGGACGAACAGGAGCTGGAACACGAATCCAGTCACCGTGCCCTTTCGTTCATTGCGTTCACCCGGCCGCTTGTAGTGCTTGCCGGCGGGCTTGCCGCCCTTGAGGAGCGATGTGGTGTGCTGGGCCAGAGCCTGTTTCTCGGCCTTCGCCGCCCGATCTTCCTCACTCTCGCGGATCACTGCCTTGCGCGGCTTGGGCGGCCTCGCGAGATTTGCCTCGGCCGCAGGCTGCTGGCGAAGGCTCGCGCGCAGGTCGGCGATACGCGTCGGGCTGTTGGTCCCGAATCCTTTCGACGCACGCTGCATGTTGCCCCCCTCGGCGTTGCGACGCTCCAAGACTAGCTAAAGGCTACGAAAACAACGCTTATCCGATCGGTGAAATTTCACCGATTAGGTGCGTCAGACGTCGAAATCGAGACCGATTGCAGAGAAGCGCTCGCGATTTTCCTGCCAGCGCTCGGAGACTTTCACGCGCAGGAAGAGGTGGACGGGGCGGCCGAGGATTTCAGTCAGTTCCTTGCGGGCCGCCATGCCGATATCCCTGATCGTCTGCCCACCCTTGCCCAGCACGATCGACTTGTGACCATCACGGCTGACATGGATCATCTGGTCGATACGGACGGCGCCATCGTCGTGCTGTGTCCAGTTCTCGGTTTCGACGGTTAGCTGGTAGGGGATTTCCTGATGCAGGCGGAGCATCAGCTTCTCGCGGGTGACCTCTGCGGCGATCAGGCGGCTCGGCATGTCCGCGGCCTGATCCTCCGGGAACAGATACGGCCCTTCTGGCATGCGGCTTGCGAGGAGGTCTGCAAGTTGGTCAACGCCATCGCCATTGAGGCCGGACACCATAAGCACATCCGAATAGACGCCCGTGTCGAACAGCGCCTTCGTGGCGCCGAGCAGCAGAGACCGCTCGACAAGATCGATCTTGTTGATGGCGAGGATAGCTTTTGCCCCAATGAGCTTGAGACGATCGATGATCGCCTCGTCTTCGGCGCGGTCGCCCTGTCCGGTCCAGTGGCGCGCATCGATGAGATGGACGATGGCGTCGGCATCGCCCGCGCCTTCCCATGCCGACTTCACCATGGCGCGGTCGAGGCGACGGCGCGGCGCGAAGATGCCTGGAGTATCAACCAGCACCACCTGCGAATTGCCGTGCATCATCACGCCCCGCACGGGGAAGCGTGTGGTCTGCACCTTGTGCGTCACGATGGTGATCTTCGTCCCAACCAGCTGGTTCACCAGCGTGGACTTGCCAGCGTTCGGCGCGCCGATGATGGCGGCGAATCCGGCGCGTGTCTGTCCGGTCATGCCGGGCCTCCAATCGCGGTGAGCATGGCGCGCGCAGCTTCGCGCTCCGCCAGCTGTTTCGAGCTGCCGACACCCGGCAGGGGTTCGTGTCCATCGATCAGAACCGCGACGGTGAACACAGGCGCATGGTCTGGACCTTCGCGCGAGATCTGGCGATAGGCGGGCGCAGGCAGGCCAGCGCCCTGCGCCCATTCCTGCAGCGCGGATTTCGGATCGCGCGGCGTTTCAGTCGTCTCGCCGAGCAGCTTGTGCCAGTGCTTCAGCGTGATCTTGCGCGCGCGCTCCAGCCCGGCATCGGTGTAGACGGCGCCGATGATCGCTTCGGTGGCATTGGCAAGGAGCGAGGGCTTGTCAGCGCCGCCCGTGCTGCGTTCCGACTGGTCGACGATGATGAAGCGACCGAGGCCAAGCTCCGCGCCGATGACAGCGCAGGCCTTGCGGCTGACCAACGTGTTCAGGCGGGGGGCGAGTTCGCCCTCACGAAGTTTCGGGAAGCGCTCCATCAGCGCTTCGACCATCACGAGGCCCAGCACCCGGTCACCAAGGAATTCGAGCCGCTCATTGCTCCACTCGGCGGTCTTGCCCTGCGTCGCGCTGCGATGGGTCATTGCGCGGTCGAGCAGGTCCGGGTCCTTGAAGCGATAGCCGATCGCATCCTGGCAGGCGTCGCGCTGTTCGGAAGACAGGCCGGGCGGCCCTTCTGCACGGGCCCGGTTGCGGCGGCGCTTTCCAGTGTTGCTGGAGTGGGGGCGGGTCAAGCGCCCAGCTCCACAGGACGAGCTTCGATTATTACCTGCGCCTGTGCGTAGGGATACTCGTCGGTGATGGTCACGTGGATGACGCAAGTCATGCCTGGCGGCGTGAGCTTCGCGAGCCGCTCGGCCGCGCCGCCGAGCAGTGTCATGGTCGGCGCGCCTGTGGGCAGATTGACGACGCCCATGTGCTGCCAGTGGACGCCGCGGCGGGGAACCCCCGTGCCCAGCGCCTTGGCGCAGGCCTCCTTCGCGGCGAAGCGCTTGGCGTAGGTGGGTGCGCGCTGGCGGCGGCGGTCAGCGGTGCGGCGCTCGACCTCGGTGAAGACACGGTGAGTGAAACGGTCGCCAAATTTCTCAAGCGTCTTCTCGATGCGCCGGATATCGCAGATGTCCTGACCGATGCCGACGATCATGCGTTGCCACGCGCAAGATCGATCTCGTGGCGCATGCGCCTGACAGCGGCGTCAAGGCCGACAAACAGCGCTTCGCCCATGATGAAGTGGCCGATGTTGAGCTCTCTCACTTCCGGAATGGCGGCGACAGGGCGGATGGTGTCATAGGTCAGGCCGTGACCGACATGAATTTCGATGCCCTTCTCGTGGCCGTAGGCTGCCGCTTCGCGAAGGCGGTTCAGCTCCTCGCCGGCGGCAGCGTGATCGCCGGCGAAGACGAGTTCGACATATTTGCCAGTGTGCAGTTCGACGACAGGCGCGCCCATCGCTTCGGCCACGGCGATTTGCACTTTGCTTGGCTCGATAAAGAGCGAGACGCGGCTGCCGCCATCGCGGAGTGCGCGGACAAAGGGTTCGACCTGGTTGTGGAGGCGGGCGACGTCGAGGCCGCCTTCGGTGGTGCGCTCTTCCCGCCGTTCAGGCACGAGGCAGGCAGCGTGCGGCTTGTAGGCGAGCGCGATGGCAAGCATCTCGTCGGTCGTCGCCATTTCGAGATTGATTGGCAGGTTCACAGCGGCGCGAACCGCATCAAGATCGGCGTCGCGGATATGGCGGCGGTCTTCGCGGAGATGGATGGTGATGCCGTCGGCGCCGGCGGCCTGTGCGATCGCGGCGGCCTTTGCGGGGTCGGGATGCACGCCGCCACGCGCGTTTCGTATGGTGGCGACGTGATCAATGTTGACCCCGAGGCGGGCGCGCTCAAGCTTCATTTGATGCCCCGGCTGCCCGGCTTTATGGCCGGCAGCTTCGCGAGTTCAGGCGGCAGGTCGTTGGCGTCGTAGTCGGGAAAATCGACCGCGGCCAGCGAGACGAAGTTCAGGCCGCCGACATCGGCCCTGCCGTTCGAGCGATCAACGATGCAGGCCGCGCCGATGACATTGGCGCCGGCGCCTTTCAGCGCTTCCAGTGTTTCGCGCATCGAGATTCCGGTGGTGACGATATCCTCGACGATGATCACGCGGTCTTCCCGCGCGATGGTGAAGCCGCGGCGCAGGCTCATCACGCCGCCTTCGCGCTCGGTGTAGATCGAACGGCAGCCAAGCGCCCGGGCCGTCTCATAGCCCGGGATCAGGCCGCCGACGGCGGGGCCGACCACCACGTCGATCTTGCCGAATTCGGCCTCCAGCTTGCGGGCTAGTGCTGCGCACAGGCGCTCTGTCGTCGGAGGGTGCGAAAAGACCAGCGCCTTCTGCAGGAAGACGGGACTGCGCCGGCCGGACGACAGGATGAAGTGGCCCTCCAGCAGAGCGCCGACTTTCTTGAATTCGTTCAGGACATCTTGGGTGTTCATGGGGTGGCTCTAGCGGTTTCGTAGGCTTGGCTCAAAGGCAGTTCAGCGCGCGCTCATCCCCTGACCCGCTCGGCCGAGTCCACAACCGCCAGCGCTCTCAGCGCAGCGACGATCTGGGTCAGGCGCTTGCTGTCCTCGACTTCCACGTCGAACTCGAAATCGAAGAAGTCGGGCGATCGTTTGAGTGTCTTCACGTTGATGATGTTGCCCTGAGCGTCGGACACCGTCTTCGCCAGCAGGGCAAGCGCGCCGCGTCGGTTGGCGGTGGTGACGTGGATGCGGCCAACGGCCAGTGCGTCAGCGTCGCCTTTCGGTTTCCAGCGCAGGTCGAGCCAGTGATCGGCCTGGCCTTCATAGTCGGCGAGACGCGCGCAATCGATGACGTGGACCTCGATGCCCTTTTCGGGGATCAGCACGCCGATGATGCGGTCTCCTGGCAGGGGCGAGCAGCATTCGGCGAGATGCATTGTGACGCCAGCCGTCATCTCGCCGCCGGCGACGAGGCTTGGGCCGTCCTGGTCGCGCGAGGCGCTGGCTTGCCGACCCGGGTCGTCCAGACCGGGGAAGGCTTTCTCCAGCATGTCTGCTGTCGAGAGGCGGCCGCGACCGATGGCTTCGGCGAGCGCGTCCGCTTTCTCGAATCCGGTGCGCTCGGTCATCTCGGCCTGATCGACATCGGCCGGATCGAGGCCGATGCGGCGCAACGCATGTTCGATGAGGCGCCGGCCGATGGCGATAAACTCGCCGCGCTCGGCGACACGCGTCAGGCGGCGGATGGCGGAGCGCGCGCGGCCAGTGACGGCAAGATTTTCCCAATGCGGCTGGGCGGCGGGTTTCGTCCCGCGTTGAATCTCGACCGTGTCGCCATTCTCCAGCGCCGTGCGCAGCGGGCGCTCCTGACCGTTGATGCGCGCGCCGATCGTGGTGTCACCGATCTCGGTGTGGACGGCATACGCGAAATCGAGCGGCGTGGCGCCGGCCGGCAGACGCACGAGCTGGCCCTTCGGCGTGAAGACGAACACGCTGTCGCGGTACATCTGCAGCTTGGCGTGCTCGAGGAATTCCTCGGGCGAGCCGCCATGCTTCAACATGTCGGCGAATTCAATGAGTTCGCCTTCAGCGTCGAGGCCAGCTTCGCGCGCGGATTCGGCGTCGAATCCGTATTGCGAGTTCTTGTACTTCCAATGGGCCGCGACGCCGCGTTCGGCGACAGCTTCCATGTCCGTGGTGCGGATCTGCAGTTCGACGCGACGATTGCCCGGGCCGAGGAAGGTGGTGTGGAGCGAGCGGTAGCCGTTCGGCTTAGGCACGGAGATGTAGTCGGCAAACTTCTCGGACAGGGCGGCCCATTGCTGGTGTGCCGCGCCGAGCGCCCTATAGCAGTCGTCTGTTGTGGGCACGATCAGGCGGTAGGCGAAGACATCGCCGAGGTCCTTGAACGAGATCGACTTGTTCTCGAGCTTCCGCAAGATCGAATATGGGCGCTTCATCCGCCCTTTCAACTCGCCCCGTATGCCGCGGGCGAGCATCACGGTCTCGATGTCTGAGCGAATACGGTCGAGGATCGAGGTGTCGTCGGTGGTCAGCTCCTCGAGGCGCTTCGAGATCGCTGCATAGGCGACGGGATTCACCTGCCGGAAGGCGAGGTCTTCCAGCTCGCCTGCAAAGATGGAGAGGCCAACACGGCGTGCGAGCGGCGCATAGATGTCGAGCGTTTCGCGCGAGATGCGCAGGCGCGACTCCTCGGTCGGCATGAACTCGATCGTACGCATGTTGTGCAGGCGATCAGCGAGCTTCACCAGAAGCACGCGGATGTCCTTGGTGGTTGCGAGTATGAACTTCTGGAAGTTCTCCGCCTGGATCAGTGCGCGTGGGCTGTTGCTGCCAGTCACCTTGGGCAGCTTGGTGACGCCATCGACAAGCTCGGCTACGTCCCTGCCGAACAGGCCGCGTATGTCGTCTACCGAGACATCGCAATCCTCGACCACGTCGTGCAGCAGGCCAGCGATGATGGTGGACTGGTCCATCCTCAGGTCGGTCAGCAGGCCGGCCACAGCGACCGGGTGCGCAAAGTATGGATCGCCCGAATGGCGAAGCTGCTGGCCGTGCTTCATGACGGCGAAAACGTAGGCCTTGTTGAGTTCGTCATCGGACGCGTCGGGCTGGTAGGCCTGGACGCGATCAACGAGTTCGTTCTGGCGCAAGAATTTGCGGCCGCGCGGCTTTGCAGCGGCGGCAGGGGCCGTATCGGGTTTCTTGAAGGGGGCTACGACGCTACCCGGTTGCCCCATGCATCACGACCTCAGAAGCGCTCTTCGCGCGCAGACTCAAGCTCGACCTGATAGGCCTTGAGGACTTCCTCTTCCGAAGAGACCGGAGCGGCAGCCAAGGCACGCTTGTCGGCTTCCTTCTCGGCCTCCTCGCCAGGCCGAACGACCTGCAGCTCGGCCACCAAGCTGTCCCGGATCGTTTCGAGATCAACCGTCTCGGCAGCGATTTCACGAAGGGCCACAACCGGATCCTTGTCGTTGTCGCGGTCGATGGTGATGGGGGCGCCCTCGCGGATAACGCGGGCGCGGTGGGCGGCGAGCAGGACCAGGTTGAACCGGTTCGGCACCTTTTCAACGCAGTCTTCAACCGTCACGCGGGCCATGCGAGTCTCCTTTGCGGGGCCGATCCCTCTACAGGAAGCGGTTCGCGTACGCAACATACGGCTGATCGCGTCATTTTGCCAGCAATCCTCGGATTTCAATGCGGTAACCGGGCCGGGAGGGTTTGACCCGAGGCTGGCCCCCAGTGCAGGAGGGGGCTGGCCAAGGGAGAAAGCATGCCGAAGGGGAGCACCGCCGCGCCGCCGGAAGCGCCGCCGGGATGCCCGCTCTGCCCCCGGCTGACGGCTTTCCGGGCCGCGACCCAACAGGCACACCCCGAGTGGTTCAATGGCGCGGTCCCGTCATTCGGGGACGCTTCCGGGCGGCTTGTCATCGTGGGACTCGCCCCGGGGCTGCAGGGGGCGAACAAGACGGGGCGGCCATTTACTGGAGACTATGCGGGCGAGCTGCTCTTTTCCTCGCTGGCGAAGTACGGGTTTTCGATCGGGGAGTTCAAAGCGCGGCCGGATGACGGAATTCGGCTGAAGGACGCGATGATCACCAACGCGGTCCGCTGCGTTCCTCCCGAGAACAAGCCGACGGGCGCGGAAATCCTGACCTGCCGACAGTTCCTGATATCCCGCCTGAACCAGCTGCCGAGGCTGAAGGTGATCATGGCGCTCGGCCGGATCGCCCATGACTCGACGGTGCGGGCGCTGGGCGCCAAGCCGAGTTCAGCGGTTTTCGGGCACGCCAGACGACACGCGCTGGAGGGGCCGCAGGGGCCGGTGATCCTGCACGACAGCTATCATTGCAGCCGGTACAATACGAACACGGGCCGGCTGACGGAGCGGATGTTTCACGATGTCTTTGACGCCATCCGGAAGGATCTGGATGGCTGACGGCCGGTAGACTTCCCCCGCGTTTTCGCCTATCTGCAGCCCGGCTCGCGGGTATAGCTCAATGGTAGAGCAGCAGCCTTCCAAGCTGAATACGAGGGTTCGATTCCCTCTACCCGCTCCAGTCCCTCCCTTGAAATCGGCCTGCGCCCGAACGCTGCGTAAGCTGCCCCGTACCGCTTTCGTGACTGTATCCACAGCAAAAACCGCTGGCGCTTTCCGTCTCCGTAAGCTTGCTTACGCGCACCGCTAGGAAGCGCGGACAGGGAGAGACGAACCATGAAGATGACAGCAAGGCTGGCGGCGTGCGCTTTGGGTGTAGCGGCCGCTGGCGGAGGCGCGGCTTGGTCACAGACGGCACCCGAATATGTCTCCATCCCAATGGAGATCACGATCAACAAGCCAGTGGCCGATGTTTGGGCCAAGGTCGGCGGCTGGTGTGACATCTCCAAATGGATCACCCCGACGGGCGGCGTGCCGTGCGAGGTTAAGTCGAGCCACAGCAACATCGGCTCAGTGCGGGTCATCGCAGGCCGCGTGACCGAGATTATGACCGCCAAATCGCAACACGGCTACGGCTACACGCAGCCTCCCGTCGAAGGCAAGTTCTACAACCTCTACCACGGCTTCATCGAAGCCGTCGCTGTCGATGCCAAGACGACGAAGATAAACTACACGCTGATGCTCGACGTGTCGGACAAGGCCGACCAGGCCGCCAAGGACGCCGACGTGAACGGCCGCCGCAAGCAGTTCGAGGCGGCGCTACAGAACATCAAGAAACTAGCCGAAGGCTGATCGCCCACGCCCCATGACGTCAGCGGCCCGGCCACAAGCCGGGCCGTTTGCTATTGAGGATCAATTCGCCGCCGTGATCTCCACGGGTGGTGGCTCGGCCGGGTTCTCGAAGATGCGGCGCAGGACGCCGGGGGTGAGAGCGGCGATAGGGTTGATCGATATGTTGGCGCGCGCGAACGTGCCGCGCACCGTGTAGGTCGGCGCGAACATGCCCTCGCCCTGACGCGAGACGAACAGGTCGCCGATGACCGGGAGTACGCCGAGTACGGCGTTGGCGCCGACGATCGACGGCGCCAACACGCCATCGAGCGACAGCTCACCTGACTCAGGCGCGATCCAGCCGCGGGCGGTGAGGCCCATGGCGGGGCCCGTGGCCCGCATGCCCGGGAAATCGATGCGACCGCCGACGAACCTGACCGGCGCGTGCACGTCGGTGAACATCACCCCCTCGCCGTTCAACACGTCGGCCAGCCCCTGCAGCGAAGCGAGCGAAAAGAGCTGGGCGACCAGTGGCGCGTCCTTCAACCGAACATTGGACATGTTGACAAGCGCCTGCCCGTCCGCGCCCTCGAACTTGCCGTCGAATACGAGCTTGCCGCCGAGCAGGTAGTCCGCCTTGAGGAGAACCCGCGCGGCAAAGCCTGCATCGTCCGATTTGAGACCTATCGTGCGTGCGCCGTCGGCGGAGCCGATCATCACGCTGAGAGACTTGCCCTCCTCGATGTCTCCGGTGATAGACCCCGAGCGCGGCCCCTGTGCGTCCAGCGCCAGAGCGATCTTCGTGTTGCGGATATCGGCGTCTTCTCGGAGTTTCAAGCGGTCAGCATTGACCAGCACCTCGAACAGGGGCCCTGGATCACCTGGCCCGCCAACGGCGTCGCTGGCGCCCTGCGCGCCCGACATATCGAGAATGCCGTCCATCCATGGGCTGGCGTCGAAGAAGGGCCCGGTCAGCGCGACCCGGTAACCGCCATCCTGCTTGCGCGTTGCGGCGCCGCGAAGGTCGACAGTACCCCGCGAATACATGCGCTCGATATCGACACCCGTGACAACGCTGTCCTTGTCCAACCGCGCCTCGCCAACCAGTTCGAGGCCGTCGGCGCGGATGTCGCCGGTGACGATGGCGCCGGTTGCATCTGCCCCGTAGCGGAATGTGCCGCGCGCGGGCTCGTCGAATTTCTTGCGCCACCCGAACTCGGCGACTTCAAGTTCGGCGTGGGTGAGATCGACGCTCGCGGAGATGGCGTCGAAATTGGCGCCGTCGGGTCCGGTTGCGCGCAATTCGACGGCGGCTTCGCCCTGCATGAAGTTGCGCGCCGCGAGCCCAAGCGAGTTGAGCAGGTCCGGTGTTGCGCGCGCGTTGGCGATCAGCTCGACGCCGCCCTCGCCATCCGGCGCGAAGCGCTCGCGCCATTCGAATGTGACGGGGGCGGGACCGAATTCGCCGCTGCCGGTGGCGCTCAGGCCCTGCGGATTCAACGCGAACGAGAGGTTGGCGTCGGCCAAGCCGAACTCGCCGAGCAGGTCGGGCATCACCACCTGCTGGAAGCGTCCGCGAATATCGTAGACGACGTCCTCCGGCTTCACGACGTCCACCATGGGCTGCTTCACTGTCACGTCGATCGCGCCGGAGCCGCCGATGGGGGCAATGTCGATCGCGTAGCGGGAGCCGAAGCCGAACTGACTCTGGTCGACCGCGTGGAGCAGGTCTCCAAGCTCTCCGGTTCCGGAGGCTGAGATCTCCATCATCGCGCCGCCGGGAAAGAATTGCGGGAGGACGATTTTCGCCTCCCCCAGCCGCCATGCGCCCATCGCGCCTGAGACAGCGTCGAAGGTCAGGCTGTTGCCCTTGAGGCGGCCAATGCCGTTGATCCCGGAGATTTCCGGCAGGTCGCTGACGATGCGGACGCTAGCGTCCTGGACGTGGAATTCGAGCGCGAGATGCTCGTCTGGCAGAAAGCCCTTCGCGTCAGCGCCGGGAGGCCAGTCGATGGTGAAGACCGCCTTGTTGGCCGTGCCCTTGGTGATGCGCTCGCCGACCCACTGGCGGGCCTGCGGGCTCAGGTACTGCGGCCAGAAGTCGAGAACCTGCTGGGGCGTTATCGTGCCTGTGCCGGTCGCATTCCCCTTGACGCCGACCCTTGGCGACTCGCCGGTCATGTCGAGCCACACCTCGCCTGCACCATTCGCAGTGAGGCCACCGGTGACCGCATCGATGCGAGACAGGGTGAGCCGCTGCTGATCGATCGAGAGCACGCCCTGCAAGCTGGCCTGTTCGAACTGCCAGGGATTTTCGAACACGGGCTGCGCGTTGAGGATGACGCCAGAACCGGCAAGCGTGAAGGGCGTAGGCGCCGCCTCCCCGCGCATGATGGCGGCGGCATCCAGATCGCCGCTGAACTTGCCGCTCAGCCAGCCGCTTTCGAGCACGAGCGATTTCAGCGTGACCTTCTTGCTCGTTGGATCATACGATGCGTCGAAGGCGAGGTTCTTCACCGCCACATCCTGGTCGGCGATCCTCACATTTCCCGTGACGCCGGACAGCGAAAGGCTGGTGCTGAGAAGGCCAGCGCGTTCAGTGGCTGCAACCGAGAAGGCGGCGCTGGCAGGCCGGCCCGAGGTGAACGCGTCGCCGGTGTAGCCGAACATGCCGGCGATCGAGAGCGGATCGACACCTTCGAGCTTCACGGTTGCTGCAGCGCGTTCGACCTGGCCGTCGGACGCAAGCGCGATGCTGATGCGATTGGGCTCGCCGGGGATCGCGTCGGCGAGCGTGATGTTGAGCGTGAGCGAGACGCCCTCACGATTGGCCTTCCAGATCCCGGCGACGGGATTGGCGCTCCACGTGTTGTTCGACTTGCGGTCATCGACATCTAGGCGGAAGTTGGAAAGCTCGACCTGTTCGAACGATCCCGCCGAGATCAACGCGCGGATCGGGGTGGCGAGCGTGGTCCAGTTGATGTCACGGATCGGGTCGAAGGGCTTGTCGGACGGGTCCGGCTCCTTCGCTATGATCATGTCGGCCAGCGTCCATACGCCATCGGCGGAGCGGACCACGGTTGCGGCGCCATCCTCGAGCCGCAGCTGCTGGGTCTTGAACTTCAAGGTGAACAGCGCGCCGGCGTCGAGCGCGATCATGGCGCGGTTTGCCCGGAAGGTGACTTCGCGGTCCTTGTCCATGGCTGTGAAGCCGCGCGCGACGGCTTCGACCCGGCCACGGTCCCGCACCCATTCGAGGGCGAGCCGGTCGATTTTCACCGGCTGTCCGCCGCGCGCTTCCTGGAGGGAGCGTTCGACCTGGCCGCGGAACATCTCAAGATCAATCGGGCCCTGGGACAGGCGCCAGGCAAGCGCCCCCGCCCCGACCAGAATGGCGAACGCTGTGAAGGCAAGAATTTCGAGAAGGAGGCGTTTGATCGAGAATTTCAATGCGCCGCCCTTCCGCACGCGCCGGCCGGCGCGGCTCCTGACCCCGAAGGATCATGCTTCACGAATTCAGGTTCGGGGCGGTACACTCCATCCTCATAACACCAGAACATTACGGACCGATTGTGTCACAGCCACTCCAAGCCGGCGACCCGGCCCCAGCATTCGAACTGCCAACGGCCAAGGGCGGCCCCGCTGGACTTTCCAACTATTCGGGCAGGTATCTCGTGCTGTTCTTCTATCCGCAGGACGACACCGAGGTCTGCACCCGGGAGGCAGTCGCCTTCAGCGGCATGCGGTCGCGATTTACACGCAAAAAGTGTGATCTACTGGGCGTCTCACGCGACAGTGTTGAAGCTCACAAGGCCTTCATCAAGAAGCATTCCCTAACGGTACAGCTGGGATCGGACGAAGATGGCACAGCCTGCAACGCCTACGGTGTCTGGGCCGAAAAGCAGCTTTATGGGCGTCGCTACATGGGCATCGTGCGGTCGACTTTCCTGATCGATCCGGAAGGTACGATCCGGCGCGTCTGGCGAAACGTTCGGGTGCCGGGTCACGCAGATGCAGTCCTTGATGAATTGGACGCATCGACTTAGACGCGAATCCGCGTGAGAATCACTGTTAATCAGAGCTTAATCGCCGCAGACGAGTGTGATGAAAAAGCTGGAGACGGGGGTTCGCGTCTCTGGATTTCTGAGTTATCCATGCTTCTTGCGGGCACTACAAGCGGGCGGAGCGGGGCTTGGCGCGTAGAGCAGTTGATCGGGCACAGTAAATGGCGGTCAAGCACCTGAAGGCCAAGACTAGAGCCTTCTTCGAGAAGGCTTTTCCAGAACGACAGATCTATCACCGCAGCGGCGGCTCGGTACGTTATGTCTCCATTTCACCGTGGCGTCAGGCGATGATGGCCGGGCTCGCCACGCTGGTGGTTGGCTGGTGCCTGTTCGCGACGGCCGCAGTTCTGCTTAAGGGCCCGGGTGTCGAAATCCAGGGCGGCGGGTCTGATCGCAAGTCCGCGCGGCTGGAACGGGAGCTGCGCCAGGCCAAGGCGGCCGAGCAGACCGCCCTTACCCTTCTGGAAACCCGTACAACCGATTTCAATCAGGCGATCAAGGAAGCTGAAGACCGGCATGTGGTGCTGAAGCGCCTGATGGCCAGCCTTCAGGGGCAGGACTCGGCGTCGGCGATCGCCCTCAGCGGAAAGCAAGAGCTTCTGATCGACTCGACGATCGAGGAAGGCGATCCGCGCCAACCCCGTCCTGAAGGCACGGAGGCCAATGCCGGAGGCAGTTCGTCCTTTCGCGCACGGACCGACAAACTGATCGATGACCAAGCCAGTTTCCTCGACATGCTTGAGGAAGAAGCCGTGCAGAAGGCCGAAAGCGCGCGTGGCGTGATCCGGCTGACCGGCGTACCGGCCTCTCGCGTGCTTGAGCAGAACGGCATGGGCGGCCCGCTCATTCCGATCAACTTTACGGCCTCAGGACCGAACGGCGCAGGCTCCTACCCGTTCGAACAGCGCATCTACGAGGTCGAGGCGCGGTTGCGCGAGGCACAGGATTACGAGCGGGCGATGCGGTCGCTGCCGCTGGGCCTGCCGGTGCAGGGCGCATATCGCGAAACGTCCGGCTTTGGTTACCGCTCCGACCCGTTCACACGGCGGGCCACGTTCCATGAAGGCACGGACCTTGCAGCCTTCACCGGCGCGCCGATCATCGCCCCCGCTCCGGGGAGGGTCATCCACGCGGGGGTCAAGGGGGCCTACGGACGGACTGTCGAAATCGACCACGGGGCTGGGTTCAAGACACGTTACGGCCACATGAACTCGATATCCGTGAAAGTCGGCCAGGAAGTGGTCATCGGCCAGAAAATGGGCACGATGGGTTCAACTGGTAGAAGCACGGGTCCGCACCTGCATTACGAGATATACTTCCGTGGCAAATCATACGATCCGCTGAAATTCCTGAGGGCTGGCAAGCATGTTCACTAAGGGCAAGACACCGGAGCCGCCTGCTCCGCCGCAACTGGCGCCGAAGCCCGCGCTTCCCGACGCCGCGCCAAAGCGGGCGCCCGTCGCGCGCTCGGGGCCGTCGATAATCTCGGCTGACGTTAAGATGGTCGGCAAGCTAGTCTCGACAGGCGAACTCGACATCAACGGCCAGATCGAGGGCGATGTCCGCGCCTCAGCCCTGACCGTCGGCGAGACCGGCGCGATCAAGGGCGAAGTGGTCGCCGAGTCAGTGGTCGTTCGTGGAACGGTCGAAGGCCGAATTCGCGCCCGCAAGGTTCAGCTCTGCTCCGGCGCGAAGGTGCGCGGCGACATCTTCCACGCCTCGCTGGCAATCGAGCCGAACGCAATCTTCGAAGGCGCCGTGAAGCACGCGCAGGATCCGATGGCCGAGCCTCCTCCGGGCGGCGCGACGAGCTGATCGGGTTGCAAGTTTGAATTGAAGAGGCCGCTCCAGATCGGGGCGGCCTTTTCGTTGCGGTCATGCGCACGCGATCTCAGTCGCCCGGGCCCGCTGAAGTATTGGGTGGGTGACAGTTTTCGATTGGGGATTGCGGGCGGAACGCGCGGCTGTGCGGGGAGCAACAGCCGACGGTTGCTCCCTCCGTCCCGCTTCGCGCGCCACCTACCCCAGACTTTGACTGGACGAGGAAAGCCACCGGCGCGTTTGCTCTTCCGCGCGCAGCGCGGGGGAGCCACCATGGGAGGAAGTCCTTGCTCTCCGAAGCATGGGACACGGAAGGGTGGCGGGGGAGCGGGCAAAAGCAAAAGGGCGGCTCTTGCGAACCGCCCTTTTGTTAGTGTGGGTGGTCACTATTCGACCGCTTCGGGTTCGTTCTTTTCCTTGGTCGTCGGCTTGGGGTCGGAGATGAATTTGAACGACAGCTTGTCGGGGTCGTTCTTGTCCACGTCGATCTTCACGCCGCCGCCCTTCTGGAGCGAACCGAAGAGAAGTTCGTCGGCCATCGGTTTCTTGACGTGCTCCTGGATGAGCCGGCCGAGGGGACGCGCACCGAAGGCTTCGTCGTAGCCGCGGACGGCGAGCCACTTTCTGGCCTTGGCGGTCAGTGCGATCGTGACATTGCGGTCCGCCAGCTGGGCTTCGAGCTGGAGGATGAACTTGTCGACGACCATTTCGATGATCTCCTGGCTGAGGCCAGCGAAGGGGATCGTCGCATCGAGGCGATTGCGGAATTCAGGCGTGAACAGGCGCTTGATCGCCTCTTCATTCTCGTCTTCGCGCTTGCCGCGACCGAAGCCGATGGATTCCTTCGCAGCGTCAGAGGCGCCGGCGTTTGTGGTCATGATGAGGATCACGTTCCTGAAGTCGACCTTCTTGCCGTTCGAGTCGGTGAGCGTGCCGTTGTCCATCACCTGCAGAAGGATGTTGAACAGGGCCGGGTGCGCCTTTTCGATTTCGTCGAGCAGGAGGACGCAGTGCGGATGCTGGTCGACACCGTCGGTGAGCAGGCCGCCCTGGTCGAAGCCGACATAGCCCGGAGGCGCGCCGATGAGACGCGAGACGGTGTGGCGCTCCATGTATTCCGACATGTCGAAGCGCAGCATCTCCACGCCGAGGATGGACGAGAGCTGTTTGGCGACTTCCGTCTTGCCGACGCCGGTAGGGCCGGAGAACAGGTAGCAGCCGATCGGCTTGTTCGGTTCGCGCAGGCCCGCGCGGGCGAGCTTGATTGCGGTGGAGAGCGCCTTGATAGCGTTGTCCTGTCCGAACACCACGCGCTTGAGATCGTTCTCGAGCGAGCGTAGTTGTTCGCTATCGGATTTCGACACCTGTTTGGCCGGGATGCGCGCCATCTTGGAGATGACGATCTCGATTTCCTTCGCGCCGATCTGCTTGCGGCGCTTGCCTTCGGGCAGAAGCCACTGCGCAGCGCCAGCCTCGTCGATCACGTCGATCGCCTTGTCCGGTAGTTTACGGTCGGTCATGTATTTGGCCGACAGGTCCACTGCGGTCTTGATGGCGTCGTTGGTGTACTTGAGGCCGTGGAATTCCTCGAAATAGGGCTTGAGGCCCATCACGATCTTGATCGTGTCATCGATGGACGGCTCAACCACGTCGATCTTCTGGAAGCGCCGCGCGAGGGCGCGGTCCTTCTCAAAGTGCTGGCGGTACTCCTTGTAGGTGGTCGAGCCCATGCAGCGCAGCTGGCCTGACTGGAGCGCGGGCTTCAGCAGGTTGGACGCATCCATCGCGCCGCCGGACGTAGCGCCGGCGCCGATCACGGTGTGGATCTCGTCGATGAAGAGGACGGCCTTGGGCTGTTCCTCGAGTTCCTTCACGACGGCCTTGAGACGCTCTTCGAAGTCGCCGCGATAGCGCGTGCCGGCTAGCAGCGCGCCCATGTCGAGCGAATAGATGACGGCATCGGCTAGAATCGCCGGCGCTTCGCCATCGACGATCTTCTTGGCGAGGCCTTCGGCGATGGCGGTCTTGCCGACGCCGGGGTCACCCACGAGCAGCGGGTTGTTCTTGCGGCGGCGGCAGAGGATCTGGATCGCGCGTTCGACTTCGGCGTGACGGCCGATGAGCGGATCTGTCTTGCCCTCGCGGGCGCGCTGGT
The DNA here is from genome assembly GCA_903842595.1 of uncultured Alphaproteobacteria bacterium. Classification (GTDB taxonomy): domain Bacteria; phylum Pseudomonadota; class Alphaproteobacteria; order Caulobacterales; family Hyphomonadaceae; genus UBA7672. The sequence goes on from CAIMMO010000096.1 coordinate 24,817, forward strand.
TGAGGTCGACGCAATAGGCGCCGAGGGCTTCGCCGACGGGCTTGGTCTGATCTTCTTCCTTCTCGGCGGCGCCTTCGACGGGCTTGGCCTTCGACATGCCAGGCTTCTTGGCAACGCCGTGGCTGATGTAGTTGACCGCGTCGTAACGCGTCATGTCCTGCTCCTGCAGGAAGTAGGCGGCGTGGCTGTCGCGCTCTGCGAAGATCGAGACGAGCACGTTGGCGCCGGAGACTTCGTCGCGGGACGAGGATTCGACGTGTAGTACGGCTCGCTGGACGACGCGCTGGAAGGCGGCGGTTGGGTGGACCTGACCGCCTTCCTCGACGACGAACGAGGCGCAGTCGTTGTCGAGATAGTTAGCAAGGTCTCGGCGAAGCTTCTCGATATCGAGCTTGCACGCCGTCATCACCTCTGCGGCATCCTCGTCCTCTGTCAGGGCGAGGAGCAGGTGCTCCAGCGTGGCGTACTCATGCTTCCTCTCGGCGGCCAGGTTGAGGGCGCGTTCGAGTGCTCTTTCGAGGCTTGGGGTCAATGAGGGCATCTAGGGCTTTCTAGTCCTCGCGTTCTTTGGTGCATTGGAGAGGATGCTGGTGCTCGCGGGCCAGGTCCATCACCTGGGCCACTTTCGTTTCGGCGACTTCGATCGGGAACACCCCGCAGACGCCGACGCCATAGTTATGGACGTGCAGCATGATGCGGGTGGCCTCCTCACGCGACTTGTTGAAGAAGTGCTCCAGGACGAGGACCACGAACTCCATAGGGGTATAGTCATCGTTAAGCAGCAGGACCCGGTACAGGGACGGCTTCTTCGGCTTGGGCTTGGTCCGCGTGGCGACACCGAGCTCCTTGGCCGTTCCGGGGGGGTGCTTCTTGTCGGTCATGCTTGTCTGTCTGGGGTCCGGGCTGGGATCCGGGCCGGTCCGGCGGTTTCACCCCATTAGATATTGATCTCGCGGCCAAGTGAAAGGGCCAACACGTGTGAGAAGTCCAAGGGCTGTGAACCAATAAACCGCAGAAGGCGCCTTGGTTTGTTCAAAGTCAGCAGGCAGAGTGACCATTCTCCCGAAGCGCGGGATGCTTACTGCGGCAAGTTTGCATAGTTCATGCAGGTTTAAACCGGAGTGCGCTCCAATTGGACAATGGCAGACCCAATCGTGGGCATGCCGGGAGAAAAGTGGGGCAATCGGACTAACAGGGGTGACGGAGCTTAAAGGTTGGGTAAGGTCACCGGTGGACCCTCAATCTTGTCTTTGTAGTGCTTCTGATAGAGGATTCCGTTGCTTATGAAGACGATCCCCCTGATCGCCTGGTTCCGCAGAGCCGCTATCGCTCTCGCCGCCGTGCTGTGTGCGGCGAGCCCGGCCTGGGCCGATAAATACGCCTCGATCGTGATCGATATGGAGACCGGGCAGGTCCTTCACGACCGCGCCGCAGACGAAGCGCGCCACCCCGCCTCGCTGACCAAGGTTATGACTCTATATATGGTGTTCGACGCCATTGAATCAGGGAAACTCAAGCTTTCCGACCGCTTGACGGTCTCAAAGGCCGCCTCGCGCGCGCAACCCTCCAAGCTGGGCCTGAAGGCAGGCTCGACCATCAAGGTCGAGGATGCGATTCGCGCGCTGGTGACCAAGTCGGCCAATGATGTGGCGATCGTGATCGCCGAGAAACTGGGGGGCGGATCCGAGGCCAAGTTCGTCACCAAGATGAATGCCAAGGCCAAGGAACTCGGCATGGACGCCACGACGTTCCGCAACGCTTCGGGGCTGCCGGACAAGAAGCAGATCACCACGGCCCGCGACATGGCGAAGCTCGCCGAGGCGGTCTACATGGACCACAAGGACCGGTATAACTATTTTTCCCTGTCGTCGTTCACGTGGGGAAAGCGCAAGTACATGAATCATAACGAACTTCTGCGGAAGGTCGACGGCGTGGACGGCATCAAGACCGGCTTCACGAACGCCTCGGGCTACAACCTGATGGCGTCGGCGGAGCGTGGCGGACGCCGGGTTATCGCGATCATGCTGGGTGGCAAGACGGGCAAGTCGCGCGACGCCCACGTTCGCGACCTGATCGAGGCGGCTTTCCTGGAAATCGGCGGCGGCGTTGTCTCGGATGACGACCTGCGCACGCAGATCGCATTTGGCGAGCGCGGCAACGTTTCGGCTGATGATCTGGCGCTGGCGCAACTGCGTCGCCTGCAGGAGCCAGATGCCGCTCTGGTCGCGTCGCTGGACAATGATGCATTCGCCGACGCGATCGGAACGACAGAGGAAGGCGAAGAAAGCCTGCTTGAGGAAGTCTCCGAGGGCGATGGCGAGGGCCATGATCCGATCGGCGACCTTATCGAGGCTTCCCCGGCCCCTGCCCCAGCCCCAACGGCAGAACTTTCGGCGACGCCAGTCGCAACCCCGATCACCACGGTTGCTGCGGAAGACGCGATCCTGGTGACAAGCGAGGCCCCATCGGGAGCCCCGGCTCAGGCGCTCGACCTGCTGGATCAGCCGACTGCACCGTAACGTTCCGATATCGGCCCGCAATTCTCGCTGTTTTGTGCGTTTCCAGCGAAGCTGGCTTGCCCCCGTCGCGTATCACCTCGCCGCGCGCTTCGGCATCGAATTGAACCGTCTTCGTCTACCTACCCTGGGCCGTGCCCCATTCCCTGGCTGGCGGCGCCTGCTTCATCAAGTCCATCATCTCCGGTTGCGTGACGCCGGGGCCTGATTTCGGGAGCGCTTTCAGGAAGGCCTTTCGGGCGGCTTCGTACGTGTCGGCGTCGCGTGGGTAGGCCTTGCCCGGGGCGTTTACGTTCAGTGTCTGGACGATGCGCTTGGCGGGCTTTGCCTTTGCCGGCACCTTCCTGGCGGACGTCCTGAGTGTAGGCATGTCGTGCCCCCGCCCTGCCCCCATCATCGCCAATAATCTCACCGGCGTCATGCTCGGGCTTGCCCCAAAATGGCTCCGCTCGGCGGATGGGAGCCGCGCTGCGGATTCCGCTCTGAAGGCGCCCACCATTCCGGGGAATAGGCGCCCGGGCATTCCGACAAATTGACGCCCACCCATTCCGATTAATTGGCGCCCACCCTGATTTGAGGGGTGTGGAGGCCGAAACGGATCGGATTTTGC
>CAIMMO010000097.1 GCA_903842595.1 uncultured Alphaproteobacteria bacterium
CGTCTCGCAACGCCACCCTGCCGGGATTCTCCGATGACCACCCCTCCCGCCGACCGCGCCCCGGGCGCGCGCTGACTCTTGCGGTCCGCGCGCCCGAAGCGCTCCGTCAGCGAATTTACACCACCTCAGTGGACGCTACCACAGAACTGGTCGCCCGAGCAGATCGCGGGGTGGCTGAAGCTAACCCAGCCTGGGAATGAGGCAGCCCAAGTGTCTCACGAGACGATCTATCGTAGCCTTTATATTCAGGCCCGTGGCGTCTTGAAAAAGGAGCTCATTCAGCATCTGTGCGCCCGGCGTCCAATCCGTCGCTCGCGGCATGCGACCCAGAAGTTGGGCCATATCCTCAACGCCGTTTCGATCCGGGAGCGACCTGCATCGGTTGAAGATCGGGCGGTGCCAGGTCATTGGGAAGGTGACCTGCTCTGCGGAGCAAACAACAGCCAGATCGTCACTTTGGCCGAACGGCATTCACGCTACGTGATGCTCGCAAAGGTGCTCAACAGAACATCGAAGACCGTGGTCGACGCCCTGATCAAGCAAGCGCCCCGACTCCCCAGCGAACTCTATAGATCGCTAACCTGGGACCGCGGCAGCGAACTCGCTGATCATCAGCGCTTCACAATGGAAACCGACATCGCCGTCTACTTCTGCGATCCGCAAAGCCCCTGGCAGCGCGGCTCAAACGAAAACACCAACGGCCTGTTGCGGCAGTACTTCTCAAAAGGCCTTGATCTCGCGCCGTTCTCCCAGGCCGAGTTGAACAAGGTGGCGCGGCAGCTCAACCAACGACCGCGGAAAACGCTGGGCTTCCAGACCCCGGCGGAGCGATTTAACGAGACTGTTGCGTCGACCGATTGAACCCGCACTCCATCATGATTTCAGCCTCGAGCTTGTCCGCGGCTCTGCGGTCGTGGTTCGTTTTGGCAGATAGCGTCCGCAGCAATGCTTCAAGGCGACGCGTGAACTGATCGCGCGACAGGCTGCCAGCCCTTTCGAGCTCTTCAACGAGGACCGCGAGCAGTCCGGCCAGCTTTCCTGACGCGGTAACAAGGAGATCGGTTTCCTGCGTCACGCGAAGAGCCTACGGGGTATAAAGTCTGGCAGCATGCATGCTCTTGGCCATCCAACTGACCCGCCCGACGAGACGGGACCGAACACGCGGTCGAATTGCTACCGCCCAGCAACAGGGTCGCAGACGGCAGACAACCGACATAGCAAGTCGACACCAGTTCAGGTCAGCAGGATACATAGTCAAATGCATAGTCCGAACGTCCATACGTTTGCGAAAAGCTCCGGCGCGAGATGCTTTCTCCCTAGCGGCATGTGATAGTCTGGCAGGCGTGAGGGCCTCAGGGATAAATGCAATTGACTGACACCACACGTGGGCGTTAGGGCATTCTTGAGCCCGCATTTGTAGCCTGCGCCATCAACAGTGGAGCGACGCTGTATGTACGGAATGATTCATCGCGCAGCGCGTCAGATGGTAACCGAGCAGTTGGGAGCCATCGTTTGGCGTCAGATCGAAGCGGCGGCCGGTGTGAGCGAAGATCACTTCATCAGCGGCGCTACCTACGAAGACAGCATCACACTCTCGATAATTGATGCGACTGCGGTCGTGACGGGCACAGGCGCCGCCGACGTATTGCGCGATTTCGGGCAGTACTGGATCAGATTCGCGAGTGAAAGTGCGTTTGCTTCAGTTATGGAGATGGCCGGAGATGATCTTCCGGCATTCATCTCAAACCTGAATCGCATGCACGGCACGCTACAGTCGTCGATGCCCAGCGCCATCTTGCCCGAATTCGCACTTGTCCATCATGATGCGACTGGCCTTTCGGTTCGATACATCTCTGATCGCTCCGGACTTGAGCCCTTTGTTGCCGGGCTGCTTGAGGGGCTCCTCGATCGTTTCGGGATTGATGGTGACGTAAGCTGGTCATCCGGTGGCGCTCCGCCAGTATTCGATATTGCCTACCACCAGCCTCGCGCCGTCTGAGGGGGAGATGACCCTCCTGCTCAACGGGCCAGAGCTGGACCGGATCTTCCCGGCTCATGCGGTTCTTGACGCGATCGGCCGTATACGCCGCGTAGGGCCTGCACTGCGCCGCCGCCTTGATATAGATATTGTCGGGTCCGAGTTCCTGAAGGTCGTCAAGGTCGAGCGCCCGAAATCTGTCCTCTCGTTCGAGGCTCTTCGGGCGACGCAAGGCCGGCTCATCATGGCAATGCCAGCAGCGGGCAATCTTCGGCTGAAAGGTATTGTGGTCAATTCGGGCGATCAGACTTTCCTCCTCCTTAGCCCAGCAATCGACCATCATCGTGTGGGAGAACCCTCAGGTCTTCGCTTTGACGACTTCTCCGAGTTGGACAGCTCGCTCGACGCCATTCTCGTTGCCGAGCTGCAGCGCAACAGCCTGGTCGAAGCGGAGGCGCTGATCTCGCAGTTGCATCTGGCGCGGGCTGCGGCCGAATCCGCTGATCGGGCAAAGACAAAGTTTCTGGCTGACGTGAGCCACGAGATCCGCAATCCGCTCAATGGAATTCTTGGCATGTCCGAGATCATGGCTGGGACCCCTTCCATTCCCCAGTCAATCAAGTCCAAAATCGATGTGATAAGATCGGCCGGCAGGACCCTCGAGGCGCTGCTGGGCGACCTGATTGATCTCGCAAGCGCCGATGCCGGCAAGTTGCGGATCAGCTCTGCACCATTCGACGTCGCATCCGAGATCCTCGCCGCCATTGGCCTGAGCCAGCAGCAGGCCCGTGCCAAAGGGCTCGACTTCAAGCTGGAGTACGCGACGGACAGTCTCACCTGGGCGATGGGCGATGCCACCCGCTTCAGACAGATCGTGTCGAACCTAGCGGGCAACGCTGTCAAGTTCACTCAGTCGGGCAGGGTCACGGTTAGTGCTGCGCAGGCTGACAGTGGCGTTGTCATTGAAGTTTCTGACACCGGACCCGGAATCACCTACGAGGCGCGTGGCGAAATCTTTTCCCGCTTTCGGCAGGCCGATGAGCGGGTCGCCGAGCGCTTCGGCGGTTCAGGCTTGGGACTGGCGATCTGCAGGGAGCTTGCGACCGCAATGGGCGGGGACGTCTCTGTTGAGTCTGACGTCGGCAACGGAGCTCGGTTCAGGCTGCAGCTGCCCTTTTACCGCGTGAGCACGGCAGCGGAGCAGCACGTTGCTTCTTCTGTAGCCGCCTCCCTGGGCGACATTCATCGCGCTACGACGATCCTCATTGTCGACGATCAGGACCACAACCGGGAAGTGGCGCGACAGATGCTGTTGGGACTTTCCGACAAGATCGGACTGGCGGTGAGTGGGGAAGGCGCCGTTGATGCGTGGCAGGAGGGTGACTTCGGATTGATCCTGATGGATCTCCGGATGCCAGGTATTGGAGGGCTCGAGGCGACCCGCCGCATTCGTGAGCTTGAGAACCAGCAGGGACGCCGCCGGACCCCGATCATAGTCCTCTCTGCTGATGCGTCGGAGGCTGATCGGCGGCGGTCGCTCGACGCAGGCGCTGATGATCATTGCGCCAAACCAATGCGCCCAGATGAGCTTATAGAGAAGGCGTTGCGCTATCTGGCGGAGGTCGATGCGGATTGATCAGGACAAGGGTCGAATGCAACGTATCCTGATCGGTTGTCTGTGTGACATCGCACGCGCAGAGATGGTCCGGCGTCCGCATGTTGTGCCGCTTAATCTGCGGCGAGCCTGGCGAGGTCACGCTGAGAAGGACGCCTCCCTCACACTTGCGAAGTGGTTGCTGTCGGTTGGCTAGGTCTTCTGTCGAGGTTTCGTTTGATGTGGATCACCCTACAGTCTAGCCAGACCAACAGGACCGTTTCGAACTACCGGGCGACTGCCTGAAGGCGGCCTCGCTCGGGTCCAGCCGTAGGAATGCTGCGACGGATGTCGGGTCGGGCTTCGAGCGCGGCATGCGCCTGCAGTGATACAAGGCGATGGCGCTGCGAGGATGAACTGCTGATGGCCCGTAGTCGCAAAAAGACCGCTCCCAGCACGTCTGATCAGGCGCTCATGGCGGAAACATTCGGCGCTTTGCTGCGCCTGCTTCGGGATCTACAGTTCATTTCTGGGGACGATTATGATGCGGTAGCCATTGCCTTGCTTGTTCACAAGGTGACCTTGTCCGATCCTGGTTCCGATCCTCTCCATGCGCACCTCTCCATTCGCGGTCATCGGGGGCCGTGATGAGAGAGGGGCGGCCCTCTGTCAGTCGTCTGAACATAGCAGAACAGCTTCGCATCCCCCGCGAAACGGTAAGGCACAAGGTCAACGAGCTGATCGCGCTCGGCGTGATCGAGGAAGTGGGCCATGCGCAGCTCGTAACCGCCGGTCGGCACAGGCCGGTCGTTCAGGAACTTGCCGTGTCTATGACCCGCCTAATCCCGGCTGCCTAGGACAGAAGGAAGCACGCGGCGTAAATGGCTATGCCGGCCGTGCAGCATAATGAGTCTGCGCACAATGCGAGTCAGCCGGCGAGCGGATAACGCGCCAGGACAGCGGCCGCTTCGGCCCGGCTGTTGCACCTGAGAACGCGAAAGATCGCGCCAAGATGCAGTTTCACTGTTCCCTCTGACAGGTTCAGGTCGCGCGCGATCTGCTTGGTCCTTGCGCCCCTGGCCAGCTCGCGCGCCACCTGCATCTGGCGGGGAGTCAGGCGTGAATACTCCGGCGTGCTGGAGAGAAACTGTGCCGCATCGGGGGCGGGGGGCACGTGAATCTCATTGGGAACATAGATCCGTCCTGACACCACATCGCGGATGGCGAGCGCAGTTTCTTCCAGCGATGCGTCTTTCAGGAGAAAGCCATGTGCCCCCGCGGCCAGCGACTCCAGCAGTTCACTTTCTGCGATGTTGCTCGCAAGCATCATAATGCGAGAGTTGGGTGATGCTACCTTGAGGGCGCGGGCAGCCTCTCTGGCACCGTTGGGCGCAAGGCTGATATCTGCAAGGATCAAATCAAAGCCGCCTCCCATTGCGGCACACAGGCCTTCTTCAAAAGAGGGGAGCGAGACGGTATCGTTCTTTTCTGCCGCCATGCTCAAGACCACCTTCAGCCCTTCGCAGAGCAAAGCGTCCCGTTGAACAATCAGAACGGCAAGTGTCACGCGTAAGTTCGCTCTCTTCAGACGACGACTGCTCGTGAGGGGTGGGGTCTGCCGTCGTAGCAGTTGTGCAGGCGAAAGAGGCTGTTTGTGATGCCTGACCAGAATACTCGCTTCAACGCGTCTCTCATTTGATTTCGAGTCTACCAGGAAGGGTTCCGGGAAAGCGACTTCAGGTCTTCTGTTCGTGAAGGTGACGCCGCACGATGCACGGACCGTTTCTGTACGCGTCCTGGGAACGTCGGCTGAGCCAAAGCGAAGCGTGTATCTTACCTCCTTGCTTAAGCTGGTCAGGTGCAGGTGGTCTGTTCGGTTGCGAACATTGGACGAATGCAAAACAGCGCTGCTGTCGCAGTGCCGTTTTCAATCCTACGAACGGTTTGGTGGAAACGTTCTCAGTGGCCTCCGTCTACCGCCGGGCTCGCCGGTGTCCGCTCGACCTTTGGCAAGTCTTTCGGTCAGGCACTCTGGCGCGCCCGCCGCGTGTCCCGCTCGAAGCAGCTGTCGTGACGAACGGGGGCGTGACCCAGCGGGCTTTCTATGTCGAGAGCCTGTGCGCCAGGCCAGCGGATCCCGAATGCCGTCAGCGAGTGTCCGGCCAAAACCCAGCAGGAGACAACGCAAGTTGCGGATTCCGCTCTGAAGGCGCCCACCATTCCGGGGAATAGGCGCCCGGGCATTCCGACAAATTGACGCCCACCCATTCCGATTAATTGGCGCCCACCCTGATTTGAGGGGTGTGGAGGCCGAAACGGATCGGATTTTGC
>CAIMMO010000098.1 GCA_903842595.1 uncultured Alphaproteobacteria bacterium
CCCGTCAAGTCATGGGAGCTGGCAGTGCCCGAAGTCGCGCAAATTCATGCGTGCCCACGGCAAGGCTGGTGACTGGGACTAAGTCGTAACAAGGTAGCCGTAGGGGAACCTGCGGCTGGATCACCTCCTTTCTAAGGGAATGTACTTAGACACGTCGCTCGGAGAGATCCGAGTCGTGAATCCGTCAAGACACCCTCGCTCCCGTTCGCGGGAATAGTCGCCTGGTGACAGGTGACAAAGGCCTCCAACTGCTGCTTGATATAAACCAGACAGCCCCATGTTTTGCATGGGGCTGTCTGCGTTTTGGGGTCGTTGGACGCTGTGCTGGAGCGTGCTGGTTCGCTCAGCCAAGCTGCCGGTCGCGTGGGGGCGTGGTCTGCCGCCGAAGGGCAATGTCCAGGGGTTTCCGCGAGGCACCGACCGTTGGCTTCGGGGGCCGATGCCATCGGCACGGGCTCTCCTTCTCGCCTCGAGGGCACCAGTTCTACGTCGACGAGGCAAAAGAAGAAGCGCGGGTCGCCCTTTCGGGCGGCCCGCGCTAAGTAGGACTTTCGCGTCCTACGTGTCGGTTCGGATGGGCTTTCGTTCGGGCTGTCCGGCCTGAACGCGCCGCTGTCCGCACTGCGTTGCTCCACTGATGTCCAGTCAGCGAAGCTTGTCCCTGTTGAGCCAGCCGATGTCCAGTCGGTGGCCCGGTCCTGTCGCATGGGAAGAGACCGAAGCAGCCTCGACTCTGCGCAAGAGGGCCCGAAAATGTTGCAAGTCCGATAGTGGCAACGCTCTCTGGGGAATCTGCCTCCTTGAGATGCTCTTGCATTCCGCAGAAATCAGGATATCTATATCCGCGATAGATCACCCGATCTCCCTTCTGATCGGGTTGAGTGGTGAATCACAACCCGGCTTGGTGTCCTCAATGCGGAAACGCAGATCGTGATTTCGCGAGTGTTGCGAGATCCACCGGCCAGTCAGGCAGCAACACGATGGCAACTCTCACCGAAACGGCGTCGCCTCCCTCCCCCGCACACGGCGGAGTCCGGCGGGATTCGCAGCAGGGCGTACTGGAACGGTTCAGCTACGACGACGCGATCGTCCGCTGGTTCATGGGCGCATCGGTGCTCTGGGGCATCGTGGGCATGCTCGTGGGGGTGGTCGTGGCGCTGCAGCTCGCCGATCCCCGCTTCAACATGGGGCTGGAGTGGCTGAGCTTTGGCAGGCTCCGCCCGCTGCACACGAATGCGGTCATCTTCGCGTTCGCGGGCAACGCGATCTTCGCGGCCGTCTACTACTCGTCGCAGCGGCTGCTCAAGGCGCGCATGTTCAGCGATGCGCTCTCGCGCATCCACTTCTGGGGCTGGCAACTCATCATCGTGTCCGCGGCTGTCACCCTGCCGCTCGGCTTCACGCAGGCCAAGGAGTACGCGGAGCTCGAGTGGCCCATCGACATCGCGGTCGTCGCGGTCTGGGTGGTCTTCGCCGTCAACTTCCTTGGCACGCTGGTGCGGAGGCGGGAGCGCCATCTCTACGTTGCCATCTGGTTCTACATCGCCACGGTCGTCGCCATC
>CAIMMO010000099.1 GCA_903842595.1 uncultured Alphaproteobacteria bacterium
ACGCGGTTCGACCTCATGCATCGCTGGGATACCGCGCGCCTGCTCCGGAAGTGTTCTTGCCGACGCTAGCCGGTGCATGGCCGGCTCCGCATCGCGCAAGCGCTCCGCCGGCCATGCACCGGCTAGCGTCAGAGCCGATGATGAACTAACAATCGACATGGACCACTCGGTGGAGGCCGATCACATCTGGATGCCGTGTTAAGTGTGTATGCAGCGCAGTCGTCCCACACTTATGGAAGGCACCGACCCCGATTTCTACCAATCTGACCAATCCTGAGTGAAGACCAATTCAGAAACGTTTTACGCGATTTTGGAGCGAAGAAGGACAAAAGCGGCATGGCAAACCTAATCGCAACTTTCGGCGTCATGCTTGGTCCATATCGCAATCTCACAACCCTCACAGCAGCTACCCTTGCGCTTCACCCGTCGGTTCAAGTCATGAACCATGGACTGGATCGCCTAACTTCAAGGCCTGAATGCAATTTTTTTCAGAACCCCGACGACAAAGTCCTGGAGAATTTCCTGTCGGAGGCGCTGCACGAGTCGGAGGCAGGTACCAGGGGCGACTTTGGTGGATCGATCACTCTATCGCACGCGTATGACCATTCGGCCATGCGTAATGCTCACGAGGCTCGCTATGGAAAACAGCTGGTAAAGACTCACCCGCGCTGCCTGTTGCTGAAGGACTCGGCCCGTTTCCAGAACAGGATTATGCGTCTACAGGATCTTTCGGCATTCTTGAAACAGTTCGAACGGATGCAGTTCATGCTGCCTATCCGCGACCCGCTCGACTGCGCGGCATCGAACATGAAGACTGGAAAGCTCGAATTCCTAGGAGCACCTCGGCACTCATCTCTTGATGAAGCTCTCAACGCAGTCCTGTCGTATCTGGGATGGGCGCTCGACTTGGCTGACTCTTTTCCCACCCGGGTCTTGTGGTTCACCGAACGGGACTCGCGCCCTTTGATGTTCAACAGATGGGCCGACTTTCTGAGAATCGAGTCAGATCAGCGCTGGATTCGTGACGCAGAGAGCGTGTACCGGATCTCGCCTCGGGTTCACGATTCAGAGATACGCAAAGCGGCAGACGTGAGGATCCGCACCAAGCTAGCGGCTTGGCCAGCGGTCATTGATAGCCTCGGCCTCTAGGGTAAGATAAGTTCGAGCTCTCGCCCACAGGTGCCCCGCATGATCTCGCATCGTTGTCGCTGCGTGTTCACACACGTGCCGAAGACTGGTGGAAAGTCCGTACTTGCAGCGTTCGGACTGCCAATGCTCGGAGCTGACTACGATGGCAGCCTTGTTCACATAGAGCAGCCATATGGACATCGACAACTTAAGGAGTTGGTTGGCACGGGTGTGTTTGGCTATTTCAAGTTTGCCTTTGTTCGCAATCCTTGGGATCGCCTCGTGTCAGCATTCTCATATCTTAACGCTGGCGGTTGCAACCGTTTTGACGCCGATTTCCGGGCGCAACACCTGGAGCGATACAATGGAAACTTCCTGCGGTTTGTGGACGACCTGGAGCGACTGAGTACGCACCAGCATTTCAGGCCGCAGTCGCACTGGGTCTGCAGTGATGATGGGCAGCTGCTGGTCGATTTCGTCGGCCGGTTCGAGTTCATGGAAGCTGATTTCCAGCACGTGGCAGATCGTCTGGGCCTTACGGCGGGGGTGCTGCCACGACTAAACACGTCCGCACACGCGGACTACACGACTTACTATGACGCCACTCGTCGAGATCGCGTTGCGGCCCTGTACAAGGACGATATAGTCAGGTTCGGATATGACTTTGGCCATTGACGACATGTGCAATGACATCGCTGCGATGCGATCCGGGAAGTGTGACCCGGTTGTCATTGCATTTGCGAATTCCAACTATGCAGCGCTTACGGATAACTGGCTTTGGCATGTAAGGCGGGTTGGGGTTGATAACGTGGTTATATGTGCCCTGGACCACGAAACGTTCCTGCTTGCACAGGCGAACGGTGTCGCCGCCGTATCAGTTGTCGAGGTATCGGCTCTGGCGGATTTGTGGATCCTACGCGCGCAGGTCTTCGAGTCTCTGGCGCGCAACGGCGTCGACTTCGTCCACTCCGACATTGACGCCATCTGGCTTCGTGACCCGCGACCACGGCTTCTTGAAGCCAACGCCGAGCTCGCATTTTCTCAGGGCACAATCTGGCCTCGCGACATCGCGCGAGACTGGGACTTTGTGCTGTGTTGCGGGCTCTTTTTGGCGCGCGCGACGCCGGACGTGGCAGCGCTCTTCGGGCGCATAGGTTTGCGGATCACTGATGAGAGGGACGACCAGATTTCTCTCAACCGGGCTCTGCGCGAGGCCGGTGCGATATGGGATATCGAATCCGTAGCGGCTGGTCGATTGAGGCGCGAGTGGAATGGAGACAGCTTTTCCACGTTCGCTGACCCGCTACGGGGGCGGGCTGGGGCGCTATCCCTTGCCCTGATGCCGCATGACGAATTCCCACGCTTGCCAGAGCCCATCGGCCCGCGCGCATTGGTTGCTCATCCTCTGTCGCCAAAGAACGCCAAGGCCAAGATCGATCGCTTGGTCGAGTTGGGATTGTGGCGCGATGGCGGTTGAAGACGGACGGGCAGGCGGTCAGCGTGAGGGCTGATACTGGGTCTGCTATCTCCAAGATAGCTAGACGCCCCAAGTTTGGAGCGGGAAGAAAGACATCACAATGCTTTCGACGACCTATAATTTCCTATTCATCCACGTCCCGAAAACCGGCGGAAACTCGATTCAGAAGGTTCTGCTGCCCTATAGCGATGACCAGCTAGTTCTCGTCCTGCCTCACCATGACGGGATCGACCGATTTGAGATACGCTCCAACCGGCTCTCCATTCACAAACATTCCAGTCTCCAGGACTACTGCGCCCAGCTCGAAGTTGAAGAGTTCAGTCGTCTTCTCAAGATTACCTCCGTCCGCAATCCGTGGGATCGCTGCGTTTCCTTTTTCTTTTCCAAGCATCGCGGCGCCGTGGAGTGGAGCCCCGCTGCTTTCGAGGGCTTCATCCATAACACTGTCCATCCGCACGCAAGCTATCTGGCCCTCGAGGCGCAGGCCTGCAATCCTTTCGACCATGTCGATGTGGTGCTGCGGTTTGAGCGGCTCAGCCAAGATTTCGCCAGCCTATGCAACTCTCTTGGGATTTACGCTGCCGAACTGCCGCGACTGAATGCGTCCAGCCGTGGGGACTACCGTTCGTACTTCACCACCCAGCGTGCGATCGACCTCGTAGCCGATAAATTCGCGCTGGAGATCGCTCGTTTCGGCTATGATTTCTAGCAATTTCGGACTGGTCAGCATGCGCCCCAACATCGTCATCATCAATCCGGACCAGATGCGTTGGGACTATGCCTCCTGCTACGGACACCCTTTCATCGCCACGCGCAATCTCGACCGCCTGGCTGCAATGGGTACGCGATTTGAGTTTGCCTTTACTGCCAGTCCCATGTGCGGCCCAAGTCGGACCAGCTTTCTGACCGGCCAGTATCCGATCCAGCACGGCATCCGCCAGTACGGTGGAGCCTACGACCAATCGAAGCCGAATGCTCTTCGCGTGCTGGGGGAGGCGGGCTATGTTCGGGGCATATGGGGAAAGGACCATTGCTTCGCTGGCAATACCATCGGCGCTCTTTATGATGAGGGAGAGGATATCTGCATCGGGGTGATGGAGAACCACCCCGACTACATAAACGCATGGGACAGCACGAGTCTTGCAGCAGGTTCGGAATGGAACCTGACCCAGCGCCTTACCGACGCTGGGCTTGACTTCATCAGGCGTCAAACTGAGCAAAGAGCGCCATTCTTCCTGACGCTGAACTATCAGGACCCGCACCCATTCTTCGCTTGTCCGGAGCCCTATTCTTCACTCTTTACCCCAGCGCAGTTCAGCTTGTCGCCGAACTACCGTCCGACGCCAGCGCCGGGAGAGATTCGTCGACTGACAAACTGGCGCATCCACAGCAACGAAGTGAACATGCCGGTTGATGCGCTCAAGCGAGCGATGGCCATTTACTGTGGCCAGATCAGATATGTCGACGATCAGGTCGGGCGAGTCCTCGCCACGCTTGAGGAGCTCCGCATCCTCGAGAACACGATCGTGCTGTTCTGGAGCGACCACGGTGAATTCATCGGCGACTTCGGAGTGACTCACAAACTGCCCGCGTTCTACGAATGTCTGGTGCGCGTGCCGCTGGTCTTGTGGGACCCGACCGGACGCGTGCAGCGGGGCGTAAACCTCGACCTCGTTGAACTCATGGATGGTATGGCGACGGTGCTTGACCTTTGTGGCCTGACGCAACCCCGTGGCTCCCATGCACGCTCGCTTGCCGCAGAGATCAGGCCGCGGCGCGATGTCTATGCGGATGCGGGCATGCTGGTGAGGCAGCCGCAGGAGCCCGTACCTGGTCTTCGGATCAAGTCGGCGAAGCCGCCCACCCCTTTTGGTCCCGGAGCCATGCTCCGTACGCATGATTGGAAGTTGTGTATCTACGCCGAGGATCAGGGCGAGCTCTACAATCTGAAAGTCGATCCATTCGAAACAACAAACCTTTTCCATGATCCTGACTGCGTCGGGCTGAAGACGGAGATGATGCAGCGGCTTGCGCGGCGCATGATGTGCGGCGGGCAAATGCCAGACGAGCTTCCGGACGTGCGACTTTAGAGGTTCGGCAGCTGCGAGTGCTTCATTTGCCTGATTCGAAATCCCGTCATTGCGCGATGCTGAAATGCGACAGGCTCATCCTGGCCGCGTCACGATCGTTCACTTCTGACCTGCCTCCTGCCGTTGCGCGCGTTGATGCATGGGCGTAGGGCTCCGGGGTTCCGTGATTCTGTCGAGGGTCGAGCGTGCAGGCTAGGGTCAGCAAGGGCATCCTCCTCGCAGGCGGGACGGGGTCCCGGCTGTGGCCGCTGACGATTGCAACATCGAAGCAATTGCTGCCTGTCTACGACAAGCCGATGATCTACTATCCGCTCTCGACCCTCATGCTGGCCGGGATCCGGGACATCCTGGTGATCACCACGCCTGACGACAATGCGGCGTTCCGCAAGCTGCTGGGTGACGGATCGCAGTGGGGTCTGCGGCTCCAGTACGCCGAGCAGCCTTCGCCAGAAGGATTGGCGCAGGCCTTCATCATTGGTGAAGAATTCGTCGGCGGCGATGCATGTGCGCTCGTACTGGGCGATAACATCTTCTGTGGCGACGGGCTCAGCGCGCATCTTGATGAAGCACGGGCGCTGACAGACGGGGCGACTGTGTTCGCCTTTCAGGTCACCAACCCGGAGCGCTATGGGGTTGTCGGTTTCGATGCCAGCGGGCGAGCGACAAGCCTTGAGGAAAAGCCAAACCTGCCGAAGTCGAATTGGTCGGTGACGGGTCTGTATTTCTATGACCAACGGGTTTGTGAGTATGCGCGACGGGTGAAGCCGTCGATGCGGGGGGAGCTGGAGATCACCGATCTGAACCGCATCTATCTCGAGAGCGGCGCTCTCAATGTGATCCGGCTCGGGCGCGGGAGCATGTGGCTGGATGGAGGCACGTTCGACAGCCTGCTGGAGGCTGGAGAATACGTGGCGGCGATCGAGCGACGGCAGGGGCTCAAGATCTGTGCGCCGGAGGAGATTGCCTGGCGGCAGGGCTTCATCAGTGCGGATCAGTTACTGGCGTTGGCCAAGCCCATGGTGAAGAGCGGCTATGGAACTTACCTCTTGAAGCTGCTTGAGGCCAGGGGATGAGCCGCATGCGCTCCGGTCTGATGGCGTTCGGCCGGTCGACCCGACGTCCGGCTCCTGTCTGTGGCAGCCGGCTGTCAGCAGCCGATAGTGATGAGGAGCCACCAGCCCTTACGCGCAAGGCGACCGGAAGAGGTGAAAAGTCTCGAACCTCGCCTGTGCGCGTTGCGCGCTCCGGATGGCGCCCAGTGCAAACAATGACGCCGTATCGTAAGCGTGCTTTCTGGTGGCGTCCGGATTGTGAGGGGCGGCCTGCGGGGGAGGGACTGTTGTCGCTGCTGAGTGGAAAGGCCTGATGAACATCGAGCGGACTGTCATTCCGGGCGTGCTGATCCTGCGGCCGCGGAAGTTCGAGGACGCGCGTGGTTTCTTCGCGCCTGTCTTCCGCGAATCTGACCTGCAGGCTGCCGGCGTGGCGCATGGCTGGGTTCAGGAGAACCAGTCGCTTTCTGTACGCAAGGGTACAGTGCGCGGCATGCATTTCCAGAAGCCGCCCTTTGTGCAGGCGAAGCTTGTGCGTGTCGTGCGTGGTGCGGCCCTGGATGTTTGCGTCGATATCCGGAGAGACTCACCAAGCTTCGGCCGGCATGTTGCGGTCGAGCTGAGCGCCGACAATCTCACCAGCATCTACATCCCGGCGGGATTCGCGCATGGCTTCTGCACGCTGGCTCCCGATTGCGAGATTCTCTACAAGGTGTCGTCCGGCTATGCGCCAGAGGCGGAGGGCGGGGTACGCTGGAACGATCCTGCGCTCGGCATCGCATGGCCCATCGCAGAAGAGGAGGCGATGCTGTCCGACCGTGACAGGCAATTGCCATCTCTGGCCGATCTCGCATTGTGACCTGAAAACATACGCAAAGTGCCGATATGGTCATCCCATGACCTCGACCCACGTTCTCGTTTACCAGCTCGGCAAGGTCGGCTCGAAGGCCATCCGTGGCGCTCTGCATGCGGCCGGCGTCGCGACCTTTCACATGCACCGCCCGGAGCTCGCCGCCGAACAGCTGCGGCTCTCGCGTGAGGGCAGGCACAGGATCATCATCATCACGGGCTGCCGCGACCTGATGGCGCGCAACATCTCGGCCTTCTTCGAGAACATGTCGAACCCGAAGCGGCCCGAGATTTTCGTTGGCGAGACAGAGGCGGTGCTCGCCATGACCCCGGACGCGCTGATCGACGCGTTCACGACGCGCCATCGCGAGATCTGGGAATCAGCCTTCGGCTGGTTCACGAAGTTCGAAAGCGTCACCGGCGTCGATGTGTTCGCGAGGCCATTTCCACACCTGACAGGCTATGCGATTCTGGACGGTCCGCTTCCTGTCGCCATCTACCGGCAGGAGAACCTTGCCGAGGCCTACAGCAAGATCTGCAGCACATTCGACCTCGGGCATTGTCCGCTGCAACCGGTGAATGTCGGCGCGCAGAAGCCCTATGCTGCGCTCTATCGCGCCTTTCTCGAACGCTTTCGGCCTGATGAGGCAACACTCGATGTGATTTAAGGCGGTAGTGTCCAGAGTCTTTCGCAAATTGATTTGGCTGGCGGTTCTCCGTTGTCGGGCTCAGGCGGTCAGTGCCTGTTCGGTTCTCTGGCTGGGCGGGTTCATGGTCAGGTAGCGTTTCGAGGACCAGGCGGTTCCCGCGATGTGTCTCAACCTGGCGGCCGCCAGGTTGAGACACGAATTGCCATCGGGAAAGGCGCCCACCACTCTGGTGCGTCGCCGGATCTCGCGCATCAACCGCTCAAGCGGGTTGTTGGTGCGAATGCGCCGCCAGTGCTCTTCCGGAAAGCGGTAGTAGGCCAGCGTCTCCTCGAACGTGCCCGCTACAAGGTCCGCCGCCTTCGCCAACTTCATCCCCTTCAGCTTCTCGATCACCGCGGCCGCCTTCTGGCGCGCGGCGTCGGCATCCTCGGCCGCGTGGATCGCCTTCAGCATCGTCGCCACTTCGCGCACCTTCGTCATCGGCACATGGCTGAAGATGTTGCGATACCAGTGAACTACGCACCTCTGCCACGCCGCCTCGGGATAAAAATCCGCGACGCTCTCGACAAGCCCCAGGCACGCATCCGAGATGATCAGCTCGACGCCTCTGAGCCCGCGCTCCTTGAGGTGGCGCAGGAAGCTGCTCCAGCCCGCCTTGTCCTCCTTGGCGCCCTCGCAGATGCCGAGAATGTCACGGAAGCCGTCCTGGTTGACGCCGATTGCCACCAGCAACGAGACATTGCGCACCTCGCCGGCCCATGTCCGCTTCATCACGATGCCGTCGAGATACACATAGCGATGTGCGCCAGCGATCGGCGCGTTGCGCCACGCCTCGATGCGCCCGTAGATCTTCTTGTTGAGATCGCTCACCGTCGAGGGCGAGACGCGCGTGCCCCACAACGCCTCGGTGATGTCCTCCACGCGGCGCACAGAGACCCCAGCAAGGTACATCTCCATCAGCGCCTCCTCGACCGACGACTCCCGTCGCCGGTAGCGTTCGATGATCGCCGTATCCAGCCCCTGGCTGCGCAGCTTGGGAACCTTCAGCGTCACCTCGCCAGCCCTGGTGTGCAGCTTGCGCTCATAGTGGCCTGAGCGGTAATCCTTGCGCGCCTCGCTGCGTTCGTAACGGTCGGCGCCCACAAGGCGATCGGCCTCGGCGTCCAGTAGC
>CAIMMO010000100.1 GCA_903842595.1 uncultured Alphaproteobacteria bacterium
GCACCGGAACGGGACCCCGTATAGGCGTCCAATAGGGACCCCGCCTGACGCTCGGAATGGAGCGCATCGGCTGCGGCGTCGCGGAGCCGTAGGCGGAGCGACGGCGCAGCCGATGACGATGGTTTGTTGGAGCCTCAGGCGCGGTTCTTGAACCGCCAGCTTTCGTTGCCGGTCTCGAGGATGTCGCAGTGATGCGTCAGCCGGTCGAGCAGTGCGGTGGTCATCTTGGCGTCGCCGAACACCGAGGGCCACTCCCCGAACGCGAGGTTGGTCGTGACGATGACCGAGGTCTGCTCGTAGAGCCGGCTGACCAGGTGGAACAGGAGCTGACCACCGGACAGGGCGAACGGCAGGTAGCCAAGTTCATCGAGGATGATGAAGTCCATACGGGAGAGATAATCGGCCATGCGGCCCTGCCTTCCGGCGCGGGTCTCGGCCTCGAGTTTGTTGACCAGATCGACGGTGTTGAAGAACCGGCCGCATGCGCCAGCGCGGATGCAGGCTCGTGCAATGGCGATGGCCAGATGCGTCTTGCCGGTCCCGGTGCCGCCGACCAGGACGACATTGCGCTGATGGTCGAGGAAGTCGCCGCCGGCGAGGTCGCGCACCAGGGTCTCGTTGACCGGCGCGCCATCGAACGTGAAGTCATCGATGTCCTTCGCCAACGGCAGCTTGGCGATGGCGATCTGGTACTTGATCGAGCGCGCCTGCTTCTCGCTGATCTCGGCGGTGAGCAGGTCGCCGACGATCCGCTGCGGCTCGTGCTGGCGCTTGACTGCGGTTGCGATGATCTCGTCGAACGCAGACTTTATGCCATAGAGCTTGAGTTCGCCCATGGCGGACATGATCTCGGAACGTTCCATCACACAGCTCTCCTCAGGTTGTCGTATCGAGCGCAGTCGGCGACCGGCGCGTGCCGCAAGCGGAGCGCATCGGGCGTCATGATGGTGATCGCGGGCTCCGGCTCGCGCTGACGCGCAAGGATGTTGAGGATCACGGCGGCGGAGTGGACGCCCTCTCGCAACGCCTCGGCGCAGGCGGCCTCGACTGCGGGTAGTCCATCGCTCAGCACCATGGTGAGGATGTCGACCATCTGCCGATCACCATCGCTGGAGCCCGCCAGCTTACGGCGGACGCGTTCAAGGCTGGCGGGCAGGATCCAGTCCTTGAACGGCGCGCCATTGCGCAGCGCACCCGGCTTGCGCGCCAGCACAGGCACATAATGCCATGGATCATAGACTGTCTGGTCGCGTCCGAAGCAGCGGGGATGCTCGCCGACAAGGCGCCCATCCTGGCGCAACTCGATCCGGTCGGCATAGGCGCGGATCTCGACCGGGCGGCCGACAGCGCTCGCCGTGACCGAGTACTTGTTGTTGTCGAACCGGACCAGACAGGTCTTCGACACCGAGGCGGGCGTTGCGTGGAAGCCGTCGAACCGGCCTGCGTAAGGAACGAGACTCGGCCGCTCCGCCTCGAACGCCTCCCACACCGTCCGATCGCGGAACTCGGGATGGCGATGAGCCTTTGCATAGGCGATGCACTGGTCCAGGAGCCAGGCGTTCAACTCCTCATAGCTCTTCACCCGCAGCCGCGGTGAGAAGAAGCGCTCGCGCACCAGGCCGACCTGGTTCTCGACCTGGCCCTTCTCCCAGCCTGAGGCTGGCGTACAGGCCACAGGCTCGACCAGATAATGGCCACTCATCTGCAGGAAGCGGCGGTTGTAGGCGCGCTCCTTGCCGACGAAGATCGCATCGACCGCCGTCTTCATGTTGTCGTAGATGCCGCGCGTGCACGCGCCTCTGAAGAAGGCGAACGCCCGGTCGTGGGCGTCGAACACCATCTCCTGGGTCTCGCGCGGATAGGCCCGCGCGAACAGCATGCGGCTGTGGCAGAGCCGGACGTGGGCGACCTTCACGGTCACCGTCGTCCCATTGATGAGTACGACCTCGTGGCTCCAGTCGAACTGGAACGCCTCGCCCGGCGCAAAACTCAGCGGCACGAAGGCCGCCGCCGTGACCGATGCTCTCTCTTCCCGCCAGTCATGAACATACCGACGGATGGCGTCGTATCCGCCCTCGAAGCCCATCGCGCGGACTTCCTCGAAGATCCGCACCGCAGTTAGCCGCTCGCGCGCCGGCCGCGCCTCGTTGGTCGCCAGCAACGCATCGAGCGCGTCCTTGATCGGTCCGATCTTCGGCTTGGGCTGGACCTTCCGCTCGTAGGAAAACTCGGTTGCGCCGCTGCGCACAACCTTCCGCACGACCTTCCGGGAGACACCCAGCTCGCGGCAGATCGCCTTGATCGACTTGCCCTGAACAAAATGGGCACGGCGTATCTTCGCAATCGTCTCCAC
>CAIMMO010000101.1 GCA_903842595.1 uncultured Alphaproteobacteria bacterium
AGTGCGCCGCTACTGGCCGGGCCTCAAGGATGGTGCGCTGACGCCGGACTATTCTGGCGTGCGCCCCAAGATCGTCGCTCGGGGTGAGCCGAGCGCCGATTTCCTGATCGACGGTCCAGATCGCCATGGCGTGCCTGGGCTTGTGAATCTCATCGGAATCGAAAGCCCGGGCCTGACCAGTTCGCTCGCGATCGGCGAGATGGCGGCGGATATGGTCTAGCCCTTTCAAGCTCCAGAAACCGCCCGTTAGCAGCTCAAATACAAGGCTATAGCGGTGCACTCGCGGCTTCCATCCAGCCGTCTTGCGCTGGCCCAACGCGCCGCGTATACCGCGCGCCTCAACTTTGGTGGGATAGCTCAGCTGGTTAGAGCGCAGGACTCATAATCCTGAGGTCCCCGGTTCGATCCCGGGTCCCACTACCACTCGCGCGGCAGCGGTTCGGGTCCACCAGAATACCCACCCAAAATGTGCATCCATCGAAAGCAAAAACGGCCCGGATGCGACCAGGCCGCTTCGCATAAATTCCAGCCAAAGCTTATTTGACGAGAAATTTTTCGCGCTTCTCGCCTTTGCGTTCCAGCGTGCGCAGCCATTTTGGCGTGGGACCGCGGCCTGTGTAGGTCTCGCCGTTTGGGCCCATGTATTTCGGGCGGAGTTTGACGCCCTTGTCGGAGCGCTGGCGACGGCCGCCCGGGCCCTTGCCCAGCAGCTCGTCGAGGCTGAAACCTTCAGCAACGGCAAGGGCTTTCAGCTTCTGAAGGGTCTCGACCTTGGCGCCGTCCTTCTTGGCCTGGATCGCCTTGTTAATCCGAACCTGAAGCTCGGTGAGATCGGACAGCGAAAGTCCGTCAATGTTTGGCAAGCGCGCCGCCATCAGCCACCCCTTTTATACAGTTACAGCTCGGTCCCAACCGATTCTGAAATATATCTCGTGTTCGCTAGTGTCCAAACAAAGATATCAGCTTGTGTCTGAATTTTAATACTTAGGCGAACTCATCTAAGTCGATGCGCGTGCCACGCGATGTGTTCGCCAATAAAACTGGCAACAAAGAAATAGCTATGGTCGTAGCCGTGGCGCAGTCTCAGCGTCAGTTGCTGTCCGGCGTCCGATGCGGCCTGTTCAAGCAGTTCGGGGCGCAGCTGTTCAACCAGAAAAGGGTCGGCCAACCCTTGATCCACAAGGATGTCGTCGAAGTATCCATGGGCCAGTCCGCTGCGGAGCAGGGCGCAGGCATCATGCTTGTCCCATTCTTTTCGGTCGTGCCCCAGATAGGCGGAGAATGCCTTCTCTCCCCACGGACAGTTCGTGGGTGAAGAGATAGGCGCAAAAGCTGACACCGACCTGACTACATCTGTATGGCGCAGCGCCAGTGTGAGCGCGCCATGACCGCCCATCGAATGACCCGACACGCCGAGGCGCACAGGATCGGCTGGAAAGTTTGCCCGGATCAGTGGGATGAGCTCGTCGACCATGTAGCTTTCCATGCGGAAGTGCGGCGCCCACGGCTCCTGCGTCGCGTCGAGATAGAAGCCCGCCCCCTGGCCGAGGTCGTAGCCAGGATCGTCAGCCACGTTCTGTCCGCGCGGTGAGGTGTCCGGCGCGACCACGATCATTCCATGCTGCGCGGCAGCCGGATACGCGCCAGCCTTGGTGGTGAAATTGTCCTCGGTGCAGGTGAGGCCCGAGAGCCAGAGAAAGACCGGAAACGGCCCGGGGCCTTCGGGCGTGAACACGCTGAATGTCATCGGCGTGCCCGTGACGGCGCTTTCATGCCGGCAGTAGCGAAGCTCGCCCTCGCTTACCCGATGCGTCTTGATGGTTTCCAAGGCTGATCCTCGCTAGCGGCTGCTGGACCTGGTGGCGCGATCCAGGTCAGGTCGTCCGGAACAGGAACCAGCCATCGCCGAGTTCCTCAATCCAGATATGGCTGGACGGACTGATCGTTGGCGGCCCCGAAGGTCCTGCGCGCAGGAAGCCGACAGTGCTGTCAAGCGTCTTCCCGACCACGATCTTTCTACCCTGTTCAGTCTCCGAGACTGATGAGAGCCCTAGCGTGGCCAGATCGGCAGAGAGTAGCCGCAGGTTGTCGAGCGCCTGCCGGTTGGCGCCAAACCACGCCCGGAGTTTGCTGTCCGCCGAGAGCGTGAGTTCGAGGTTGCGCTTGCGCAGTTGGTCGTCTGGCGGGAGCTGCTTCTGTTTACGCATTTCGGCGAGCAGCATCATGTCCATGCCGGAAACCGCCATCTGCCGGAAGGCCGAGACGGCCCAGCCAGTGGTGGTCTTCTCCAGATAGAAATAGGCGTCGGCCTCTTCACCGGCCGGGCTGCGAAGGACGACCCGCGCCGCAGCGAAGTTGGCCGAGACAGCCACCACCTTGTCGGCGGTGGGCAGGTTGCTCTTGGCCGCCGTCGCCATCTCTTTCGCTTCGCCCGTGAGGACGGCTTGGCCCTCCGGCGTTGTCAGTTCACCCGCATTTGCGAGTGCGATAAAGCGCGCGAGCGTGGCCTCGGGTGTCGACTGGGCGAGCGCCGAGGGCGCCGCCAACGCGACGATGATGAGACTGATCAGAGCGCTGCGAAAGCGCATCTAGAAGACCACCACGCTACGAATGCTTTCGCCCGCGTGCATCAGGTCAAAGCCTTTGTTGATGTCCTCAAGCTTCAGCGTGTGGGTGATCATCGGGTCGATTTCGATCTTGCCGTCCATGTACCAGTCGACGATTTTTGGCACGTCCGTGCGGCCACGTGCGCCGCCGAAAGCCGAGCCTTTCCAGACGCGTCCCGTGACCAGCTGGAACGGACGCGTGGCGATCTCCTTGCCGGATTCAGCGACGCCGATGACGATGCTGGTGCCCCAGCCGCGATGGCAGGTTTCGAGCGCGGTCCGCATCACCTGCACATTGCCGGTGCAGTCAAACGTGTAGTCGGCGCCGCCGTCGGTGAGGGCGACCAGGTATTGCACGAGATCAGTGGTGATGTTGGTCGGGTTGACGAAGTGAGTCATGCCGAAGCGCTCGCCCCATTCCTTTTTGGCAGGGTTGATGTCGACCCCGACGATCTTGTCGGCGCCTGCCATCTTGAGGCCCTGGATCACGTTGAGACCGATGCCGCCAAGGCCGAAGACGATGCAGTTCGCGCCGGGCTCCACCTTGGCTGTCTTGACCACGGCGCCGACGCCTGTGGTGACGCCGCAGCCGATATAGCAGGCCTTGTCGAACGGCGCGTCGCTGCGGATCTTCGCCAGTGCGATCTCGGGCAGGACCGTGAAGTTCGAAAAGGTCGAGCAGCCCATGTAATGGTAGATCGTCTGCCCCTTGTAGCTGAAGCGCGAGGTGCCATCCGGCATCACGCCCTTGCCCTGCGTGGCGCGAATGGCGGTGCAGAGGTTTGTCTTCTGCGAGAGGCAGCTTTTGCACTGGCGGCATTCGGGCGTGTAGAGCGGGATGACATGGTCGCCCGGCTTGAGCGAGGTCACGCCCGCGCCGACGTCGCGCACGATCCCTGCGCCTTCATGACCGAGGATGGAGGGGAAGATGCCCTCGCTGTCGAACCCGTCGAGCGTGTAGGCGTCCGTATGGCAAATGCCCGTCGCCATGATCTCCACAAGGACTTCGCCGGCTT
Source organism: uncultured Alphaproteobacteria bacterium (assembly GCA_903842595.1). Lineage (GTDB taxonomy): Bacteria > Pseudomonadota > Alphaproteobacteria > Caulobacterales > Hyphomonadaceae > UBA7672. Next base: position 3,623 of record CAIMMO010000101.1, read on the forward strand.
TCGGCCCTTCCAGATCAAGTTCGACGATCTCGAGAGGTTTCTTGGCTTCGAAAGCGACGGCGGCGCGGGTTTTCATGCGGGAGCCCTCAAGCAAATTGCGAGGCAACGGGCCAGCATCCCGGCGCGAGGTCAAGCGCGGAATTGCCATAACTGACGCAACGGAGGGAATCGACGGGGACGCGTCAGGTCTGGTTAGACTGCGGGCATGATGAACCCCGGCAAGAATCCATTCTTTACTGAAGAGCACGAAGCGTTCCGTGCCGTCGTGCGAAGGTTCGTGGCGAAGGAGATCGAACCGTTCGCGAGCGAATGGGACGAGGCCGGGGAGTTTCCGCGCGACCTCTATCGCAAGGCTGCAGCCATCGGCCTGCTGGGTCTTGGCTTCCCGGAGGCTTTCGGCGGAACACCTGCCGACCAGTTCATGCGCATCGTTGTGTCCCAGGAAATGGCGCGCCACGGGGCAGGCGGGGTCAATGCGAGTCTGATGAGCCACGGTATCGGCGCGCCGCCCATCGTTGCTGGCGGCCGGCCGGAGGTTCAGGCGCGCGTGCTGCCGCAGATCATTGCGGGCGAGAAGGTTTCCGCGCTGGCCATCACCGAACCGAACGGCGGCTCCGACGTCGCGAACCTGCGCACGACTGCGCGGCGCGATGGCGACCACTACATCGTCAATGGCGAGAAGACATTCATCACGTCCGGCATGCGGGCGGACTGGCTGACGGTTGCCGTTCGCACCGGCGGCCCCGGGCCGGGCGGGGTAAGCATGCTGCTGATCCCGGGCGACACGCCAGGGCTGTCGCGGGCGAAGCTCAAGAAGATGGGCTGGTGGGCCTCGGATACCGCGACGCTCCACTTCGCCGATTGCCGCGTGCCGGTGGAATACCTGATCGGCGAGGAAGGCGGCGGCTTCCAGATCATCATGCGCAACTTCAACTCCGAACGCATGGGCATGTCTGCCTCGTGCGCGGCGTATGCGCGGGTCTGCGTTGAGGAGGCGATCGCCTATGCGCGGCAGCGCGAGACCTTCGGCAAGCCGCTGACGCAGCATCAGGTTATCCGCCACAAGCTGGTCGACATGATGCAGAAGGTCGTGGCGACAGAATCCATGCTGATGCTGCTGGCCTGGCGGCTGACACAGGGCGAGAGCCCTGTCGCCGAAATCTGCATGCTGAAGAACCAGGCTACCCAGACCATGGCGCACTGCGCCGCGGAGGCGGTGCAGATCTTCGGCGGCGCTGGCTACATGCGCGGCGCGAAGGTCGAGCGCATCTATCGCGAGGTCAAGGTGAATGCGATCGGCGGTGGGGCGGAGGAGATTATGAAGGATCTCGCCAGCCGGCAGATGGGGCTTTAGGGCGCTCCCGCAATCTCTGTGATGCGTTGCGCGACTGAGTCACGCGCAGTTACACTGAGCGAGCCTAGCTCGATCGTTGCAAGACGCGGCCGCGCATCTCGCTTGCTGGAACTCAGGTAGGACGGATCATAGTGCCGTTCGACAACCTCGCGGACGAGATCCTCAAATTGGCCTGCGTCGGCGAACGCCCGCCACGCCGCAAGTTGCTTGCGGCCGGGATAGACGTCGAGGCGCGTCAGAGCCGCATCCAGCAACTCGCGGTCTGCGATCATCTCTGGGTAGACTTCGATCAGGTGGCGAACGCGTTCATCGACCGGAGCCGACAGCTCGATGCGACCAGCCGTCAGCATAGCCTGCCAGAGTGCAGGCGGCAGGGTGCGTTTGCCGATCTTGTTCGACTCCGCTTCCACAAGCACAGGTCGCGAAGGATCCATCGCGGACAATTCATGGACGAGGCTGGACTCGAACCATTTCTGCGAAGGCTGGGCGTCAGCCATCGCGCCGAACAGTGACCCTCTGTGTTGCGCAAGCGCTTCGAGATCGAGCGCCTGTGCGCCCCTGGCCGCCGCGCGTTTCAGAATGTCGGTCTTGCCACAGCCGGTATTGCCGTCGAGCAGGATCAGGCCGAACCCCAGCGGCTCATCGTAGAGGCGGCGCTGCACATTGCGGCGATAAGTCTTGTATCCGCCCTGCAGCACAGTCGTTCGCCACCCCACCTGGGCGAGGATCAAGGCCATAGCGTTGGAGCGCTGTCCGCCGCGCCAGCAATAGATCAGCGGGCGGAAGGTCGGCGGCGCGTCCTTCAGCGCCGCTTCCAGATGCCGCGCCACATTGCGCGCCACAAGCGCCGCGCCCATGCGGCGCGCAAGAAACCGCGATTCCTGCACATAGGTCGTGCCGATGATGGCGCGTTCCTCGTTGTCCAGCACTGGCAGGTTCACTGCCCCCGGCACACGATCTTCGGCGAACTCTGCCGGGCTGCGCACATCTATGATCATGTCGAACCGGGTGAGCGACATGCGGTCGACCGCATCGGTGGTGCCGGGATTTGACATAGGCTGCGCCGTTTTGCCCGACGCACTGTCGAGGCTCATCAGGGGCTGCTATCAAACTGCCGCCGACTAGCAAGCAGGAGTGCGCGCCATGGCCGAGGAAATTCGCCTGACGTCTCTGGCGCATGGCGGTGGATGCGGCTGCAAGCTTGCCCCCGCCGTGCTGCGCGACATTCTCGCTGGAATGCCGGCCTCTGCGCCCTTTGCCAGCCTGATGGTGGGCACGGAAACGTCCGACGACGCCGCTGTCTGGCGCCTGAATGGCGATCAGGCGCTCGTCGCGACAACCGACTTCTTCATGCCGGTGGTCGATGATCCGTTCGATTTCGGCCGCATCGCTGCGACCAACGCCCTGTCGGATGTCTATGCCATGGGCGCGACTCCTATCTTGGCCCTCGCCATTGTGGGCATGCCGGTGGGCGCGATGCCGGTGGAGATGATCCGGCAGATCCTCGCGGGCGGAGCGTCGGTCTGCGCTGCGGCCGGCATTCCGGTGGCAGGCGGCCATTCGATCGACAGCAAGGAGCCGATCTACGGTCTGGTCGCGCTTGGGCTGGTGCACCCCGACAAGCTGCTTACCAACCGTACCGGACGCGCTGGCGACAAGCTGATCCTCACCAAGGCGCTCGGCATCGGCGTCTACAGCGCGGCGCTGAAGCAGGACCGGCTGGATGCAGACGGCTACCGCGCCCTGATTGCCTCGACCACGAAGCTCAACGCCGTCGGCAAGGATCTCGGACAGGTCGCAGGCGTGCACGCGCTGACGGATGTGACTGGGTTCGGCCTGTTCGGTCACGCTCTGGAGATGGCGCGCGGGGCAGGCCTGTCAGCGCGGCTCGACGCCGGCGCTGTCCCGCTGCTTCCGGGCGTGGAAACGCTGGCCCGTGCGGGCGTTCGCACGGGGGCCGCGGTGCGCAACTGGGATAGCTATGGCGAGGCGGTCACGCTGCCTGCAAGCTTCGACGGCTGGCGCCGCGATCTTCTGTGCGACCCGCAGACCAGCGGCGGACTGCTCGTCGCCGTGGCGTCAGAGGCTGCGCCTGCTGTGCTCGCGATGGTGAAAGCAGCTGGCTTCGCCGACTCTGCAATCGTTGGCGAGCTTGCGGCGGGCGGGCCTGGGGTCGTTGTCGTCTAGCGCTTACCTGACGCGAACGGTGCCTGGGTCTTCCATCCCCCCGCCCCAGATCACCTTCACCACCGAGTCCGGCATATTCCGGTACATGTTGAACATGTCCTCGGAGACGAGATCTCCAAGGCACGGCTTGCCCTGGGCGCAATTTGCGGCGTTCTCCGCATTGCCCACAAGCGCGACGGATTCATAGTTCGTGCGCTTGCCGCCGATCACATCGACTACATCCATGTAGAGGTTGTCGATCTTGATCTTCTGCAGCTGCTTGTCGTGAATCGCCCAGATCGCGTTGCGCGAGGTTACCTTGAACACGGGCTTGAAGTTGGCGGCCAGAGACCCGCTCGAGTCATCGGTGGGGCGATAAAGGATCAGCGCGCAAGGCTGGCGCGGCGCGGCTGTCTTGTTCGCCTGGCAGCGGCCTTCCTTGGTGAGCAGGTCATAAAGATCGTCCGGATCGTCGAACACCACGAGGCTGTATTTTCCAGGATCGAATACGCCAGGTTGCACCGGCGGCGTGGCAACAGCGGCGAGCGCCGCGCCTGAAACGCGCGCCTTCACGCCGGGCGCCAGCGCCTGGTCGAGCGCGACGATGCCGTCCTTGATCCACAGCGCGTCCTTGCACGAACCCTTGCAGTCGACATCCAGCATCAGGAGCGCGTCGCGCTGCTGGCGCGCGCCTTCGGCGTTCTGCAGCATGATGTGCGTGAGGCCAAGTCGTGTCTTCGGTTCTGGCCGGTCCGGTTCATCGATCACGGCGCGCTCAAGCGCCACTCTGGCATCTTCCCACTTTTCGAGACCGATCTTCGCCAGGCCGAGCATGAAGCTGGCGCCGACAGCAGAAGGCTTGCGCCGCAACAGTTCGGAGAACGCCGCTTCCGCCGCTGCGAAATCCTTCCCCTGCAGAGCCGCCAGTCCTTGCTGTTGCAATTGCGCAAGGCCGTTGTCCGAATCATCGTCGATACGATCGGCCTTGTAGATCAGGTCATAGTCGGGGGACGTGCTGAGACCGGGCTGCGCCTGCGCTGCGCCTGCGAACGCCAACGACGCCGCCGCCACCAAACCAAGAAGTCTCCGCGCGAACATCTGCCCGCCTCGCTTGCTGCCGGGGCGTTGATCCGCCCGTAGCGGGATGATGCATGAAGCGGCCTCGCGCGCAAATCACGCGCACCTTGCGTAGCGTTATCCTGTGCTTTCGTTGTCGATGACGCAGGTCTCGTAGGGGCCGCCCGGCATGCCGGTCAGGCGCATGGCCTCGCCGGCAGGCTCGAGGCGCGGCCCGCCCGGTATGAGGTTGCCATCGCCGTCGGCGACATCCCGCGTGCGTCCGCCGGCCGTCACTTCGACTTCTCCGGAAATGATCTGGCGGGACATGAAGGTTTTGCCGTCGTTGCAGACATGGGTGTAAAGCGGCGAGCCATGACGCAGGCGCAGCGCATCCTCGCTGGTCATGCATCCGGCCGCCGTCAGGCCGCATAGCGCCAGAAGCAGAAAACGCATGGTCCTAGCCTCCATCCTAAGGCCTTGGGGAAGCGCGCTCGCCGCGTCCCCCGCAAGTCCGCGCAGCAGCGCGCGGCTCCAAGCGATGAGTTTACCCGTGTTGTATGCGTCCCGCGATGACTGTAGACACATGACGTGAGCAGATGCTCACCATGTCGCAGCACAGGGGTACAGTATGAAGCGCGCGATCTCCGCCGCACTGGTTGGCGTTTCGGCGCTTGTGCTGGCCGCAGCGCCTGCGTCGGCGCATTTCATCCTCGTGGCGCCCGATGCCTGGGTGGAGGTGAATGTGCTGGGCGATCCGCAGAAGGCCGCACCGTGCGGCACGTCCGACATCACAAAGGGCACGCCGACCGGCAAGGTCACGGCGATGACGGGCGGCGAGAACCTGCACATCAAGATCAAGGAAACGATCTACCATCCTGGCTACTACCGTGTCGCGCTGTCCGTGCTCGACCGCAGCGAGTTGCCGGCCGACCCGGAAGCGACAACACGGGAATCGCCGCGCGGTCCGATTTCCGTCTCTGCAAAGATAGATCCCAAACCGCGTCCGCCCGTCCTCGCCGACGGCCTGTTCGAACATCGCGAGCGTCCGGCGCCGGGATCGTTCTTCGAGACGGACATCAAGCTGCCCAACATCAATTGCGAGAAATGCACCATCCAGGTGCTGCAGTTCATGGAGGAGCACGGCCTCAACAAGGAGGGCGATTTCTCCTACCACCATTGCGCTGACCTGAAGATCACTGCAAACCCCACTCTGCCGATCGACACGGCTTGGCCGGGCCAGAAGGCCAGCTAGGAGCCTGTCTCCGTAATCGTCGATCTGTTGAGTTTTGAGCCGACGGCTGATTCTTTCGGTTCATGGCCAAGACACTTCGACCGTGGGACGTGGATCAGCAGTGGATGTTGCCGCCGTCGCTGCACGAGTTTGTGCCGGCGGGGCATGTGGCGCACTTCATTCGCGAGACGGTGCGCTCGGATCTGGATCTGA
>CAIMMO010000102.1 GCA_903842595.1 uncultured Alphaproteobacteria bacterium
AGGGTGCAATGAAATTCGCGTACAACCCCATCTATGCCGCCTGTCCCGACGTCGCGAGCAGATAAGCCGCGAACAGCACGATCATGATCGTGTCCACGACAAGCGCCACCCAGGCCTGTCGCTTCATCACGCCAGACCCCAACATCAACGCGATGAACGCTGTCTTGGTGACGATCGCCAGCGCAATCGCAGCCAGCCGAACATCAGGCGCGAATGACGCCCAGATCAGCAGCGCGCCCGCCGCTGTGATCAGCATCCCCCAGTTCCGCACAACAAGGTCGAACTGCGGACTGTCCGGCGCCTCCCCAAAATACGTCCGCACCGTCGCCCGCGGCGCAACCGTCGCCTGGATCGTGCTGCAAGTCAGCAGCCCCGCCGCCAGCAGCATCCACTGGATGTTATCGACAAGAATGCCCATGTGCTTCTCCCGCCCGTTTCGGGGGAGTGTACACCGTGCCGGCCGGGTAACACCATCAGCCCCGCAAAGGGAGCAACGCACGCACCCGCGGATCGCGTAGCCACAGCCCGAGCCAAACCAGCACGCCAAGATAGACGCCGAACAGCTCATGGCTGATCAGCGGATTGTCCATCCGTACATTCGTCGCGATCGCCCCGCCCAGCAGCGCCGTCTCCAGCACCGCCTCGAGCACCGCCGTCTGCGGCACAAGATAAAGGACGACGCAAACCGTCTCGATGACCCCGATCATGAGATCGTGGTGAGCTGGCCATCCCAGCCCGCCCATCGTCTCGCGCACAATGTCCGGCGTGAAGAACTTGAAGCCAGCCGACATGGCCAGAAACGCCCCAACCAGCCCGCTGACCACCCAGCCCGCGATGGCCATCTTCCTAACCGATGACTTCACTTCATCCGACATGCCTGCCTCCCTGATATGCTCCTAGGACGATCGGACGTTCGCCGAACCGACATCGGATGGAAAACGAGAAGCGTTCAGGGGGCCGCTTCGTGGTTCGATGACAATCCCTTCGTCGCATTGTGAATGATCTGGTTTGTCGGAGCCGGCGTCCGTCCCGCTCAACGCCCTGGATTTCTCTGAACCAGCACACATCCCGCGCGTTGACGCCCCGGGCAGCAGAGAGAGACCCGCATGGCGCCGCCGACAAGCACGGATATCGTGCGCCTTATCTTTGCAATCATACTGCCGCCGGTGGGCGTCGCGATGCAGGTTGGCTTTACGACCCAGTTCTGGATCAACGTGCTGCTCACGCTGCTGGGCTACCTGCCCGGCGTGATCCATGCGGTCTGGAGCATCGCCAGGCGGTAAGCCCTAAATCCCCTTCACGATCTCTTCCGTCATCTTCTTGGCGTCGCCGAGAAGCATCATCGTGTTCTCGCGGAAGAAGAGGGGGTTCTCGACGCCGGCGTAGCCGCTGGCGAGCGAGCGCTTGATGAAGAACACAGTCTTGGCGTTCCACACCTTCAGAACAGGCATGCCGTAGATCGGGCTCGCCGTGTTGGTCTCGGCGTCCGGGTTGGTCACGTCGTTCGCGCCGATGACGAAGGCCACGTCCGCCTGAGCGAAGGACGAGTTGATGTCCTCCAGCTCGTGCACTTCGTCATAAGGCACCTGCGCCTCGGCCAGTAGCACGTTCATGTGCCCCGGCATGCGTCCCGCCACCGGGTGAATGGCGTAAGTGATTTCGACGCCTTCCGCCTTCAGCTTCTCGGCCATCTCCTTCAGCGCGTGCTGCGCCTGCGCCACCGCCATGCCGTAGCCCGGCACGATGATGACTTTGGATGCGTTCTTCATGATGAAGGCCGCATCGTCTGCCGAGCCGATCTTCACGGGCTTGGCCGGCCCGCCCCCTGCAGCCGCGGCAACCGTCTCGCCGCCAAAGCCGCCGAGTATGACCGAGACAAAGCTGCGGTTCATCGCCTTGCACATGATGTAGGACAGGATCGCGCCCGACGACCCTACCAGCGATCCGGTGATGATCAGCGCGTTGTTCTCGAGCGTGAAGCCCAAGGCTGCCGCCGCCCAGCCCGAATACGAGTTGAGCATCGACACCACGACCGGCATGTCCGCCCCGCCGATTGGGATGATCAGCGTGACCCCAAGGATCAGTGCAATCGCCGTCAGCAGCAGGAACATCCAAGGCTGCGACCCCTGCGTCTGCACCATCATCACGACCAGCACGACGATGGCGACGCCGAATGCAATGTTGATGAGATGCCGAGCCGGCAGCATGATGGGTGAGCCCGACATGTTGCCGTTGAGTTTCAGGAAGGCGATGACCGACCCGGTGAAGGTCAGAGCGCCGATGGCCGAGCCAAGCGACAGCTCGATGATCGAGGCCGTATTGATCGCCCCCGTCACGCCAATACCGTAGCTCTCGGGTGCATACAGCGCCGCCGCAGCCACGAGCACGGCCGCAAGACCGACAAGCGAGTGGAAGAACGCCACGAGCTGCGGCATGGCCGTCATCTTGATCTTCTGCGCGACCACCGCGCCCGCCACGCCGCCGACGGCAATGCCGCCAGCAATGATCAGCAGCGTCGGTGCATCCAGCCCGCCAGACCCGTCCCACAGCATCCACAGCGTGGTGCCGATCGCGAGCACCATCCCGATGATGCCGTTGTTCGCGCCGGCGCGACTGGTCTCGGGGCTTGAAAGTCCCCGCAGCGACAGGATGAAGAGAACGCCCGATGCCAGGTAGAGCAGGGCGGCGATGTTCGCGTTCATGTGTGGTCCGGTCCCCTAGGGTGTGTCTGGCTACCCAGCCCGAATGATGTCAGGGCGGCGCGCGCAATCGGCTCGCCCCACTCCTGCAGAAAATGTCCGCCCTCGGCGATCAGCATTGGCTCGGGGCAATTGCGGATCCAGGCATGCAGCGCGCGCATGACAGGCTCGCCCAGCACGGGATCGGCCTGGCCGATCGCCATGAAGCTCTCGCCATTCCATTGGTCGCGAAAGAAAGCCGCAGACGCACGACCATGCGCCACGCCCTCCATCGCCGGATCAACTGGTACGAGTTCCGGAAAGCGCCGCACGCCTGCCTTGTAGGTGATGTCCGGGAAGGGCGCGTTGTAGGCGTCCTGCTCGGCATCGGTCAGCACGGTCGTCCCGCGCCTCATCAGCGCGCCGACATCCATGTCGGGATTGGCGGCGGCATAGGCCTTCCATGCATTGAAGCCTGGCCCCGGCGATTCGCCGGTACCGATGCCCGTGTTCATGATCAGCAGCCGGGTGATCTCCGGACGGTCCTTGGGAAGCGTGAGTCCCAGAAGTCCGCCCCAGTCCTGCACGACACTGCAGACGTTCCCGAGCGCCATGCGGTCGAGAAATGCCGTCATCGTGTCGCGATGGAAGTCGAACGTATAGATCTCGTCCTTCACCGGCTTGTCGGAGCGACCGAAGCCGAACCAGTCCGGCGCCACCACGCGGTGTCCCGCTGCAGTGAACACCGGCAGCATCTTGCGATAGAGATACGACCAGCTCGGCTCGCCATGCAGGCAGAGGAATGTCACCTCGGCGTGGCGCGGGCCTTCGTCCACATAGTGAAGGCGCAGGCCCTCACGGCCCTTCAGATCGTCGATGTAACGCGGTGCAAACGTCCAGCCGGGCAGGTTCGCGAACCTTTCGTCCGGTGTGCGGACGATCGGGCCAAACCTTGGATGATCGAACGTTGCGACCATCACCGCTTCACTTCGTCGCCGGCTTAACGGTGGGCTTTTCCTTCTTCTTGTACATCGCAAGCATCCGCTTGGTCACAAGGAAGCCGCCGAAGATGTTAACGGCGGCGAGCGCCACTGCCACCCCGCCCATGCCCTTCGACAGCCACAGGTCGCTGGTCATCTCCTGTCCTGCGCCCGCGCCCGCTGCAATCAGTGCGCCGACGATGATCACAGAGGAAATTGCATTGGTCACCGCCATCAGAGGCGTGTGCAGCGCTGGCGTCACCGACCACACCACATAGTACCCGACGAAGATCGACAGCACGAAGATCGCGAGGCGGAAGATCAGGCCGTCAGGTTGTTCCGCGCCCGTTGCGGCGAGCGCGGGCGAGGCGATCAGGAGTGCCGCTAATCCCAGGACGGCGAGGCGCTTGATCATGTTGGCGATCCTTCTTCCGGCTTTTTCTTCTTTTTCAGAATGTACCGTACACCGACGGAGATCATTGCGACAGCAATTGCCGCCACCACAAAGCTCGGCAACGGCGCAGGGCCAGGGGCTGTCGTCATCTGCACGAAGTACCAGCCGAGCATCAGGCCGGTAATCGTCAGGATCAGGCCGATGGCCTTCGACATGGCTTAGCCATCCTTCAGCGCGGGATGCACCACCTGCCCATCGCGCGTGAGGACCGCCGCCTTCACGATCTCATCGTCCCATTTAGGCCCGAACGCAGCATTCTCGCCCGTGAACAAGGGCAAGAGCGCAAGCAGGTTCTTTGCGTACAGCGCCGAAGCGTCCGCCGCGATCCGGCCCGGCAGGTTGGTGAAGCCGGCGACCTTCACGCCGTCCACATCCACAACCACGTCTGGCTTCGACAGCGGGCAGTTTCCGCCCTGGCTGACCGCGAGGTCGACGATCACCGATCCCGGTCGCATCGATCGCACCATCGCTTCAGTCACCAGCACTGGCGCCGGGCGTCCAGGGATCAGTGCGGTGGTGACGACGATATCCTGCTTGGCGATGTGACCAGCCACCAGTTCAGCCTGCAGCTTCTGGTATTCTGGCGACATCGGCTTGGCGTAGCCAGCCGCCGTTTCAGCCGCCTTGAACTCTTCGTTCTCGACGGCGATGAACTTGGCGCCCAGCGACGCCACCTGTTCCTTCGATGCAGGGCGCACGTCTGTTGCCGAAACCACCCCGCCCAACCGCCGCGCAGTGGCGATCGCCTGCAGGCCAGCAACGCCCGCCCCCATAACGAACACCTTCGCCGCCGCCACAGTGCCTGCCGCCGTCATCATCATGGGTAGTGCGCGGCCATAAAGCTGCGAGCCTTCGATCACAGCGCGATAGCCTGCGAGGTTCGCCTGCGACGACAGCACGTCCATCGACTGCGCCCGCGTGATCCGGGGCACGAACTCCATCGCAATTGCGGTGATACCTGCAGCGGCATACCCTGCCGCTTCCGCCTTCGCAGAATAGGGTTCCAGAAGGCCGGCCATCGCCGCGCCCTTGGGGTAAGTCGCCAGTTCAGCTGCGTCCGGTGCGCGCACCTTGAAGATGATGTCGGACCCGCCCAACACATCCGCCGCAGAACCGATGGTAGCGCCTGCAGCGACATAGTCCTCGTCGCGGATCCCGGCTGTTGTGCCTGCCCCCGCCTCGATGGCCACCATGTGCTTCAACGCCGCCAGCTTCTTCACCGTCTCCGGTGTCGCCGCCACGCGGGTCTCGTTGAACCGGCGTTCCTTCAGGACCGCGATCTTCATTAGTCCCCCTGTGGTTGCTGGGAATCAGCCCAGCAGAAGGCCACCCAGCCAGATCAGAGTTTGTACGAAAACCGCGAGAACGCAGAGGCCGACGACGGTGGCGATCCATGCGCCGCCCATGTTCATCAGCATGCCGCAGGCGATGCCAAACACTGCAAAGCCGATCATGGCACCGATCCAGGGAATGCCCATGGTCAGCGTGAAAGTCGCATAGCCGACAATCATCAGAATCAGCAGGCTCGACCACGCAGTGATTGTCCCGAAGCCTTTCCACATGCCGCGCCGGGCGCCCATGTCCATGTAAGCGTCAGTGTGCGCTGGCGGCGTTACGATCGGGCCTTTGTCGGCGTGTTCAGCGTGCGCCATCGAGGGGCGTCTCCCAGCGGTTTGGAGATTGGTTTCAACCTGTTGCGGACTCGCATGTAGCCGCATCGCGCTCGCATGAAAAGCGCCTAAAGGGCCGCAGCGCCCGAAAAACGGCTAAAGAAGTAAGGTCATGGGTTCGCGGGCGCCTCTGGGATATCTCACTGCGCCGTGACTTTTTGGGGATTGCAGCCATTTTGCGAAGTCTGCATAAACCAAGGTCATGCAGCAAGACTTGGGTGGCAGCGGTCCCGCTGCGTCGACACTTCGTTTGAGGCGCGATTGCCCGTCCTGCATGGCGCAGGCCGAAGAGCCCGTGGAGCGTTACAGCCGCGACAGCTGGAAGATGGTCCGCTGCACGCGGTGCCGGCAGGTCTATCTTAACGAAGCGCCTCATTACGAGGCCTTGTCTAAGGACCTCGCCTGGACGCAGCAGTTCGCGCGCGAGGCCGTTCGTCGCAAGGCCAAGGCGCCGTTCGTCCAGTGGCTCGACCAGAAGACCCGCTGGCGTCTGCACATCAAGCGCGACGATGAATGGGCCTACATTGCCGAGCGCGTGAAAAACGGCAACGTGCTGGATGTCGGGTGCGGCCCCATCAACCGCGTTCCTGCGCAGTTCACCTCGTTCGGAATCGAGATCGAAGAGGCGACCGCAATTGTCGCTGACGAGAAGATGCGCGCGCGGGGCGGCTGGGCGGTGCATGCGCCAGCGCTTGAGGGGCTGCGCAGGTTTGACGATGGTTTCTTCCACGGCGTCATCATGCGCTCTTATCTCGAGCACGAATCCCACCCTCGCGAAGTGCTGGAGACCTGCTTCCGGAAACTGGCGCCGGGCGGCACGGTCTATGTGAAGGTTCCCAATTACGGCACGCTCAACCGCGTTGTCCGGGGTCCCGAGTGGTGCGGGTTTCGCTATCCCGACCATCTCAACCTGTTCACGATCCCCAGCATGCGTCGCCTGGCCGAGAGCGTCGGCTACAGGTTCGACCTCAAGAACCGGGTCACGCAGTTCACCAACGACAATCTCCACTGCTTCCTGACGCGCCCATAGGCGCGTCGGGTCGCTAAGGCCTGGGAATGACCCGGTCCGAGGTCGAATACCGCCATTCCTGCAGCAGCGTGCGCAGCGCGGCCACGAAAGCCAGCGGCTGGTCCAGCATCACGTGATGCCGCGCTTCGGGAATCTCGATGAACGGCACCTGCCGGTTCAGCAGGTCGCGCATGTATTCGCCGACATCGTCTTCCCAGAGAATCGATTTCTCGCCCTTGAACAGGGCGATCCGGCATCGCGTCGCCTTCAGCAATTCCTGCGGAGGCCGCGAGACAGAGAAGCGCCGCCAGATCGACGGATCGAACTTCCAGCCCCAGCCATCAGCTGATCCATCCGGCGCTGGTTTCTTCGCCAGGCTCCAGCGCGCGATGTAGTCCATGATGAAATGGTTATCGCACGCCTGTGGCGGAGCGAGGCGAAAGCGCGCGAGCGCCGCTTCCAGCGTGGGATAGACCTTGCCGCCCCGCACGGGCGGCGGCCCATGACGCTGCCGGTCGGGCGGGTTCACCGGCGAGTCGACGATCACGATGCCGCCAAAGCGATCACCATACTCTGCGCCCGTCAGGATCGTGACGAAGCCGCCGAATGAATGCGCCACGATTATCGGCTTTTCGACATGCGCGAACAGCCCCGCCGCCTCGCACACGGCCAGCTGTTCCTTCGCGAACACGTCCATCATGTACTGCGGTCGCCAGTCGGAATCGCCCATGCCGGAAAACGTCATCGCGACCACACGATAGTCGTCGGTGAGATAGGGCGCGACGAAGTCCCACCAGTGCGCATGCGCGCCATTCCCATGCACAAGCAGCAGCCCTGGCTTCGACCGGTCGCCCCAGCTCTGGTAGTGGATCTTCGCACCCTCGCAGTCGACGAACGCAGTCTCATACGGCGTCGCGACCGCTGTCTCGAACCATTGTGGTGCAGGCGGGCGCGCGCCCTTGTAGACGGCGAGGGGGCCCTGTTCCGCCGGCATTTCCGCCGGTTGGTCACGAACGACCTTGTCCCTGCTGTCAGTCACGCACGCCTCCGTTCCTGAGGTGATTAGGCGCGTGTGAAGGGCAGGGCAAGCTGAGCCGGGCGGTCCGGCTCAGCTCTCAGACTTCAGGATCTAGGCTTGAAAGCGATCATCACATTGCCCGCGCCCTGGCCGAACAGGCCATAGCCCGAGTTCATGATCACCAGACCATTGGCGGCAATGATCGACGCATTGTCCACCGCCGCGCCATTGCCCTTAACGCCGTTGATCGTGTCGAACTCCCGCGCCGTGCTGTATTGCCAGACCAGCTTTCCGGTCTTGCGCTCCAGCATGTAGACGCGGCCGTCGAGTCCGCCAGTAATGATGTGGTCGCCAATGACGGTCGGTGCGCCGGAGAGGCCGTAGAGGCCGGCGCACCGCGTGACGAACTTCTTCTCCTCTGCCGTGCAGGACCCTTTGACGGAGAAGGTCCAGTCGATCGACCCGTCATTGAGGTTCACGGCATAGAGACCCGGCTTGATCGTATCGTCGACCTCCTGCCCGGGGATCGAACGGCCGGCGTTGGAGATGGGCACATAGACATGCGTGTCATCTGCAGCGATGCCCCAGTGGACGCCGCCCATCGCGCCGCCGGTGCCGATGTCGCGGCGCCAGACGACTTTGCCGGTATCGGGGTCCATCGCCCACACCGTTCCGGATTTCTGACCGGCGAGTACCAGGTCCTTGCCGTTCGGAGCCTTGGCGATGATGGTCGAGGCGCCGAAATCGACATCGCGGAACACCGACTCGTTCGCTTTCGGGCAGTTAAGTCCGCCGCCGCGTGGGCCGCATCCGACATTGTAGACGTCATCGGCAGTGGCCTGGTGAGACCACTTGATCGAGCCGTCCTTAAGGCTGAAGGCCATGATGGCGTTTGTGTTCGGGTGCGCGGGCGCCGAGTTCGCCTCGCCCGTGCCCACATAGAGCAGGTTACGCTTTAGATCGATCGAGGGCGAATTCCACACCGGCGCGCCGGACGGCCCCCAGATCATCTTGCCATCGCCGCGATCGCGTAGCGGCTTAGCCTGTTCCATCGTGTGGCCTTCCCACGCGCGCTTGCCGGTCATCGCATCGAGCGCAACCACGCCGCCATGGATCTTGCAGCACTCATGGCTGTCCTGCGCGGCGAGCATGATTTCGTACTGAGAGGACGGCGCGATCACCTTGTCGCCTACCAGAACGGGCGTGCCCGTCGACACCGAAGCCGGGAAAAGCCCCATGTGCGCCGCCCACAGCTCCTTGCCGTTCATCGCATCAATCATGTGCACAAAGCCGCCCATGTCGCCGACGAGGACAACCTTCTTGCCATCGCTGCGCGTGCCGAACCCGGCGCTGGTGCGTAGCGTCTGCTGGCCTTCATAGATCCACTGGATGCACGGTTTCGCATTGTCAGAGATGTCGAACGCGAACAGCCGGTTGTTACTCTCGCCCACCGGCACGAACAACGAGTTGCCGACGACCGCCGCCTGGCTGCGCATCGTAATCGTGTTCGGGAAGGCGATCGTCCACGCGACATCGAGCGTGCTGAGATCCTTGCCGGCCAGACCGACCTTCGCCGGGTTCAGCGTTCGCGTATTGTTGAGATCGAAGCCAAACGTCGCCACGGTTGGCGTTGCATCCAGCTTGGGCGTAGCGCGCGAGGCCGGGCAGCGCATCGCCGTCGTCCAGCTGTCGTCCTGTTCGCCGCCCTTGGCGAGATAGTTCGAAACGTCCGAAACATCCTTGGAGCTCAGCCCCACCGCCTGCGGGATCATGATCCCCGTCATCAGCGCGTTGGTAATGTGCCCCTGGGTAAGCCGCGCCATCGTGGCCGCGGAAGGCGCCTTGGTCGCCTCGGAATTGTCGTGGCAGACCGCACAGCGCGCCTTGTAGACCGCCTCGCCCGGATGCGGTCCTGCAGGCGCCGCCTGCGCCACCGTCATCGCCTCAGCCGCCGGGTCTGCGGCCGGTGTCGTGCACGAAACCGCCAGCACCATAGCCGAAACAGCGGCCGCCGAAGCAAGCATACGAAGCATGGTCATTCCTCCCGCAAGCCCCGCCGCATCTCGTGCGCAGCGTCGGGCATCCTCCGTGAGAGTTCTACCTCCCTGCCGCAGGCGTCAACTGCTTAAGCGATGTTATCAGGACAAAGACCCTCGCCGCGGGCTTTCAATTACCCATAAGTAGCCAGGACTGCGGGCCGACCTGATCACAAAATTCTTGAATCGATAGAATCACTTGTGATTCTTTCGTGAGCACCTGATTCGTTTGAACGTGGTGCATCATGCCGTCTGCGAGCGTAAAATCCCCGGATGATCGTGCCCCGGCACACTGGACCGACCGCGAGGTCGACGAAGGCGTTTTCAAGGATGCCCGACTGGGCAAGCGCTTCCGTGAGCTCTTGATTCAGCTGGGAGGCGGCATGGGCGAGAGCATTCCGTTTGCCTGCCAGGACTGGGCGAACACCAAGGCGGCCTATCGCTTCTTCTCGAATGACCGGGTGCAGGAAGGCGATATTCTGAGCGGGCATTTTGGTGCGACGCGAGAGCGCTTCGAGGCCACTGAGGGCACAGTGCTACTGCTCCAGGACACCACCGAGTTTTCGTATGAACGCGCCCGCCCGGAACTTGTCGGGATGACGAAGAGCGTCAACACAGGGAAGGACAAGAAGGGCAGACCACGCTCTCACACGCTTTGCGGCATTCTGATGCATTCGAGTCTTGCGGTGACGACCGACGGTTTGCCATTAGGTCTGGCGGCGGTGAAATTCTGGACGCGCAAGAAATTCAAGGGCACGGCGGCGCTCAAGAAGAAGATCAATCCGACGCGCGTTCCTATCGAGCAGAAGGAAAGTGTGCGCTGGTTGGACAATCTCCGCCAATCGATCGACCTGCTCGGTGATCCTTCGCGCTGCATTCACGTTGGCGATCGGGAAAGCGATATCTTTGAGCTCTATTGTTTAACTCAGGAGCTCGGCACACATTTCATCGTTCGCATGCAGACCGATCGGCTCGCTGGCGATGGCGCTCATACGATCTCGAGCGAGATGGAGGAGATTGCAATAAAGGGCCTGCATCGAGTGCAAGTGCGTGACCAGAACGGCGAGATGACCGCCGTGACGCTCGAGCTCAAATGCAAAAGGATCCACGTTCAGCCGCCGATCGGGAAGCAGAAGCGTTACCCAGCCCTCGACCTGACCGTCATCCACGCCACCGAACGTGATGCGCCTAAAGGGCGTAAGCCGATCGACTGGAAGCTGATGACCGATCTGCCGGCACGCACGCGCGCTGAAGTGATTGAAAAGATCGATTGGTACGCTCTGCGTTGGAAGATCGAGGTCTTCCACAAGATACTGAAATCAGGCTGCAAGGCCGAAGACTCGAAGCTGCGCACTGCCGATCGGCTGGCAAATCTCATGGCCGTCTACTGTATCCTCAGCTGGCGCGTATTCTGGCTCACGATGTTGAACCGCGCAGCGCCCGACGCCGCCCCGACGACAGCGCTGACCGCTTCAGAAATCAATCTGCTCGATCAGCTCGTGGTCGACGCCGGTAGTCGACGATGCCGCCCCGGAACGCTCTCCTACTACCTCACCAAACTTGCCAGGCTCGGCGGCTACCTGGCCCGCTCAAACGACCCACCGCCAGGCAACACCGTCATCTGGCGCGGGCTCTCGCGATTGACCGATATCGAAATCGGCACCGAAATCGGAGCTGCAGGAAATGTGGGTAATTGAAAG
>CAIMMO010000103.1 GCA_903842595.1 uncultured Alphaproteobacteria bacterium
CACTCCAACCGACGCGCCAAGACGTAGGCGCGACCGGGCGTGAAGTCCACGCCGGACAAGTCGCCGGTCATGATCGGATTGCGATCGGGCCAAGACCTGAGAAGCGCGAGGGCTGCCTCGGCAGAATCGCGCGAGTGAAAGTCAGGGGCGTGGAGGGTCGTGAGCAGGTGGCGGGGATCCCTCAGTGTGCGCGCCGGCGAGAGGACAAAGGCGTCTGCGCGGGCATCGGCGGCGCCGAGGACGCGCGGAGCAGGCGGAATTGCGATGGCGAAGATCTGACCCTCCGCGCAGCCGTCTCCTGCCTGCCGTGGTCGCAACCTAGCAGTTGGCCGCCCTTGCCGCGTCGCGCCGGTAGGTGATCGACGACATGAAGAGACACAGAACGCTGCCGACGTTGAACAGCAGCATGAACTCCAGCGCGCGACGTAGCGAAACTGCGGGTCCATCCGAGGCAAACGCGCTCGACAGGAAGCCGACCAGTGTTGGTCCGCCGCCGATGCCGAGCAGGGTGAGGCAGAACAGCGTGAACGCGCTGGCGACGGCGCGCATCTTCACGCCGACAAGTTCCTGCGCAGCGGTGTAGGCGATGCTGGCATAGACGAGGCCAATGAAGCTCGGCACGATGTTGAACAGATAGGCGTTCTGAAGCGACCCCGCGTTGAGGAAGCCCCACGCAAAGGGCAGGGCGACTATGGCGCTGGCAAGAATGATCCACGGACGCCAGCGCAGGTCCTTGCGGGACAGCCGGTCGCACACGAGGCCGATGAGCACCGCCCCAAGTCCGCCCAGTCCGCCCACCAGGAGACCAAGCGCAAGGCTCACCTCGCCGACGCCGGCACTGTAGGTGCGGATCAGCAGCGGCGAGGTCCAGGCGAGAAAGGCGTTCGCCGAAACACAGATCATCATGCAACCGGCAAGCAGCCACAGGAATGCCGGCTGGCCGAGCACGAATGCAAATGTCTGCCTGATCGAGGGACGCGCCGTGTCGACGCGCGCCTCCGATTGTCCGCGCTCCGGCTCCCTCACCGTCAGCCAGACGACGAGCGCAAGCACAAGCCCTGGCGCACCGGCGAAGAAAAAGGCCGCACGCCAGCCATAGAGTTCGTAGACGTAGCCGCCGAGGGGGAAGCCGGCGAGAATCCCAAGGCCGATGCCAAGCGTATAGACGCCGAGCGCAGTCGCGCGCTGCGAGGGCGGATAGAGGTCAGCGATCATCGATGTCGCAGGCGGGGTACCGCCTGCTTCGCCGAGCCCAACGCCCATGCGGGCGAGCAGCAGATGCCAGTAGGTCTGCGCAAAGCCGGACAGCACTGTCATGAAAGACCAGAAGCCAAGCGACAGCGCAACAATGTCACGCCGCACGCCGCGGTCGGCCCAGATCGCAACGGGTATCCCGACTGTCGAATAGACCGCGGCGAAGCCGAGGCCCGAGAGCAGGCCCAGATGCCAGTCCTCGAGCTTCAGATCCTCGCGGATCGGCTCGAGCAGAATCACAAGCACCTGCCGGTCGATGTGATTGAAGGCGTACACAAGCGTCAGGATCGCCAGCACGTAATAGCGCGACTGCCCCGGTTGTGCGTGTGTCTGGTTCATTGCGACCTCTGAGAGAAGAACCGGTTGTCCTCCAGCATGCACCCCAACCGACGCGCCATGACGTAGGCGTGACCGGGCATGAAGTCCACGCCCGACACGTCGCCGATCATGACCGGCGCCCGATCGGGCCAAGCCCTGAGAAGCGCTGCGGCTGCCTCGGCAGCCCCGCGCGAGTGAAAGTCATGCGAGTGGAGGGTCGTGAGCAGGTCGCACGGATTCCTCAGCGTGCGTGCCGGCGACAGGATAAAGGCAAGGATCGACAGGGGCCCATGTCCTGCTGGCGCGCCACGCCAGGAACAGGGCTTCTCGTTCAGCACGGTGAACAGCTGACGGGAGATCGGACACGCGGCAATGAACGCTGCGATCATCCGCCGGCGGCGATGTCGGCAGGCCCATCGCTGGCCGCTGCCGTGCGCGTCCAGGACTTCATCAGCAAGCGGTGTGTTGAGCGGGGTCAGGGGGCCTTTTCTGATACGGCGTCCTGGAGGCGATATATCGAGGCTCATATCCAGCCGTGCTTCCCAAGGGCGTTGCGCTCACGAAAGCGCGGCCCTGGTTCTCATACCCGTCCGGCTAAGGGCTGGCACAGGCTAAAGGCCGGGGCAGGATTGTTTCGATAAGTCATGGGTCTGCTCAGAGCCCCCGAACCGTCGCGCCCGGCTTTCCAAAGGGGGCCAGAGCTACCGCCAGACAAACGGCCAGACCAAAGGGAAACAGCCACGGAAAGGCGAGGATTTTTCCGCTGGCAGCCAACCCGAGCGAGGCTGCGTTGTCGATTATCACGACGCCCGCGATTGATGTGAAGACGCCGAGAAGGGGACGGCGAACATAGGCACGCGGAACGAAAGCCGACATCAGAAACAGGCCCAGCAACCCGCCATAGGTATACGATGTCATTGCGAAAGCGAGCGGGATCAGGCCCTCGTCCGTACCACGCAGCATGATCGCAAACCCTGCCAGAGCGCCTCCCCATACCACAACCAGTGACCGGGATAGCACCATGGCCTCTGTTTCGCTCAGCGAACCTGATCGATGGCCAGTGTGGAACATGGTGAGGCTCGTCTCAGCCAGCGCGGAGAGAACCGGGCTCGACATGGCTGCAGCAAAGATAGCCGCCACCATGAATCCGCGAAGTCCGGCTGGCATTTCCGAGAGAATGAAAGCGGGAAATATGCGGTCATTGGTTTCCGCTACCATCGCTGCAAAACGCGGATCGATCACTTCGCGGCTGTAGAAGCCCCACAGGGCCACACCGACAAGAAGAAACAGGAGAACAATGCCTTCGCCGATATTGCTTGCGTAAAGCGCCTTGCGGGCTTCCCCGATCGAACGGCAGCAGAGCATTCTCTGTGTATTAAGCTGATCGGCGCCATAGGCGGCGAGGTTCTGGAAGGGCATCGCGAAAATGCCGGCCCATATCGTGTAGCTGGCCAGCGGGTCGACAGACAGATCAACCATCCGTGTCTTGCCGGCGTCCCCGGCCGCCGAAAGCAATGCGGTCAATCCCCCTGGATAGTCACGCGAGATGAAACCGATCGCCACACAGCCGCCTGCTATGAGCATTATGAACTGTATGACGTCAGTCCACACGACGGCGCGCACGCCGCCAAGCCAGGTGCTCGCGACGGCGACGCCGACGCTCATGATGACGCACCAGGAAAAATCCAGACTGGTCAGAAGCTCGAGAACAAGGGACACCGCATAGATGCGGACACCCTGGCTGAGGATTGCTCCCACGAAAAAAAGCAGAGCAGACAACCGACCGAGGACGGGGCCAAGACGGTCACGGATATAATCATAGGGACTGGTGTATGCGCCCGCATAGAGTTTCGGCAGGATCCAGTGGCCAAAGATCCATTTCGCGAGAAAACCGGCGAGGCAGAACTGCAAGTAGCGAAGGTCCCCGCCATCGGCGAAGACAATAGCGGGAACGCCGATGAAGGTGACCCCACTGACACTCGTTGAGACAATTGATGCGGCGACAGCATACCATGGCAGGCTGCGCGAACCCAGAAAGTACTCCCCGACATTGACCTGGCGCGCGCTGGTGTGGTGACTGATCAGCGTCACAAGCAGGAAGTAGGCTGCGACGACGGACCAGTCGAGGATCCCAAAACCGCTCATGCCAGCTCCAGGCGACGTCCCGAACCTTCGCCAGGATAGATACGGCCATTGGCGCCCGGGAAAGCATAACCATTGATCAGTATGCGACGGGACATCCGGGATGTATTGGCGGTGCTGCCATGTACAGCGTAGGGGCCAAAGAGGATCACCGAGCCGGCCCCGCCGGTAACCGTCACTGCCCTGGTCTCATCGATCTGAGAGAAGGCCTGTCTGTCACTCCATGGAGTGGAATAGTCATGGTGTCCTGAAGAGATCCGCCCTGACCCATCGAAGCGAACGGCATCGTTCGGGATAAACTGCAATGGCCCGTTCTCAGGGGTCATCTCGTCGACAAGGACGATTGTCTGAACATACGACCCTCGCCCGTTGATGTCGCGCCATGTGCCGGGACCCTTGTCACGATGCTGAATGTCCTGATGCCAGTCGAACGACACGCCATCGCCTGGCATCTTGAAGTGGGCCTGGCAAAGCAGCTGCTCACACTGCGAACTGCCCAGAAGCTGCAGCGCCGGGCCGAGCAGACGCCTGTCGGCCGATAGGTCAAGCAGTGACGGCTCCATGCCTCCGGCCCAGACGATCCGCTTGATGATCACGTCGCCATGCGCCGTTTCATCGAGGACGAAATACGCGCCTGCATGGGTCTGTGTCGTCCGAAGGCGAAAGGATGTCTGACGGAGCCGGTCGAAGGCCTGACGCCCCTGCATCATCTCCTCTGACGAGAAAACGTCCGGCACAACGAGCCAGCCGCGATCGAAAAATGTGTCGACCTGTTCCTCTGACAGGATCATCTCTCGTTCCGTCCCGCATGGTAGATCAGATAGGGCTGCCGGCGCTCGCGCCACTGGTTTTCAGAAGTTCGCCAGACTTCATCAATCTCGTCAGGCGTTCGGCCGACGATTATCCCTTCGACGGTTTCGGCGCCGAACAACTCCTTGACGCGAAGGATCTCAAAATGATCCGGAAAGAGCTGGTAGAGGGACTGGACCAGTTCCAGACCGATGCGCACAGGCCGCAGGGCTTTGCGATCTGTGACCACGACGAACACGCCCTGGCATTCAGCACCTGCATACGTGCTGGCGGAAGGCCGGAAGCTGACGGGATAGACCCTGACGCCGGGAAGACCGCGGGCGTTGAGCTCGCTTGCCCATCGCCGGGCGTCGATCCAGGGCGCGCCGACGATCTGGAAGGGCGTGTCCGTGCCGCGGCCCACGGAGACGTTCGCGCGTTCCAGGGTCGCGATGCCAGGATAGAGACCTGCAGAGACCAGGTTACGCAGGTTTGGAGATGGGTTGACCCAGATAAGGCCGGTCTCGTCAAACCAGCTGTCGCGGTTCCACCCCTCAACGGGAATGACTCTCAGGTCCGTCGTGAGGCCTGCCTCGGCGACAAAGTAGCGCGCGAGCTCTCCCAGGGTCATTCCATGACGAACCGGCATGGGGCGATAGGCGTTGAATGACAGTTCCGCAGCAGTCAGCGTCGGTCCTTCTATGCTGACGCCGTTTATCGGATTGACGCGGTCGAGGACGATAACGGGTATCTGGCGGCTGGCGGCGGCCTCCAGCATGTAGGCCATTGTGGTCGCATATGTATAGAAACGGGAGCCGATGTCCTGCAGGTCAATGACGACGATATCTGTATCGGCCAGCATCTCCGGGTCCGGCCTAAGCCTTTCGCCATAAAGGGAGTGCACCATAAGTCCGGTGGCCGCATGGCGGGAAGATGAAACGGCAGCATCGACATTACCCTGCGCGCCGTGCTCAGGACTGAAAAGGGCCGTCAGACGGACACCGTCGGCCCGGGCAAGAAGATCAAGCGTGGTCTCCCCATCGTATGCAAGGCCCGTCTGATTGGTCAGAAGAGCAACCCTCTTGCCGCGCAGAGGAGAAAAGTTCTGCGCCTTCAGGACGTCAATGCCGCTGCGGACCTCGCTGTGCGGAGCAGGGGGGAGCGTTGTGGCGATCGGGAAATCCGGTGATGCATGGGGCCGCCCGCGCAAGCCCCCGACAGACCCCTCGGCTCCAAGGGCGGCCGCGATTATGGTGGCGACCTTCGAGCGGAGGGGCGTCGCATCTCCTGCGCCATCGGGATGCACGCGGTTCGTGAGAAGAATGACATAGACCCCCGAGAAAGGGTCAACCCACATCGATGTGCCCGTAAATCCCGTATGTCCGAAGGAGCCAACGGGAAAAAGATCGCCACGGCTGGAGGAGTAAATGCTGTCGATGTCCCATCCGAGCCCCCTTTGGACGCTCATCTCCGGCGGGGTCGCCCTCGAGGTCATCCGCGTCACGCTTAACGGCGCGAGTACGCGCTGACCGTCTAGCTCCCCGGCACGCAGGATCATTCGGGCGTATCGCGACAGGTCGGATGCAGGCGCAAACAGCCCTGCATGCCCGGCTGCTCCACCCATCCGCCGGGCTGTCGGGTCGTGGACGATACCCCGCATCATGATGCGATCTGCGGCCTCGCAGGGACCGCCTTGAGGGAGGCAGGGCTGCGTCGGGGCGATCTCAGACCTCAACGAGGGATCTGGCCTGAAGCCGGAGGCGTTCATCCCGAGGGGCTTCAGAATATTTCGCTCGACGAAGCTCTCGAGGGAAACACCGCTGACCCGCGCTATGATCTCGCCCAGAAGAATGTAGCCGATATCACTGTAGATGAACTGCTCACCCGCAGGCGATTGCAGGTCTTCTGCGGCCGCCCGCTGCACAGCCTCTTGAACCCCTTTCCAGTCCGGGGCCAGATCAAGGCTTGGCCTCAGGCCTGCTGTGTGGGTCAGGAGATGGCGGATTGTGACTGCATCCTTGCCGGGCCCGGAGAACTCCGGAAGATGCTGGGCGACCCTGTCTGAGAGACGCAGCATCCCTTCCTCGATGAGAATGCTGACCGCCGTCGCCGTCGCCACGACCTTCGTGAGCGATGCAAGGTCAAACACCGTATCAAGAGACATGTCCTCGGCGATTGGCTGCAGCGCCCGCTTGCCGTAAGCCTTGCGATAGAGTGTCTGGTCGCGGCGGCCGACCCATATGACAGCGCCGGGCATCTCATGGCGCGAAATCGCCGCCTCAATGACGGCGTCGAGCCTGGCTGTCCACGGCGGCTGGGACAGGCTCGCACAGCCACAGCCCAGAAGCGTTATCACGCCTGCAAGCGCCCATGCGATGGCGGACTTCATCCTGCATCCTCACAACTCATCATGTCCTTGCCCCGGGACAACATCGCTGATCCGTCCCCTTGGTCATGCGCCGCCGCAAGGCTGATGATCTGCAGGAGGGTAGTGAGGCCTCAACATCGCTGGCAATGGGTTTTTCCTTGGCATGTCATGCAGGATGCTGCGGTGCGTCTGTTCGCCCCTGACGGAAGGGCGCGTGATCATGCAGAGGCGCCGCCGGGCGGACCAAGACCCCAGATGTCTGAAGCCAGATGTCTGAAGAATATGTCTGCCGGGGCACAGAGCGTGGCGCCGCTTCGGCATGATCGGCAGGCTGTGGCATGCACATTGCGGCCCGGGTCCTAACGGGAAAGCGCCGGCCTGAGCACGCGCCAAAAAAGCGCGACCGACATTGCGGCAGCGACGGCCTGCTCTCTTCGAACGCGACGCGAATCCTCGACATCGCCATCCGCTTCGGCACGGGCCAGGCTGTGACCTTACCTGTATCGAGCGGCAACACATCCCCGCACAACGGGGCGACGCTGCGGCAGCTCATGGTCAGGGCGTGCAGTTTGCAGGCGAGCGGGGGCGTACAAAGGCGCGCAGGTGCTGGTCTCCCCCGAACGACGATGGTGCGGACTTCCGGGCATCCCGCCACCTTGCTGCGCCTCGCCTCCCTGACGATGACGACATGCCTGTCAGCGCCGCATGAAAACGCCGGAGGCCGATACCATCATGCCCCCAGACCGCGCCACGTGCGCGCGCTGACTCTTGCGGTCCGCGCGCCCGTGGCGCTCCGTCAGCGAGATCGCGCCACCTCAGTGGACGCTGCCTCTGCAAGGAGCACGAACAATGGCCAGAACAGCCGGCGCCTTTCCAAGGGGGTGACGCTGCCGACGCCTGACGCCGAGGGGATGATGACACTGTCCGGTGCAGGGCGCGACTTCGAAGACAAAAGGAAGTCGCAAGGTCCTGGACGAATCGTCAGCGGCTGGCCTGGCGCATGGGAGGAGGGGGTGCTTCAGCCGCCGCCGATAATGATCACCAATTCGTCTCCGCGTTGGCCATAGCCGGCACAACAGACCGCGAAGCGAGGGGTCTCAGCGGCCCGGAGGGTGAAGTTCGCCGGGCCGCAGTCCGCTCGAATTGCTCACGCCCGGTCCGCCTCGTCCGATCGTGTGCTCACCCGACCGTGACGCGGTTCGATCCAGGAGTGACCTGGATGCGGGCCCGGCGCGATATCGCGCCATCCGCCGCCGACACCTTGTCGAGAACGTGCACGGATGTCTCCCACCTGTCCCTGGTGACGTCGCACAGCATGAAGCCGCGCTGGCGGTTGACGAACTTCAGGGAAGCGTTGGCGCCCATCACGGCCTG
>CAIMMO010000104.1 GCA_903842595.1 uncultured Alphaproteobacteria bacterium
CAAGGTCAACCGCTACCGGAAGCCGACATTCGCCAAGCCATGTCCGGACGATCTTCGACGGACGATCAAGTCCGAATGCACCTTCCTTGTCGAGGCGCTGGCCGATTGAGGATCATGCACAACGTGCAGTATGCACGACACAGTGTGGTTCGAGATCCAGGGCCTTCCAGCAGTTTCCATCGCCTCCAGCGAGTTTCGCGAAGCCGCTGAGGCCCAACGCGACGCCCTAGGCATGAAGGACGCACGCTATCTGCTTGTCGAACATCCTATCCAGGATGCGACGGACGATGAAATGCGTGCCAAGGCGAGGGCAGTGCTGAATGCTGTGGTTCAGGCCCTGACCAAATAGGGGCGACCTGACATGCGGTGTTCCGTTAGCCGGTCTCCCATGTGGAGGGCGAAGCGTGGCAGGTGGGGATGCGAGAGACGAGTTTTGGCCTGGTCGACAAATCGTGGCGTGGGCAACCACTGCGGTTAGGGAGAGACTTCGGTCCGTGTGCAAGACCCGCCGAAAGCGGGCCATGCAGGTTAATTTCCGGAACTAGTCGGGAGAGCTAGGTCTACCTGGCGGAGAGGGTGAGATTCGAACTCACGGTACCCGTGAAGGTACAACGGTTTTCGAGACCGTCCCGATCGACCACTCTGGCACCTCTCCGCGGGACGCGGGGGTATAGCATCGGAATCACCAAACGCAAGCTGGTCTGTCGTCCACCCGAAGAGCGGCGCGGAAAGCCTCAAGAATGCCGGCCGAAGGATATCTGCCGTGGCATTGGGCAGCTGATCGCGTCTCCCCAGTTGCTTTCGGAGGCATGCGCCCAACTGAATCACGAGGGCGCGAGTTGGCGCGCGCCCCAGGATGCGTCCACCGCCATCCCTGACGCCCCTACCTGTCCGCTCCTTGCAGCGAAAGTCCAAGGCTCGCCCCGGGGGCCCTGCTTCTCAACTGGCCGGCTGAGCGGCCGGGATACTGAGCGCTGCCAGGGCCGGCAGAAGCTGGGTCGATGCGGTGCGATAGGTCAGGCGGTCCAGGCCGGAGCCGATCTCGAGAACGACGTCGCCTGCTTCTGAGCTCAACCGGGCGAGGATAGTGCCTCTGTCGCATGCCAGTGCGCCTTCAAACGCGGGCAGGCCGAGGGCTTGCGCTGCCGGTGATTCAATCATGCCCGCCGCGTGAGTGCAGCGTCCGCCCTGCAGGCTGACCGCAGCGTTGGCGATGGACGCCGACAGGTCCGCCGGCGCTCCGGCAACAACATCCGCAAGCGCCAGGCTGATCGCAGCCTCCGATATTGTGAACCCGTCACCATCGCCGCGAACCATCGCGGACTTCAGCGGCCCAGAGCCGCCCGTCAGCCGCAAAGCAGGCATGGGAAGCACGTCCAGCAGCGATAGCGACGTCTGGAAGTCACCTAACGCAAAGCCGCGCCACGCCACATCGAGAAGTTCCCCGTTCCAGATCGTGCCGGAAGCTTCGCCGATGGTCAGGTCCCCGGGCGCACGTGCGTTGTCCCAAGCCATGCGGAGCGGAAACATCGCCGCCATAGCAATCACAACAGCGAGGGCAAGCGCGCCGCCACGCAGCCACCAGCTCATGACGACCCACCGAAGGACGCATCTGCCGCAACCCCGCCTTCACGCGCAGCAGTGATGGAGAGCGAGGTGAGGGTGACGGCATCCGAGGCTTTGGCGGCCCAAGCAAGCACGTCGATTGACCTCGACGATGCAAGCCGCAACACAGCCGAGCCCTCGACTATGCGCGAGTCCAGCACTGTGAGGCCCTGTGCAGAGGCCGAGGCTGTGAGTTGGGCCAG
Organism: uncultured Alphaproteobacteria bacterium; assembly: GCA_903842595.1. Classification (GTDB taxonomy): domain Bacteria; phylum Pseudomonadota; class Alphaproteobacteria; order Caulobacterales; family Hyphomonadaceae; genus UBA7672. Next base: position 1,809 of record CAIMMO010000104.1, read on the forward strand.
CGCTTCCTCGGTAAGCCTGGGGTCAGCGTCGATGGTCGATGCAAGTTCGCGCGCCTCGGCGAGGTCTGCGGCCGCAAGGGCGTGTCTGTCGGCGGCGCTGCGTGCGGCGGATTGGCCGGGAAGCATCACGCCATAGACGGCGGAGATGATGAAGCAGATCACGAGCGCTGCCGTGATCAGCAGGCGTTCGCGCGGTGAAAGGCGCATGATCGCGTCGCGAAAAGTGTAGAGCAACTTCATGGTGCCGCCGTCACAGTCAGTTCAACCGGAATGTTGTTGGGCTCGCTCAGCCCTGGCGTCTCCACGAGCTGCAGTCCGCTTGCCGCGATATGATCGCGCATCGGTTGCAACAGCGACGTGTTGGGAACGCCGACATGCGCGGTCACTGCCTCTCCGTCGAATGACAGCCGGGCGATCGCAACACCCGGCGCGCGCGCCAGCCCCTCGACAACCGTTACTGCATTCTCCAGCCCTGCCGTTGCGCGCGCACGCGGCAGGCCTGCCTCGCGCAGCTGGGCCAGCGGATTGATGATCCGCTGCGCATTGGGCAGCGCCTTGCGCGCAACCGTCTGTGCCTCAGCGCGCAGTTGCGCCGTTGCTGCATTGAGCTGGCTCGCCTCGATCCATGGAAGCGCCGCGAGAATGGACAGTGCGGCAAACGCAGTCATCGCCGCTGCCAGCGGCACTATCCGTGGCGCGGACGCTTTTGTCGTGCCACCCGCCACAATGAGGTCGGGAAGGGCGAGATGCCGGCCCTGCCTGATGCAGGCCTCAGCGGCGCTTTCGAAATCGACCTGCTGCGCCTGCGCTTCGCGCAGAAGCAGAGGTAGCAGGTCCCGCTCGCATGCGAACGCGCCTGTCGCCGTGCGCACGAGACAATCGCCGCGCTCCGAAACCATGGCTTCTCCAGCTTCCGGCGCGGGTAACAGGGCGAAATCCGCGATCACGGCATCAGGCGCATGAGCGTGGGCTTTGGCCTGCTCCATCAATGCGTCGAGTGCGCTGCGCGCAATCACGTGCGCCGTGCGCATGCCACCCGCCACGGGGGAGAGAGCGCAGACACACTCGCTGGCTGGGGTCGCCATATCAGGGGCAAGCTGCGAGAGCGTCGCTGCACGCGCCTGCGCGTCGGTGCGGCCCAGCGCATTCACGTTGCGCGCCATTACAAGGGCGCCGGGCGCCAGCAGGATTCGCGCCGGTCCCCGCGACGCGCTGGTCTGCACGCTGCTCGTGCGCCACGTATCGCCCTCATGTACGGGTGGGTGGATTAGCTGAACCGTCTTCATCTGTCTTCCGTCCATCGTCTGGCGGCGATCACGAAGCTGCCGCCGCCACGCACCATCAGGCCGGACATTGCTGCCTCTGCGTCCGAATGTGTGACGATGACGTCGATGCCCAGATACTGCGTATCGAGCGTGAGCGCCTGAAGCGCGCGCTGGTCGATACCGGCTGCAGCGATTGCCGGGTCCGACAACGCCTCGCCAAGGCTCTGCCAGCCAGTGGTCGGACGACGGCGTAGCAGGTCGCGCGCCTGCGTCTGCGTGATCTTGCCGCCGGACATCGCGACCAGTACCGGCGCCTGCTCAGGGGTAAGCGCATTGAGATTGATCCGCGAAGGGCCAACCCCGGGCAGCACGCAAAGCCAGGGTCGCAGCTTGGCCAGAACATCCGAGGTGAAGCCGCGAATTGCGCGAAGCTCGCTGAACTCGGATAAAGGCTCGCTGCCTGAGAGATAGGGCGGGGAGAGTGCTGCGTAGGCGGCATCTTCGGCACCGACCACGCCTCCCGCCGTGTCGATCCAGCCGACCAGCGCATCGGCAAGTTCATTCGACTTGGCGGACGAAAGCCCCTGCATCTCCATCAGCGCAATCACCTGCACGACACCTGCCTCGTCGCGCTGGTAGATGTCGCCGGCGCCGGACACGACGCTGTTGGCGTTGACGCAGGTCGAAGCGTCACGCACGGCCACCTGCATCATGCCCTGTTCGAGTGGAAATGCCCCCGTCCGTGGCGGGCCGGCAAGTGCCGTGCGCGGCAGTGCGCCTGACACCAGATCCTCCGCCATCACGCGCGCATAACCCTCCGCGCCGATAGCGAACCATTGCGCCTGCGCAGTGCTCTGCGCATTGGCGCTCAGCCGCTGGTCGCGCCGCATGTCAGCCAGCGCCGAGACTGCAATCGCCGAAAGCCCGGCCACCACGATCAGCACTGTCAGTAGCGCTGCGCCCGCGTCTTGCGGTGATTTGGCCCGTCCCCACTTCATCGGACCGTCGCCTCAGGCAAGAGAAAAACCTGCGACACGGGCCCGCCATCGGCCAGGTCCAGAGAAAGGCGTACGGCGCGCGGGAGAGGCCGGTTCGGTGCTCCCGCCCACCCCTCCATCCACTGATCGAAGTCGAAAAATTCCAGCCGAAGCGACTGTACGCCTTCGGCCAGAACTTGCGGCTGCTGCAGCGGTGACCCGTCGACATGCCTGCGCCACCGTCGCTCAAGTCGGGCCCCGCTCAACCGGTACTCGACATACTGCAGTGACGAGCGTTCCTGTTCGAGCGGATTGTCCCACCCCCGACGCACAAGCGAGAGAAACACGCCATCGCCGAGCGCGCCGCCCGCCAGTGCAGCTTGCGCCTTCGCGCCATTCACGTCGCGAGCACGCCTGGCCGCTGCCTGGCTGAGGTCGGCCTTCATGATGGCGCGCAACCGCATCAGGGTGTGCGTGGCCTCCTGGTGGGCGCGGATTGCGTCCTGGCTGGCGGTTGATGCGCTGGACACCGCCATGGCGCCTGTCGCCAGCATGGCGAGGGCGGCGAGAGCGACAAGGGTTTCGACGAGCGTGAACCCTTTCATCGCGCCGCCCGGAAGCTCGAATACTCGGCCAGCACCTGGGCGCGTCCTGTCTCGCGCACGCTCACATCTATGCGCAGGATGCGGGGCTCGGGCGATGGCGCCACGCGCATCTCCCAGTCCCATTTGCGCGAGAGTGCGGTTTCGCTCCCGCGCGTGGTGCCGGTTGGGGGTGGGCGGCTCATGGCCATCACCTCCGCGATCCGGTTCTCGGCGACAATACCCGCGATGAGGCGCGCTTCATCGGCCTCGGCATTTCGTCCACTCTGGCCAAGGACATTGAGCGTCGCCATGGCGCCAAGGCTGAACACAGCAATCGCGACAACAACCTCAAGCAGGGAAAATCCGGACTGTGAGGGAGCCGTCATGGCGACGACTCGCTCAATCTGGCGATGCGGCCGGATGGCTCGATGGCGACGCCATCCCTAGCGCCTCCGTTAAAGAGCGTGAACGATGCCGGCTCGGCAAGTCCGACGGGGTCGAACACAACGATCGCCGGCAAGCGCCCGTCGCCGGCCGCGACTGTCGTCTGCTCATTCCAGGGCGTTATCTCGATCTCGCGCGCGGGCCCGAGCCGGCTGGTGGCGCGTGTCGCGTATCCGGTCTCGGAGACTTCAACCAAGACGGTTTGATTCTCGATCAGCGCGAGATCGCGCGCGGCGACCAGGCTTCGGATCAGCCTGTCCGTCTCGCTGGCAAGCTGGCCGGATGCCCCCGGCGCGCTGACGACCACGAGGCCGGCCGCAAGCGAGACGATGGCGAGAACCACCATCATCTCGATCAGCGAAAAGCCGGCCTCGCGACCCATGCCCGTCCCCCGTCAGTTCCAGTTGCCGATGTCTGCGTCGAGACCTTCCCCGCCGAGCGAATTGTCCGCTCCCAGCGAGTAGACATCGAAGGCGCGGGCGCGACCGGGATAGGCATACTGGTAAGGATTCCCCCAAGGATCCTCAGGCAGCCGGCGAATGTAACCGCCCTCGCGATAGCGTTCCGGTTTTGCGTTGGAAGGCGCGCTGACCAGCGCAGTGAGGCCGTCTTCCGTGCGCGGGTAGCCGAAATTGTCCATCTTGTAGGTATCGACCGCCAGCTCAAGCGTCGCGATATCGGCCTTGGCCTTGTCCACCATCGCCTTGTCGCGGCTCGGCAGCACGTTGATCAGCACGAGCGTCGACAGCAGGCCAATGATGACCATCGTCACCATCACCTCGATCAGGCTGAAACCGGCTTGGCTGCCGGCCCGCTTTAGAAGCTCAGCGTGTTGATCTGCAGGATCGGTAGAAGGATCGACAGGATGACCAGGCATACAATGCCTCCCATGATGAGAATGATGGCAGGTTCGAGAAGGCTGAGGGCGACGGACGTTGCGGAGCGCACGTCGCGTTCGAGATAATCGGCGGCGCGGTCCAGCATGGGCTCAAGCTTGCCGCTGTTCTCTCCGCTGGCGGCGAGGTGGACGAGGAGGGGCGGAAACACTTTTGCGCGTCGCAGGGCGGAGGAGAGGCCAACGCCTTCGTGCACTTGCACGGCCATCTCCTGCGCCGCCGCGCGGATCAGGGTGTTGCCCGCCGTCTTTCCTGCGAGGTTCAGCGCCTCCAGCACGGGCAGGCCGCTGCCGATCATTGTCGCCAGCGAGCGCGCCAGACTGGCCGACTCCACGTTCCGGATCACCCGGCCAGCGATAGGCAGCTTCAGGAGCATGCCGTCGAACGCCAGCCGCGGCCCGGGCCGCGTCATAGCCCACGCGAAGAGCGCGAGCGACACCGCGATCCCAAGCATGATCGCCCAGCCCCAGTGCAGCATTAGGTTCGAGATGGCGATCATCGCATTCGTGATATCGGGCAGCCGCTGCCCTGAGACGTCGAACTGCTCGACCACGCGCGGCACCACGAATGTCATCAGCGCCACGATCACGCCAAGCGCCACGACGGCGAGCACGATCGGATAGACAAGTGCAGACGAGACCTTGGCCTGCATGTCCTGCTTTTTCTCTAGCAAGTCGGCCAGCCGATCCAGTACCTGGGGCAGTGATCCCGAAGCCTCGCCGGCCGCAACCATCGCGCGATACGTGGGAGGGAAGGCGGGCCCCAGCCGCGCCATGGCGTCGGACAAGCGCATGCCTTCCACCACGCCCGTATGCACGCGTGATAGCAGGTCGCGCTGCTTGCGACTTTCGGCCTGCTCAGCCAGCGAACGCAGCGCCTCCTCGACCGGCGCAACAGTCGCCAGCGTCGACAGCTGACGGGTGACGAGCGCCAGCGCTCCGGCGCCCAGACGCACGGGTCGCGCACTTCGGGTTGTCGCGGCGCTGGTTCCCGCCGTGATCTGCGTCGCGACCAAGCCTCGGCGTTCGAGTGTGCGCCGCGCGGTGTCTCCATCGGGGCTGGCCAACGCGCCCGTCCGCGTTCGCCCGGAACGATCGATGGCGCTGAACTCAAAGGTCGGCATGCCTGCCTCCTTCGGGCCTGATGACGCGCAGCGCTTCCTCGATCGTCGTATCGCCGCGTAGCACAGCCTCGCGCGCCGATTGCGCCAGCTGCGCGTTGTCGGCGAAGGCATGTGCCACAAGTTCGCCCTCGGGCGCATTCGCCGAGATCAGCTTTCGCAGCCCCTCATCTGCACGCACAAGTTCGAACAGGCCGAGTCTTCCAGCATAGCCCGTCCCCCCGCATTGTGCGCATCCGAGAGCGCGGTGGATTATGGCGCCCGGCATGATGCCCGCAAGCGAGGCTCCTGTTGCATCGACAGCCTCAGCCCTGCGGCACACCAGGCACAGCCTCCGCACCAGCCTCTGTGCAATCACGCCGCGAAGGGTGGAAGCAATCAGAAATGGCTCAATCCCGATATCACGCAGGCGCGTCACCGCGCCGATGGCGTCATTGGTGTGCAGCGTCGTCAGCACCAGATGGCCGGTGAGACTTGCCTGCACAGCGATCTGCGCAGTCTCCGCGTCGCGAATCTCGCCGACCATGACCACGTTTGGGTTCTGGCGCAGGATCGCCCGCAGCCCTGCCGCGAACGTCATACCGACCTTAGCATTCACCTGCGTCTGCCCGATGCCATCTATGGCGTACTCGATCGGGTCCTCGATGGTCAGGATCGTGCGACTCGCATCATTCAGCAGACGAAGGCCCGCATAAAGCGTTGTCGTCTTGCCTGCGCCCGTAGGCCCGGTCACCAGCACGATGCCGTTCGGCTCCTTCAGCGCCGCACGGAATGCGCTGGCGACTTGCTCCGGCATGCCGAGATCGTCCAGCTGAAGACCCACACGCTCGCGATCCAGCAGGCGTAGCACCACCCGCTCGCCCGCTTTCGCGGGCAGGGTGGAAACGCGCACGTCCAGCGTCCGCCCGCCAATCGTCAACGAGATACGCCCGTCCTGCGGAACACGTCGCTCGGCAATATCGAGCCGCGACATCACCTTGATGCGAGACACCAGCACAGGCGCCAGTCGCGCCGGCAGACGCGCAGTTTCCGACATCACTCCGTCCACGCGCATACGGATCACAAGTTCTGTGTCGTAAGGCTCCATGTGGATGTCGGACGCGCCGATGCGCGCCGCCTCCGCCATCAGCCCGTTGATAAGACGGATCACCGGGGCATCGTCGCGCGCGTCCAGAAGGTCCGCCACCGGCGGCAGGCCGTCGATCTCGCCTAGCGAATCGGAGCGGCCCAGCTCGTCCGCCGCGCCTACATCGATGCCAGAGGCACCGTACACTTCCGCAAGCTTTCGTTCGAACTCGCTCGTGCTGATGGTCTCGACCAGAACCCGTGCGCCGCCGAGCGCCCGCCGCGCTTCCACCAACGCCATCGGATCAGCGCCTTCGCGCAGCGCCAAGCGCGCCTCACCGCTGCCGCCAAGATCGAGCAGCCCGGCGCGACGCGCAAACGCGTAGGGCAGGCGGCTGCGCGAGGCGCTCATCTGCCGCCATCCGTGAGGGTCGCCGCGGGCGGCGGAGGCAGGGCAGGCGCGGCCGGCATGCGTTCCAGCACTCCGTCCAGCATGCTCGGCGCGGCTCCATTGCTCAGCCGTTGCTGCTGGATCATGCGGTCGAGTTCCGGCTGCGTGATCGAGCGCGCCGCATCAGCCGAACCGACGATCACCGGACGGATGAAGATCATCAGGTTGGTGCTATCCTTCTGGGTCTGTTCGGAGGAAAACAGCGCACCGATGAATGGAATGTCGCCCAGGATCGGGACCTTCTCGTTTGTCACCTGCTCGTTCTGGTCGAGCAGCCCGCCCAGCACGACGATCTCGCCATTGTCGACCAGCACGGAGGTTTCGATCTCGCGCTTGTTGAAAACAAGTTCGCCGAACGAGGCGCTGAACGGATCGACGCTAGACACCTCCTGGCGCAGCACCAGCGTGATCGAACCATCTGCATTGATCTGTGGTTTGACGCGAAGCTTCACACCGACATCCTGCCGCTCGATGGTACGAAACGGATTGTTGTTGTTCGAGCTCAACACCTCGCCCGTCGTCACCGGCACATTCTGGCCGACCAGGAACTCCGCCTCGCGATTGTTCAGAGTCAGGATCGAGGGCGTCGAGATCAGGTTGGAATCGCCATCGCGCTTGATCGCGTTGATGATCAGGCCGAACAGGCCGTCGCTGCCAAGGTCAGACGCAAAACCGCCAATTCCGCCGAAGGCGCCGAGCAGGCTGTCCGCGGCCGCTTCCTGCAACTGGTCATGCAGGTCCGGGCTCACCGACAGCCCGCCCGCACCCAGCGCCGCCGACAAGGTCAGCAGGCTCGGTGACGCGCTCGAGAAGTTCGTCGCAAAGAAGGGAATGTCGGAATCGCCGTTGCCGCCGAGCAGCAACTGCACGCCGAGATTCTTCGCGGCGCCTTCGCTGATCTCAACGACGATCGCCTGCACCAGAACTTGTTCGGCTCGACGATCGAGCTGGCGGATGATCGACTCGACCTCCTGCTGAACAGCAGGATCAGCGCGTACGACGATTGCATTCGCGCCCTCGAACCGCGTGATGACCGCGCGTTGACTTGCCGAAGGCGCAGCCGCTGGGGCGGCGTTCGGCTGCCCGCCCGCCGCGCCTGCCGTACGCGGCTGGTCCACCACGCTCTGCAACATCTCCACCATCTGTCCGGCGTCGGCGTGCTGCAGGAAGATCACGCGCGTGTCGCCCGTCGGCTTCGCCTGCTCGTCCAGCAGGATTGCGACTTCCTTGAGCCGCGAGACCGTCTCCGTCGGCCCGCGGAGGACGAGGGAGTTGGATGAATCGACCGCCGTGAATGTCGCCGCCGAGAATCCCTTCTCGCCCGCGCCGCCTGACGCCGTGATGTCACGCAATGCCGCCGCCAGCACAGACGCGCGCGAATTCTTCAGGGGAAGGATCTCGATACGGTCCGTGTCCCTGTCCAGTTCCGCCACCAGGCCCGAAAGGCGACGGACATTGTCCGCGAAGTCGGTGATGACGATCGTGTTCGACGATGGCGCCGCGCCCACGCGGCCGCCACGCCCAACCAGTGGCTGCAGAACACCAACCAACGACGCCGCGTCCCGCGTCTTGAGCCGGATCACCTGTGTGACGAACCTCTCGCCCGTCGTGCCTGAAGGCTGCTGCGCCGCCTGCTCGTCAGGTGCGATCCGCCATGCCCCTGATGACGTCGGAATCGCAACATAGCCATGTGCGCGCAGGGTCGCGAGGAAAACTTCCATCATGTCATCGCGATCCATCGGCGCGCCGCCTGCGATGGTCACGTTGCCCTGCACGGCTGGGTCAATGACGAAAGTGTTGCCGGTCGCCTTCGAGACATCCTGGATGAAGGCGCGGATGTCCGCGTTCTGCACGTTGAGCGACTGCGTGGCCCCTTGCGCCAGACTTTCAGGCCCCACCCCGGCAATGCCGAGTGCGAGGCACGCCGCCACGATACGCGAAAACGCCATTACTGAATTCCAAGCCGTGCCGTATGAATCTGCCCATCACGCTCGAAGCGGACGTCGACAGGTTGTCCCGATGCAATCTGCGCGCGATAGGCCGACAGGTCGGCGGACGCTGCATCTGTGCCATTGATGCTGATGACGAGGTCGCCCGGCCGCAGTCCAGCCGCAGCGAGCCCGCCGCCCGCCGCCTGTGGCATAACTTCCAAACCAGTTCTGCCATTGCGGTTCGCCGGCTGCAGAGGCAGCGCGGCGAGCGCCGTCGCGGGAAGGGGAGAGGCCGTTCGCGCCGCAGCCTGATAGTCCGCCGGCAGGCTTGTCGACATCTGCGTCACTGCGCCGGCGACCCCTCCGGGGAATGACACGCGCATGCGCTGGCCGCCGACATCGATCTCGACATGCTCGGCTGAGACCAACGCAAGCATCACTCCTGGCGTGATTTCTTCGCCGACCGCAAAAGCGCCTTGCGCACCACCGGAGGGCGACAGGATCGCCGTCCCCTCGCCGCCGCCCATCGCTCGCGTCGCGTGCAGAGTGAATCCCGTCGCGTCTGCCACGGTTGAAGCGGTCATCACCGGCCCACTCGCGAAAGGGTCAGAAACGCGCGACAGCCGCTTCAGGATTTCAGATTCGAAACGATTAGCGCTGTCACCTTGGGCACCGCCTACAGGCATAGAACTACGCGGTGTAGCCACGGTCCACGCCAGCGCCGCTAGAGAAACGCCAAGCGTTGATATTGCCGCGATTTCACACGTGGCGGCGACTCCGCCACGCAGTGTTTGCGCGAACCTTTTGCCTGCGGCCATCACCATCAGCCCCGCGCGTTCAACCGCGTCTTCAGGGTGTCACATGCGCCTGGAACGTACAAGATTTATGACGGTTCGCAGGCCCCGATGTCACACGTCCTCAGAACTTGGTGGACAGGCCAAACGAATAGGAGACGCCAATATCGTACTGGTTGACGATGACTTCCCCGCCGCCGAATTCCTGATGCTCGAAATAGTCCTCGTCCAGCAGGTTGTTCGCCTTGAAGGAGAACGTCACCGGCTTACCGTACGCGTCGAATTCGCGACGGAACACGAAGTCCAGCGTGATACCAGGCTCCTGGATCAAGTCGGGCTCGCCCGGCCGTCCACGCGCCGACGAGCGCTCGCTGACGTAGTTGAGAATGAACGTGCCCTGCTCGGTGGCGATAGGATCCTCCCAGCCAAGCTGGAGGTTCACGACATGCTCCGACTGGCCCTGTAGACGCGATCCGTCGAACAGATAGTTCTCGGCGGGAAGGCCCGCGCCGCCACCGCCTTCGGGGAAGACGATGTCGCCGGGGTTCACCTGAACCTCGCTCTGGCTCCAAGTATAGTTGGTCTGGAAGAAGATGTCCTTGCCGCCAATCCACATCATGCCCGCCAGTGGATCGGTGAAGGTTGTGCGGATCTCGGCCTCGGCGCCGTATAGGATCGCCTTCGGCGCATTGAGGAAGGTCTGCTGGATTGTGTTGCCCTGTTCGCGCACCACCGATTCTACCGGGTTCTCGATGTCCTTGTAGAAGGCGCCGAGCGTGAAGAACTGATTGCGGCCGAAGAAGTTTTCGAGGCGGGTGTCGAAGTTCGTGAGTTCCGTGTCGACCAGGAACGGGTTCCCGATGAACAGGCGATCGCTGTCGGGATCGAGATACTGCTGGGGTGCCAGTTCGCGGAACTGCGGACGGCCGATCGTCTGCGATGCGCCAACGCGAAGCTGCCAGTCGTCGAGGAAGTTCCAGGTAATCGTGCCCGCCGGCAGGAAGTATTCTTCTTCCCGGCTTGGCGGCTGCGAGGGCTGCGACTCCCCAAGGAAAAGCGCGCGGGGGCTCACGAACTGCGTCGCTTCCTCGAAGCGCCCGCCGATGGCGACGCGGAAGAAGGGGATCGGTTCGAAATCCGCCTTCACGAAGGCCGCATTGACCTGAAGCCCCGCGTCGTAGGCCGCCGCACCCTGGCCGCCGGTCGACTCGTTGATAACGAAAAGATCCGGCCGGATGTTGAAGTCCGCGAACAGGAAATCAGGTCGCGACTGCTGCACTTCCAGCGGAATGGCGCTGTTGTTCGCAAGGAAGCTGAAGTCACGCCGCGTTGCGGAACGTGTGTTGTCGAGCCAGTCGACGCCCGCCGAGAGCTCTGCGTCGCGCACATCCGGGATCGGCAACGGAAAGGCATACTTCACTGTCACGCCAGCGCTCGTGACTTCATCCACCAGCTCGCTGAAGGTCAGCTGGTTCCTGACGCGGGACGAGCCGTCGTAGAGATAGCGGTCGATCGTGTCTTCGAAATTCCGGCGCAGCTCCCGCTCATACGGCGCATCGCGCTCGGTGCGCGAGTAAGCCATGCGCCAGTCGAATTCCAGCTGGCCGAATTCGTGCGTACCATCGAGCTGGGTAGAGCTGAGCTCGCGCTCATACCACGCTGTGCGCTCGGTGAGCGGCTGGGCTGAGTTCAGAGGATCATCCCCGAACTGCAGGGATGTGCGCTTGGTCGTCCGGCGGATCCACAAATTGGTCCAGTCGATCGTGTGTTCGTCCCCGAATTCCAGCCCCACGCCGAACAGCCCGTCCCACCCGATCTTGTTGTCCGTCGAGGTATAGTTTGCGTCTTCACGTACGGTCAGCACGCCCCCATCGATGAAGCCGCCCTGTTTGATTCCGTCTTCCGTCTCCCAGTCATTGGAATAACCGAGCACGCCGATCATGCCGAAGCTGAAATTGTCGAAGTCCTGACGGAGCCCGGCGGAGATGTCGAAGCTGCCATTGGCGGGGATCTGGGTGTTGACCTGCAGCAGGTTCAGTTTTGCATTCTCAAAGCTCTGCCCGATTCGCTGCAGTTCCTGACCATTGGTCAGCTGCGGATAGAGGTTCAGCGAGGAGCCGACCCGGCGGCTGGCGAGAATTGCCTCGTTGAGCTGGTTCGGTATTTTCCTGGTGCCATCGTCGAAGCCGAAGATGTCGGCTTCGCCGCCATCGTGCGTATATCCGGTCGCGGCCGTCGTCTCCATGTTGATGCCGAAGCCGACCCCGACCTCAAGGAAACTCTCGTCCGGCAGGTTCAGCGTCGACAGTTGCACGACGCCGCCGCCGAATTCTCCCGGAAGGTCCGCCGAATAGCTCTTCTGAACACTCACCCCGGATAGGATGCTGGCCGGGAAGAGGTCGAGTGGCACCACGCGCTGCAGCGGCTCCGGGCTGGGCAGCGGAGACCCGTTGAGGATCGCCGAGGAATAGCGCTCGCCAAGGCCGCGCACATAGACGAAACGTCCTTCCGCCACCGACAAGCCTGGCAGCTTGGTGAGTGCATCCGCGGCGTTGGAGTCGCCCTGGCGGCTGAGGTCTTCAGCCGAAACGAAGGCGGCCACCTCGGAGGTCACCTGAAGCGGCTCTGGAATGAAGCGCCCGCGCACGACAATGACGTCGCCCTGGTCTTCCGTCTCGTCCACATCCGATGTCTCCGCGGAGGGTGGGTCGGCCGGCTGTGTACTCTGAGCGAATGCGCCCGGGGCTATCAGCGCTGATGTTGCCAGAAGCAGGGCGCTCAGGGAGAGGCTGGGCGTTTTCATGGGGCGGTATCCCGCGAAGAGGAAAGTTTACGTCGGTGGTCGCACAAAAAGTGGCAGGCCGGCGGCCGCAAGGGCCGCCGGCCAAGCCTCGGATCAGCAGGCCTCTTCGCCAATCAGCCCGCTGCAGGTCCAACCCTGGTACCACGTGTTGTTGCTCGCGCTGACGGCGCCGATATTCGCCGGGGTGGTCAGGAAGGACGAGCTCGGGAGGTTGGCGACCGGCTGTGCAGCAACACCGTTCTCGTTGGCGCCATTGACGAAAGCCGCCGTGCTGGGCGTCGTCGTTCCGCCGGTGCGTGCGGCCAGCGTGTTCGTGCCCGCCGCGGTGTTGCCGGTTCCGGCGTTAAAGCGCGCGGCCTCATCGTCGGCGTCAGCGTTGAAGGAAGTCGGGCAGGACATGAACACGCCGTTGAAGGTCGGCGCGGCAGTAAACGTGTCGGCATCATCGATATCGAGGCAGATCGCCGGATCGAAGACCACCGAGTTGAACAGGCGCAGACCGTTACCCGAGTTCACAACGATCGCATCGCCGCCGCCGGTACGCGCCACGATGGTTGCGTTGGAGATGTAGGGCGTCGTGTTGAGCGTGAAGGCTGCTGTCGGTTGACCAGCAGGCAGGGCTTGGGCCGTGCGGTTGCCAGCAGAGGAGAATTCAAAGCCACGGTCGCCGCCCGCCGTTCGCTGCACGATCAGCAGGTTCTGCACCGCCCCCCGCCAGCCTGTATCGACGTCGAGGCTGTCATCGTCGTTGCCGGTCAGCACGATATTGCGCAGGTTGACCGTGCCGCCAAAGATCTCGATGCCATCGTCCGACGAGTTGTGGACCTGCACGTTCTCGACGACCGTGCCGTTGCCAACGCCGGCCAGCGTGATGCCGTTTAGCTCGTTTCCAGGAAGGATTTCGAAGCCGGAGTGTTGCACGCGGACATGGCTCAGGCGGCCTGAGTTGTCAGTCGGCGTGTTGCCGCCATACTGAGCGTTGGCGCCTTCAACCTGGCTGGCGCAACCAACGTTCGGCGGAACAAGCACACCGGTGCAGACCGAGATCGGCGCGCGGCCGAGGACGACGAGGCCGCCCCATTGGCCGATCGAGTTCTCGTTATTGCCGCCTTCGATGCCCTGGCGGCTGGTGAACACGATAGGCTGCGCCGCCGACCCGATCGCGTTGATGCGCGAGCCGCGGTTGACAAGCAGGTAGTCCAGCGTGCCCGAGCCGAAGATCGTGACGCCGGGGTCGATCGACAGGATGCCCTGTGCGCCGCCCGCGAGCGGGGCGGCCGGATCGGCGCCAAGATCGATGCCCACATCCGTGCGGCCGGAGAGCGAGTAGATCGTACCAGCGCGCAGCGGCACGCTAAGCGAGCCCGTGATCACGGCTGGCAGTTGGCAGTTGCGCTGGCTAGCGACAACGCCGGCATTGATAAAGCCGGTCGGGCAGTCAGCTGCCGGGCCAGTCGGCGGCGACACGGGGGGCAGTACCGGCGGTGCCGGAGGAGCGGGCGGCGGCGAAGGAACAAACACGCCCTCTCCCGGGGAAGCGACCCCGTCGGAGCCGGAGCAGGCAGCGACACCCGTCGCGGCAAGGGCGGCCAGCAGGGCGGCGCGCACAGCAATCTTGGATGACATTCTGGATTCCCTTGAGCTCGACCGGGGCCGATTTGCGGAGAGCGCCGGAACTTCGTTCTCGACTGGCGCCCACCTTCCCCACGAGCCGGTTAACGGTCCAGCATGACAGTCACCTGACAGTTAAATGACAGTTTGGATTCGTGAGCCTGCAGCCAAGGGGCGTTGCCTGGGCGCCTCACATGCTTTCGGTTGTCACATGGCTGTTTCGTGACGGTCATCAAACCGGATCGGGCGGCCTTCTAGGCTCCAATCTCGTCCTGTCCCATGATGGGGACGACATCGACTGCCTGCTTGCTCTTCTGGCCGCCTGCAGTGCGCACCATGCCGCGCACCGGCGCCACGTCGCCATAGTCGCGGCCGCAGGCGACGACGATATGCTGGTCGCCCACGCGCACGCCGTTCGTGGGATCATAGTCGACCCAGCCCATCTTCGGCCCGCACCAGGCGCGCACCCAGGCGTGCATCGCATCGGCGCCTTCGAGTCTCGGCTGACCCTTGGGCGGGATCGTGCGCAGGAACCCGCTGACATAGGCGGCCGGTACACCGATCGAGCGCAGGCAGGCGATCATGATGTGCGTGAAATCCTGGCACACGCCAAGGCGCCGAGCGAACGCCTCTTCCGGCGGTGTGTCGACCTGCGTCGAACCGGGCTCGAACGCCATGTCGCGGTCGATCGCGCGCCCGATTGTCTCGACGGCCTGCAGGGTCGTCATGGTCTCTGCATCGATCTGCGCCAGCGCATAGTCGCGAAACACCTTCTGGGCGCGCACCCGTGGGCTGTTGGCCAGGAAGTGATGCGGTGAGTCGCCCTCAAGCGAGCGCACCTCGCGTAGCGCATCGACCAATTGTGTAGGCGATCCCGAGTGATCCTGACCTGTCTCGGCCACATGGCGCTCGACGCGCGCGCGCAGCCGGAACTCGACTTCGGCATGTGGGGTGTGGAAGGCGACTTCCACCACGGTATTGCCGTAGAAGTCCGTCCGCGCCGAACGCTCATCCGGCGCTGGCGTGATATCGAGAAGCGATGTGATGGCGCGTTGCCCGTCGAGGTTGGCGGGCGTCATGTAGAGCACATGTCGTCCGCCTGCCGCCCGGGTGGCGTAGGAATAGTGTATGCGCAGGCCGATATCGTACAGCATGCCTATCTCAGATACGCCTTGGTGAGCAGGTCGGACACCACGCTCAGCTCTGCGCGAATGGCAAGGAGCGCATCTGTATCCAGCGATTCAGGCGTCATGACCGCGACATCGGCGTGCAGCTTCATGATCGACCGCGACAGCTGGGACATCTGCCCTTGCTCACGTGCGCCTGGAAGCACGGCGACGTGCTCCCGCAACTCCGCCAGCTGGTAGTGGATGGAGCGCGGATTCTCGCCATCGCACCCCAGCAGGTCCACCACGGTCGCGCGGCTGCTTGCCACCGCGAAAAGCCTCCGGTGCGTCAGCACGCTGTCGCCAACCTCCACGGCGAAGTCGAATGCGCCTTCCGGCGCGGCGTCGTCGGCAAACCATGCGAGCATCCCCGAAAGCATGCCCGCGCGCTCCAGCGACCGTCCAAGCGACAGGAACCGCCAGCCTTCGGACCGGTACATGTTGTCGTGAACGAGGCCCGAGAAGCCGGTTATCTGTCGCAGGAGAAGGCCCAGCGCGCGCGCCGTCGCATAGCCGGGCGCGATGTTCGAGAGTTCCAGACGAGCGCTTTCGGACAGCTCGTTCAGCGCCGTCCATCCATCGATCGAGAAACGGTCCCGCACGTGGCTTGCGCTTGAGGTCGCGGCGGCGATAGCGGCGCGAAGATCCCTCGTGACCTTCCGCGCCGGATCTGCGCCGAAGAAGCCGGGATACTCAGTCGCGTACTTCAACAGTGCGGTATCGGGATGGCCACTCTCCGCCAGACGCACATGCCAGGCGCGCAGCAGGCGGATCAGCCCCTCAGCGCGCTCCACATAACGGCCCATCCAGAACAGGTTGTCCGCCGCCCGGCTTGGCAGCGCGCTCTGTCGCAGCCGACGATAGGGCGCGGCCGTGGAGGGCAGCATCGTCTCGTTGCGCACGGGCTTGTCCGACACCACCCACACATCCGCGACCGACCCGCCGCGTTGCATCGCGATCGCCGTCGCATCCTGCGTGCGCCCGATCCGCGCATAACCGCCCGGCATCACGCGCCAACCGCGCGGTGTCCGGGCCAGGAACACGCGCAGGCTCATCGGTCGCGGTGCAAGCAGGCCGTCGCTAAGCACCGGTGCTGTCGACAATGTCACCGCTTCCTGCCCTACAAGCATAGGCCCGCGCGCATCCAGCATGTCCGACACGCCGCCCTTCAGACTCGCTCCGAGCGACGTCTTGTCCTCGCTGTCGAAGAGCATGCGCGTCGACAGCGCTTCGCCGATCATCATGCGATCGGCATGCGCGCGAACATGAGCGCGTTCGGACTCCTGCCCGCACCACCACGTAGCGATGTTCGGCAGTTTCAGCGGCTCATCCAGCAGGCCACGCGCGAGCTTCGGCATGAAGGCCAGCAGTGCGCGCATCTCCAGTATTCCTGAGCCGAGCGCGTTCACCATCGCCAGATGCCCGCGCCGGATCGCATCCACCATCCCCGGCACGCCCAGCCTTGACTGCTCGTTCAGCTCGAGCGGATCGGAATACGATGCATCGATCCGCCGCCACAGCACGCTCACCGGCTCCAGGCCCGCAATCGTACGCACCATCAGCTGCCCGTTCTGCACGGTCAGGTCCTCGCCCTCCAGCAGCATGAAGCCGAGATAGCGGGCGATATAGGCGTGTTCGAAATAGGTGTCGTTCAGAAGTCCCGGCGTCAGGATACCGACACGGCTTTCTGTGTCGCCGCGCAGGTCGTTCATCGTGTCGCGGAAGGCGCGGAAGAACCCCGCCAGTCTCTGCACATTGTTTTCGGCATAGTAGTCGGCAAACACGCGTGTCGTGGCCACGCGGTTCTCCAGGGCAAAGCCCGCCCCCGACGGCGCCTGCACCCTGTCACCGAGCACCCACCATTGCCCGTCCGGCCCACGACCTATCTCGAATGCGATGAACTGCAGGAACTGTCCCGACCGCGGACGCACGCCCACCAGCGGCCGCAGCCATTCCGGCGACATGCCCACCAACGATGCCGGCAGATGTCCTTCGCTGACCAGCCGCTGATCGCCATAAAGGTCTGCCGCGATCAGCTCCAGCAGTTCGGCACGCTGGAGAAGCCCTTCAGAAATCGTCTTCCACTCGTTCTCGTGGATCAGAACGGGAAGATGGCTCAGCGGCCATGCGCGCTCGGTGGACTCCTCCCCATACTGTCGGAAGAACACGCCGGCATCCCGCAGGTACTGGTCGCCCTGGTCGACGCGGCGCGCCAGTTCTTCCGGCGTCATTTTCGCCAGGTATTCGATGAACGGCTGCCACACCGGGCGCACATTACCTGCGCCATCGACAAGCTCATCGGCAACGCCGGGCAGGGGCCTGTAACCCGCCAGGAGTCGCGATGCGGAATCAGCAGTGGGTTGTGTTGCCGCCGACACCTTCGTCCCCGGAGCCTCCCCGCTTTACTGATCCCTTGTGGGGAGGAGCGGCGTGGAAGGCAACGCCTTGTTTGCGATCAGCCGTCACACCCCCGGCGCCCGCCTCAGATCCAGCGTGTGCGGAAACTCCGGATGCGGCGTCTCGACGCCCAGCTGATAGCCGCCGGGCGTGTGCCCATGCCCCTCGAACCGCGCCAGGCGCCGCGCCTCCGCCTCGTTGCCGTTGACCGGAAAGGTGTCGTAGCTGCGCCCGCCCGGGTGCGCGACATGATAGACGCATCCGCCAATTGCCCGACCCGTCCAGTCGTCGAAGATGTCGAACACCAGCGGCACGTTGGTCGGCAGCACTGGGTGCAACGATAGCGGTGGCTTCCAGGCCTTGTAGCGCACGCCCGCTACCGCCTCGCCATTGCCAGTGTGCACCAGCGGCGCCGGCCTGCGATTGACCGCCACACGATAGCGCTCTGTGTTCGCCGCCGTCAGCTTGACCTGCACACGCTCGGCGGATGAGTCCGCATAGCGCACCGTGCCGCCGATCGCGCCGGTCTCGCCCAGCACATGCCACGGCTCCAGCGCCTGACGCACTTCCAGCCTCGCACCCTCGACCTCGATCTCGCCGCAGAACGGAAAGCGGAATTCCAGCTGCGCCTCGAACCATTCAGGCCGCAGCTCGAAGCCGTGCGCCGAGAGATCGCGCAGCAGGTCGAGGAAATCATGCCAGACAAAATGCGGCAGCATGAACCTGTCATGCAGCGTCGTTCCCCACCGCACGAGATTGCCCGTGATCGGCGACTGCCATAGCCGTGCGATGATCGCCCGGACCAGCACCTGCTGGGCAAGTGACATGCGCGCATCCGGCGGCATCTCGAAGCCGCGGAACTCCACCAGCCCCAGCCGCCCCGTCGGTCCATCCGGCGAGAACAGCTTGTCGATGCAGATTTCCGTGCGGTGCGTATTGCCCGAAACATCGATCAGCAGGTTACGCAACAGCCGGTCCACTAGCCATGGCGGCGTGTACTGCCCGCCAGGACCGCCGCCTGGCGAATGGATCTGCGATAGCGCGATCTCGAGTTCATAGAGCGAGTCATGCCGTGCCTCGTCGATGCGCGGCGCCTGGCTCGTCGGCCCAATGAACATGCCGGAGAACAGATAGGACAGTGAAGGCCGCTTCTGCCACAGTAGCAGCAGGCTCTTCAGCACGTCCGGCCTTCTCAGAAAGGGCGAGTCCGTCGGTGACGCGCCGCCGACCACCACATGGTTGCCGCCACCCGTGCCGGTGTGCCGTCCGTCGATCATGAACTTGTCGCAGCCGAGCCGGCACTGCCGCGCCTCGTCATACAGTGTCTGCGTGTTCTCCACGCATTCCCGCCAACTTGTCGCCGGATGCACATTGACCTCGATCACGCCCGGATCAGGCGTCACACGCATCACATTCATTCGCGGGTCATGAGGCGGCGCATAGCCCTCGATGTGCACCGGAACACCCAGCGCCCTGGCTGCTGCTTCCGCCGCCGCGACGAGCTCCAGATAATCCTCGATCCGCTCGACCGGCGGCATGAACACGCACAACCGTCCGCCGCGCGCCTCCACTGTCATAGCCGTGCGTACAGACCCTGCGACCTCAGAGAACGACTGCTCCTGAACCTGCTGCCGTCCGCCCTCGCTCGCCGTGAACTGCGCCCGCGCCTGTTCCGGCGCCGCGTAATCCGGCAACGGCCCGCGCTCTTCGCTTGGATCAGCGGCGATGACATGCGGATACTGCGCCGGCGGAATCCACGGCAGCGATTCGAGCGGCAGGCGATACCCCACCGGGCTGTCCCCCGGCGCCAGGAACATATGGCCCCGCCGCAGCTTCCACTTCTCCGACTTCCACCGACCGCGCGTCGCCACACGTCCCGGCGTCAGCTCGCCCTTCTTCTGAGACCCCTTGCCAACGCCAGCCGCCGGCCCCTTCGCCTGCCAGCGCTGGATCGGCAGCACATATCCGCTCGGTTCTGTCAGTCCGCGACCGAACACGCGCGCGATCCGCGTCCGCTCCTCCACATCCTTCAGCTTCGAATTCTCCGGCGTCACATTCTCCGGAAGATTGCCCTCCTTGAGAATCCAGTTCGCGGGGTCCTCGTAAGCTGGGATCACCATCTCCGCGCCGACGCCCAGCTCCTGCGCCATCACCTTCAGCAGCTGTTCCGCCTCGACCTTCGTCGCGTTGCTGCCTCCATTCTCGCCCGCCACCAATTCGGGATCATGCCAGATCGGCATCCCGTCGCGCCGCCAGTAGAGCGAGAACGTCCACCGCGGCAGCGTCTCGCCCGGATACCACTTGCCCTGGCCGTAATGCAGGAACCCGCCCGGTGCGAAGCGATCGCGTAGCCGCTGGATCAGCTGGTCTGCCAGCTTGCGCTTGGTCGGGCCATCCGCGCCTGTATTCCACTCGTCGCTCTCGAAATCGTCGATCGAGACAAACGTAGGCTCCCCACCCATGGTCAGCCGCACATCGCCCGCCTTTAGCGCCGCATCCACCTTCTCGCCCAGCGCGTCGAGCGCCGCCCATGACTCATCCGAGAACGGCTTGGTGATGCGCGGATGCTCCGCCACGCGCTTCACCGTCATCGCAAAGTCGAACGTGACATTCGCCTGACCGGTATATCCGCCCGAGATCGGCGCAGCGTTGGAATAGTGCGGGGTCGCCGAGAGCGGAATATGGCTTTCGCCTGTCAGGAGGCCCGATGTCGGGTCGAGCCCGATCCAGCCCGCGCCCGGCAGGTAGACCTCACACCAGGCATGCAAGTCGGTGAAGTCCACGCTCGTTCCCGGCGGCCCATCGAGTGCGACAAGATCTGGCTTCAACTGGATCAGGTACCCCGAGACGAACCGCGCTGCGAAGCCTAGGCGCCGCAATGCGTTCACCAGCAGCCAGCTCGAATCCCGGCATGAGCCGGACGCCTTCTCGAATGTCTCCTCCGCCGCCTGCACACCCGGCTCCATGCGGATCAGGTAGTTGATCTCGCGCGCCACCCGCGCATTCAGGTTCACGATGAAGTCCACCGTGCGGATTTTCTCGCGCGATTCCGTCGACAGGAATTTCTTGAGGTGCGGCCCGAGCGGCTCGAGCTTCCGATAGATCGCAAGATCGTCGACCAGCTCGGGCGGATACTCGAACGGATAGGTCTCCGCGCTTGGCTCCACGAAGAAGTCGAAAGGATTGTAGACCGTCATGTCCGCGACGAGGTCGACCTCGATTTTCAGCTCGCGCACCGGCTCTGGAAACACATACCGCGCCAGCCAGTTGCCATAGGGGTCCTGCTGGTAGTTCACGAAATGCTTGTCGGGGCTGACCTTCAGCGAATGCGAGATCACCCGCGTCCGCGAATGTGGTGCAGGGCGCAGCCTGATGATCTGCGGGCCCATCACGACCGGCTGGTCGTATTTGTAGTGGGTCAGGTGGTAGATTGCGGCCTTGATCGACATGGGCCGCAACGTTCCACAAACCGTGCGCCGGGGCCAGCACTAGTCGGCCCCCTACGAGGTTCTGCACAAAGTACAGGCGCCGCCATAGCCCGCCGCCTTGGCCTCCGCCCGCTACATGCTACCCTCCGTCCAGGGAGAGACACATGAGCCAGTTCAGCCTCGTACGCGGCGTCACGGAACCCGCGCTGCTCGAACACACCATCGGTGAGGCCCTCCTGCGCGCCGCCAGGACGTGGCCGATGCAGGAAGCGCTCGTTTCCGTGCATCAGGGCATCCGCTGGACCTACGAGCAATTCTCCGACGCGGTTGACCGCCTCGCCGCGGGCTTCCTTGCCCTCGACCTGCAGCCGGGAGATCGCGTCGGCGTCTGGGCGCCCAATTGCGCTGAGTGGACGCTGGTCCAGTTCGCCACCGCCCGCGTCGGCCTCATCCAGGTCAATATCAATCCCGCTTACCGCCTGTCCGAGGTCGAATACACGCTCAACAAGGTCGGCGTGAAGGCTCTGGTCTGCGCCGAAAGTTTCAAGACCTCGCACTATGTCGCGATGATCAACGAACTCGCCCCGGAGATCGCGGGCTCACACCCGGGACAGCTTCGCGCGAAGCGCATCCCGGCGCTTCGCCACGTCATCCAGATCGGCGGCAAACCACCGCCAGGCTGGCGCGCGTTCGCTGACGTTGCGGCTCTCGCGACCGACGTACATGTAAAGCAGATAGAGGCCGTCGCCGCGAACCTCGACCGCAACGACGCGATCAACATCCAGTTCACCTCCGGCACGACCGGCCTGCCGAAGGGCGCGACGCTCTCCCACCGCAACATCCTCAACAACGCTTTCTTCGTGGGCGAGGGGATGGGGCTGAAACCCGGAGACCGCCTGCTGATCCCGGTGCCGCTCTATCACTGCTTCGGCATGGTGATGGGCAATCTCGCCTGCGTCGTGCATGGTGCCTCGATGGTCTACGCCTCCGAAGGTTATGAACCGCTTGCGGTTCTCAAGACGGTCGAGGCCGAACGCTGCACCGGCCTCCACGGTGTGCCCACCATGTTCATCGCCGAACTCGAACACCCCGACTTCGACAAGTTCGATCTCTCCTCGCTCCGGACAGGCGTGATGGCCGGCTCGCCGTGCCCGATCGAGGTGATGAAGAAGGTGATCGACCGCATGAATATGCATCAGGTCGGCATCGGCTATGGCATGACGGAGACCTCGCCAGTCTCCTTCCAGACCTCGATCGACGACCCGCTCGAACGCCGCGTCTCCACCGTCGGCCGCGTCCAGCCGCATCTTGAAGTTAAGATCGTCGACGAGCAGGGCGCCACCGTCCCGCGCGGCCAGCCGGGCGAACTCTGCACGCGCGGTTATTCCGTCATGATCGGCTACTGGGACGATCCGGAAAAAACCGCCGAAGCCATCGACGCCGAAGGCTGGATGCACACGGGCGACCTCGCCACCATCGACGACGAAGGCTATTGCAACATCGTCGGTCGCATCAAGGACATGGTGATCCGCGGCGGCGAGAACGTCTTCCCGCGAGAGATCGAGGAATACCTCTTCCGCCATCCAAAGATCGAGGACGTACAGGTCATCGGCGTGCCCGACCCGAGATATGGCGAGGAGATCTGCGCCTGGATAAAACTCCGCGCGGGTGAGACCTCTTCTCGCGAAGAGATAACCGCCTTCTGCAAGGGCCAGATCGCCCACTACAAGATCCCCCGCTATGTGAAGTTCGTGGACGCCTTCCCCATGACCGTCACAGGCAAGATCCAGAAATTCGAAATGCGCAAGGCGATGATCGCTGAGCTGGGTCTGGCGGAAGCGAAGACGGCCTAGCCGGGACTGTCGGTCTCACCGGCGTCACCACGCCCTCAAGGCCCCTCCAGCGAGTTATGTTGCCGGCGTCCATTCTCCTCCGCCGCAACCAGCGCCGCATCCGCCTTGACTGGACAACCCGCCGGCGGGCGCGAGAATCGCGCATCCGTCACAAACCCCTCATCCGTCAGCGACTCCAGAAACGCGACAAGCTGCGCCACCTCGCCATCGCCCGCCGTCTGCTGTAGCCGCGGATCATCCCCGCCGCCCGCAAAGTGGCGCCGCACGGCATCAGACAGCGTCGCCACCTCGCCATCGTGCATGTAGGGCGCCGAAAGCGCGACATTCCTCAGTCCCGGCGTGCGAAACCTCCCCGCATCCTCAGTCTTCTGCGTGATGCGCATCAGCCCCGAGTCCTTGCCGTCCTTCGGTACGGCCAGCCGGTGAAACGACTCCTCCGCCTTGCGCCCGCCCAGCGCCGCATCGGTGAAATGCGGGCCGGCATGGCAGCTCGAACATTTCTTCTCTTCGAACAGCGCCGCGCCTCGCTTCGCCTCTTCCGAAATCGCCGCCACATCCCCACGCCGCCAACGATCATACGGCGCATCCAGTGACACCAGTGATCGCTGGAACGCCGCCAGCGCCATTGTGATCGTGTCCATGTCGATCTTGCCGCCCCGCTCGGGAAAGGCCGCGCGGAACATCTGCGGATAGCAAGCCTGATCCGAGAGCCGCTGCGCCAGCGCGCCCTCTGGCTTGCCGCCAAACCCCATCTCCACCGGCACGAACCCTTCAATCGGAATCAGTGCCTGATGCTCCAGCGTGTCGACGTGTGGCCCGCCCCAGGTCAGCGACTGCATCCAGGCCACGTTCGCCAGCGTCTGGATGTTCCGCTCGCCCGCCGTCCCGTCGAATCCCGCGCGCGTCTTGTTGGAATCAGCAAAGCCCCGGTCCTGCTGATGACATGTCGCGCAGCTCATCGTCCCGTCCCACGACAGGTCTCCATCATAGAACAGCCGGCGCCCCAGCTCGATCTTGATCGGCGTGGACGGATTGTCGGTCGGGAACGGCGCCGCCATGTCCGCCGCCGGCCACGGCTCCATCGCGGGCGCAACCGGTTGCGCACACGCGCCCGCGAGAAGCGCCACGTACACCGACGTCAAGCCAGTCAAAAGGACCGAGCGCACGCGCGCCTCTCCAGAGTTAGCGAGCCCGTATACCCGGCCATCCTTGGAACGAAAGGCCGGCAAGCGTGATTTCCGAGGGGACGCAAATTTCTTCGAACGCCAAGAAGCCACTTTCCGGCTCCGATGTTCTTCTCCTGTCACGGCGGCCTCCAATCCGTCCCCCTCCCGCCCCCTCCCGGGAGGAGGCCGTGGCAAAAAGTCCAGCGGGCAGCGCCAGACCAGCGCCGCCAGCACACTTTTCTGTCTTCCAGCAGTCAGACCTGCTCAGGCCTTGGCCATCAAGCCGTCACGCACGCGATCGCGATAGCGGATGCATTCGGCGATGTAGCGCCGGTACATCGCGACATCCACTTCCTCGCTCTCGGTGCAGGGCAGCAGCAAGTCGCCGTCCGATTTGAAGTTCCCGTCCCAGCGCATGAGCTCCTCATCGCTCATACCCGGATCAAAGGCCCTCAGCTTCGCATCCGGCATCGCGTCGAAATAGGCGCACAGATTGATCCCTGCCTCCGTCCGCGGTTCGAACGGCGGCTCGCCTTCGAAATTCCAGCTGCGCTCAGTCATCACGCGTGCTGCACCCAGCCATGATAATCATTGTCGCGCAGGCCGCCGCGATCAAGGTACGCCTCCTTAACCCGCGACAGGGCATCCGCGGGCAGGGCGTTTCGTGCCGCCTTCACGTCGATGCCATAAAGTTTCGCTGCATTGAGCCCGAAGATCTTCGCGCGATCCTCATCGGTGATCTTGGCATAGCCGTGCTTCTCGCACAGCTCGTCGGAGATCTGGAACCGCTTTAACGCGTCGATCCCCCACTGCGGCGAGCCCCACCAGAGACAATCCGTCCCCCACACGACATGGTCTGCGCCATACGTCTTGATGTTAAGCCCCATGCCATGCATCGCCATCACCGGGTCCTGGATTGCCAGCGTGTTGAAGAACGAGCCAACCTCCGGATAGACGTTGTTGATCTGCGGGTTCTTGCGTTTGATATCCATCAGCACCTTGTGCCACAGGAAATCGCCCGTCTCCGGGTTGTACTCGTTCATCTCCTTCCAGTTCTCGCCATCGCTCGCACCATGCTTCAGCGCCGAATGGTAGACCACGAAGTTGAAGTCCGGATTGCGCAGCGCCGCCTTCTCGATGTCCTTCGGATTGGCGAGGTGGCCCAGCGTGCGTGACTGGTAGGAATAACCCTTGTGCACCGAGAGCAGCTTCATCCCGCGCTTGCGTGATTCCTCGATGAACCACTGCGCATTGTCATCATCGAGCTGGAAGCCATTCCCCGTGCGCGCCGGGTCAGTGTGGCAATACCACTTCCACGAATTGATCTTGTAGACGTTCAGCTCGCGCTCCATCTGCTCAAGCGTCGCGGCCTTGTCGATCGAGTTGGTCGCCGTGTTCCAGTAGTGGTTCGGCGCAAGATTTCCCTGGCATAGCGCCCGCTGCGAGCCCGCCATCGTGTTCAGCTCGTTGCGCGACTTAGCCATCAGCCAACTCGGCAGGATCGCCCCGCGCGGCGTCCGCTCCGCATCCACCAGCACGCGCCCATCCGGCCCCCGCTGCTCTTCTTTGCCCGGAACGCCCGAAATCACGACCATCGCCGTTTCGGAATCGAGGAACATCTCCTTCGTGAAGGTGCGGAAGGAGTACGACTCCACATCGTCCTTCAGGTTGAATCCCATATTCCGCGCTGTCTCCGAGTTGCGGAAGCTCAACGCGATGCCATTCGAATAGTGCGCCTGTACGTCGATGACAAAGAACTTGCCCTTCTGGCCATTGGCTTTGACCGTCTCGGTCTCGCGCGGCTCGAACTGTTCGTCTTCGCCCACCTCGAATGCATCCTGCCCATAGACGCAGTTGGACGCGAGAAACGCCGTCGCCAGGCCCATGGACGACGCCATGTATCCGCGCCGGCTCATGCCGATCCTTTTCGCGTTCCGTTCGCCCCATTCCATGATGAGGCTCTCGACCTGCTTCTGCTTCTGCGTCTGGGGCCGCGGGATGAACTCCTCGTTCGACACCACCTGCGTCGGAATGGGCGAGTCCACGCCCATAATCCGGTCGCGCTCACCCTTGCGAATCCACATGGCGCTCTCCCGTGCTGGCGCATCTTGCTGCGCGCCAGTCTGTCTTTGTTTTGCCCGTAGTCTGCACACTTTCCCACGCAAGGGAATTGCCGCGAAGCCGTTGTTGCCGATGAAATGAATCGCCTTGTTTGCGCGGTCAGTCACACTCCCCTATGGGAACGCGGTACATCATTGCACTCTGCGCGCAGGTCGCTCTATTCATCATTGTCAGAAAGCGAGCGATCGCGCTCGCGAAGCGGAAAAGCAACGCAATGTTCCGTGCAGCCCTGGGGCTTGTTTTTCTGGCGGTATCCGCCATGCCTGCCGTCGCGCAGGGCTATTCGGAGGAGGCTGGCCGTATCCGCGCTGCGACGGAGCGGTTCGTTAGCATCGCCCCGGTTGACGGAAGAACGGCCGCCAATCTCGCGCGCGAGGTGAAGCTCATCGGCAGCAGCAAGACGCTGATCGTTGTCTATCTCGATCCAGACTTCTGCGCAGACGACATCCGCTCCGCCGGTGGACCGGATCTTGCGGTCAGGGTGCCCAACAGCGGTGCGGACAAGATTCTTGCCACGCATGGCGAAGTTGCGTGGCGCGCTGAAGAGTCGGATGTGCTCGGCACAAAGGCTTTCTTTCTCGCGAATAATGGTGGCCAGCAGGTCACCGTCGATGTTGGCGGTCGCCCTGTCGTTCCGTGCTACGTCAGCCGGAACGAAGCCGAGGAGAATCAGGGGCCTGCCCAGAAGGCGCTGGGCGGATCTGCCTCGATAGTGCTGGAGTCCGATCCGCTCGAGGGGCTGATCCAGCAGATCGCCTCGGGTGGCATGCCGGACGCTTACCTCGTATCTCCCGCCGGAACGTTCGCCTGGGTCGACGCATATGGCCGTGGCGCGCGCCTCATCGGCAGGGACTGGCAGGGGTGACAGGAATTGAGATCGCGGGAGGCAGACATGCAGAGCGTAACGGTCATCGATCACCCGCTTGTCCAGCACAAGCTCACGCTCATGCGCGACCGCACCACATCCACCGCCGGCTTCCGTATGCTGTTGCGCGAGATTGCACATCTGCTTTGCTACGAAGTCACGCGCGACATCGAGCTCGAAACGACCGACATCGAAACCCCAATGGGTCCGATGACCGCACCCATCATCAAGGGCAAGAAGCTTGTTTTCGCCTCGATCCTGCGCGCCGGAAACGGCCTGCTCGACGGCATGCTCGATCTCGTCCCCGCTGCTCGCGTCGCCCATATCGGCGTGTACCGCGACCACGACACGCTCGAACCCATCGAATACTATTTCAAGGCGCCGGGCGAACTCGAGAATCGCCTTGTCATCGCCGTCGATCCCATGCTTGCCACGGGCAATTCCGCTATTGTCGCGATGGAGCGCCTGAAACAGCGTGGCGCCAACCGCATCCGCTTCCTCTGCCTGCTTGCTGCCCCGGAAGGCATCGCGAAATTCACGGCCGCCCACCCCGACATCCCGATCTTCACCGCCGCCATCGACAGCCGCCTCAACGACAAGGGCTACATTGTGCCGGGACTTGGCGACGCAGGCGACAGGATGTTCGGAACGAAGTAATGACTGCTGGATGACCACCGAGCCCTTCTGGAAAAACAAGAAACTGCACGAGATGTCGGACCCGGAGTGGGAATCGCTCTGCGACGGTTGTGGCAAGTGCTGCCTGGTGAAGCTCGAGGACGAGGCCACCGGCGATCTCTACATCACGAAGCTCCACTGCAAGCTGTTCGACAACAAGACCTGCCAGTGCAAGGACTATCCCAACCGCAAGCAGTTCGTGCCGGTCTGCGTGAAGCTCACGCCCGAAGTCGTCGCGACCGTCGACTGGCTGCCGCAGACTTGCGCCTACCGCCTCGTCCATGAAGGCAAGGATCTCTACGACTGGCACCACCTCATCAGCGGTGACCGCGAAACCATCCATCGCGAGAATTACTCCTGCCGCAACAAGACGCGCACGGAGGAGGGCGTCGATGACGAAGACGCGTTCGACTACGTCATCGACTGGTTCCATGGCCCGCCGAGGCGGCGGAAGCTGCGGCGAAGCTAGCCGCTATTGCTGCCCGCCTGGCGCTGTGGGAACCGGAAAACCCCGATCCCGCAGCAGCGCATCCGGCGTCGCATCTCGGCCGCGGAAAGCGCGATAGGCCTCGCCCGGGTCAACCGCATTGCGCACCGTGAAAAGGTTGGCGACCATCTTCTGCGCCAGCTCCTTGTCATAGAGCCCGCCCGGCGCCTCGACGAACGCTTCCGCCGCATCCGCCGTCAACACCTCGGCCCAGAGATAGCCGTAGTATCCGGCCGCATATCCCTCACTCGAGAAGACATGTCCGAACTGCGGCGAGCGATGCCGCATCGGAATCTCTTTCGGCATGCCGAGCTTGGCGAGCTCCTCCTTCTCGAACGTGCGCGGATCGAGATTGGCCGGATCGACCGTGTGGTACCTCATGTCCATGATCGCCGAGCCCAGAAACTCCACCGTCTGGAATCCCTGGTTGAACGTCGCCGCCTTGTTGATCTTGTCGATCAGTTCCTTCGGCATCGGCTCGCCTGTCTGGTAGTGGCGAAAGTACTTGTCGACCACCTGGTCGGTCAGCAGCCAGCGCTCCAGAAGCTGCGAATGGAATTCGGTGTAGTCACGCACGCCTCCGTTCAGTCCGGTATACTCGACGGTCGACGACAGCCCGTGCAGCGCATGTCCGAATTCGTGGAAGAACGTTTCTGCATCATCGAACGAGATCAGCAGTGGCTCTCCCGGCGCCGGCTTCACGAAGTTCGAATTGTTTGACGAGAGCGTCGTCACCGGTCCGTCAAACGTCGAATGCGACCGATAGCTCGAGGCCCAGGCGCCCGATCGCTTCCCCTGTCGGGCATACGGATCAAGGTACCAGTAGCCAAGATGCTTGCCAGAAGCCTTGTCGGTCACTTCCCAGACGCCCACATCAGGATGGAAGACGGGAATGGCGCCCGCCGGCACAGCCGCAAAGTTGAACCCGAACAGTTCGCCTGCAACGAAGAACATCGCCTCACGCAGCTTGTCGAGCTGCAGGTATGGCTTCAGCTGCTCGCCATCGAGATCGTACTTCGCCTTGCGCACTTTCTCTGCGTAGAAGCGGTAGTCCCACGGCTCGATGGTGATCTTCACGCCTTCAGTGGCAGCCAGCGCCTGCATGTCTGCGATCTCTTCCTTCGCGCGCACAACGGCCGGCCGCCAAACCGCTTCCATCAGCGCAGTCGCCGCGGCCGGATCGGGCGCCATATTGTCCTGCAGCTGCCAGTCGGCATAAGTCTTGTAGCCCAGCAGACCGACGCGCTCGTGCCGCAGCTTGAGGATCTGCGCGATCACTGCATTGTTGTCGTGTTCATCGCCATTGTCGCCGCGAGAGTAATAGTTGCGCCACACCTGTTCGCGCAGCTTGCGTTCGGTGGAGTAGGTGAGAAACGGGTCCATCGACGAGCGCGTATTGGTCACGGCAAACATGCCCGGCTTGCCGAGATCAGCAGCTGTCGCCTTGGCCGATGCAACATAGCTCGCTGGCAGCCCACCGACCTGCGCCGGTGTGAGATACGTCACCCAGCCTTCCTCGTCCGCCAGCAGGTTGTTGGAAAATCTCGTGTGAAGCTCCGCCAGCTCCTTGTTGATCGCCGCGTACCGATCGCGCTTCTCGCCGGTCAGTTCGGCGCCGTTGAGCTGGAAGCGGTCATAGACCAGTTTCAGCAACCGCGCCTGGTGCGGGGTGAGCTTCAGGTTCGCCTGGTCGTCATGCAGCGCCTTGACGCGCGCAAACAACGCCCCGTTCTGCGTGATCTTGCTCTGGTACTCCGAAAGCTTCGGCGCCATTTCCGCCTGGGTGGACCGGAACTCCGGCGTCGAAAGGTTGGAGGACCAGATACCATAATAGGTCATCGCCCGATCAAGCGCCTCGCCTGCGCGCTCCATCGCGACGATGGTATTCTCGAAAGATGCTTTCGCGGGGTTGTTCGCGATTGCATCGATCTCGGCAAGGTGCGCAGCCATCCCTGCTTCCATCGCCGGCTTCAGTTGGGCAAGGTCCATCTTGTCGAACGCTGGCTGACCGCCATGCTTGCCCGTCCATTCCACCAGCAACGGGTTGCTCGTCAGCTGCGCCGTCGTCGCCTCGTCATAGGTCGCCGCAGGAACCGTGGTCAGGTCCTCCGCCGGTCCGCAGGCTGCAAGAAGCGCAATGGCGCTCAAGGACGAAAGCAACAGGCGGCGCATGGAAACCCTCCGAAATCCGAAGGACAGACTTTACCCGCACAGGTCTGGTTGGCCAGTCCAACTCACCCGATTGTGCGGCGACGGCGCCACATCAGTCCGCGATGGATCGCTGACTTTCGTAAGCCAGCCGGGCCATGTCGCTGAAACGAAGCTCCATCGCGCTGATCAGGTTGTCCAGGGCCTCTCGCTCCGGATTGCGGCCGCCGTCGAACAGGTTGAGCGGATCGCGCGGCTTGGCGTCCGCATGCGCCGAGGCCAGCGGCATCCCGCCACCCACATCGAGCAGGTGCGCTTCTCCGCTGGCACGACCATCCTTGTCGAACTCTCCCTGCAGCCAGGCGAACGTCTCGCCGAACCAGCCTTGCGGCGGCGCATAGACCTGCTGCCCGTCATGGGTGGCGTACAGGATCACCTGATTATATCCCGCCTTCATTGCGACCTGCCGCGCCACCATCGCACAGCTCGCGCCGCCCTCGATCTTCGGAAGTCCGCCGCCCAGCATGTCGTCCGGCTGCATCGGCGCCAGGCTATCCACCAGCCCGCCCATCCGCCGCGCCATGTGCATCCAGACGGCCTGCTCGTCAGACCGGATGTGCACGAATCCTTCGGGAGAAACGCGCGCATAAGCGATGCGCAGCGGGAAGCTCACGCTCGGAGCTGCAAAGGCGCTGGGCGCTGCCAGCGCGGCGCAAAGGCCGGCCAGGCCAAGGCGAAGCGCCCCGCGTCGCGACAGCGAAACATGACGGATATCCATATATGCCAAGGTCTGGCGCGTTGGTTTCCGCCTCATTAACTTCCAGCGTGTTCCTAATCCGTTCGATACTTGCGACACTGGCGGTATGGCTCAGATGATTCGGATCCTCGGCATTGACCCCGGCCTGCGCCACACCGGCTGGGGCGTGATCACGCTCGACGGTCCCCGCCTCGGCTGGATCGCCCACGGTGTGATCAATCCCGATCCGCACGCCGACATGGCTGACCGCCTCGCCATACTGTGCGCTGGCCTGCGCGACCTGATCGCGGCGCACACGCCCGATGAAGCCGCCGTCGAAGAGACGTTCGTCAACATGAATCCGAAGTCGACACTCCTGCTGGGCCAGGCGCGCGGCGCCGCGATGGCGACGCTCGCCGGCGCGGGCCTCAAGGTCCACGAATTTGCGGCAAGGAAAGTGAAGCAGTCGATCGTCGGAACTGGCGCAGCCGACAAGGCGCAGGTCGCCTTCATGGTTCGCCGGCTGCTGCCCAAGGCGGGAGACGTTGGCGCCGATGCAGCCGACGCGCTCGCCGTCGCCATCTGCGGCGCGCATCATCGCCCGCTTGCCGGCGAAAGACGGCACGCATGATCGGCCGGTTGCGTGGGATAATCGCCGCCATCGGCGAAGGGCAGGCGCTGATCGACGTGCAGGGCGTGGGTTATCTCGTCCATGCCGGCTCGCGCTCGCTCGCGCGCCTGTCGGTCGGCGAGGTTGCAGAGCTTCATATCGAAACCCAGATGTCGGAAAGCGCAATCCGTCTCTTCGCCTTTGTCAGCGGAGAAGAGCGGGCATGGTTTTCACGTCTTCAGTCCGCGCCCGGCGTCGGCGCCAAGACAGCGCTCGCAATTCTCGACACCCTAACCACGTCACAACTGATGGACGCGATCGCGCTCAACGACACGGCCGCTATCTCGCGCGCCAACGGTGTGGGCAAGAAACTCGCCGAACGCATCGTCACCGAATTCAAGGGCAAGCCCCCGCCAATGGGGCTGTTCGCGCCCGGCCTCGCGCTCGCCGCCGCCACGACGGCCCAACCCCTCTCGGGCGCCCGCGCCGCCGCCGTCTCCGCGCTCGTCAATCTCGGCTACTCACAAACTGACGCCGCCCGGGTCGTTGCGCAAGCCACGCGAGATGTCGGTGACGATGCAACCGAGTCCACGCTGATCCGCGCAGCACTCAAGGCGCTGGCGCCGACCGCATAGAGAACGGCGCTAAAGCAACTCCGCCCCGGCATGCAGCACAAGGCCGACCAGCCCGCCGATGATCGTGCCGTTGAGGCGGATGTATTGCAGGTCGCGCCCCACATTGATCTCCAGCTTGTCGACGATCGTCTGCGAGTCCCACTTGCGGATCGTCTCGGACACCAGCCGCGCAACATCCTCGCCATGCCGCGCCGCAAGCTGAACCAGAAGCCCACGCAGGCGCACGTTCAGGGCTTCGCGCACATGTGTCTCGCGCAGCAGTCCGGCGCCCAGATTTGTCAGCGCATTCTGCATCCACGCCCGAAGCCGTCCTTCGGGGCTCGCGCAGTCGCGCCGCAACGCCGCCTTGAACTCCACCCAGCCCGCCTCGACGGCGCCGGCGACCGATGGATGCTTGGCTGCATCCTGCAGCCACGACCCCACGCGCGCCTGTAGTTCCGGGTCGCGGCGCAGATCGTCAGCAAACTCCGCTACCATCTGGTTCAGTTGCTCACGCACAGGATGGTCGCGGTTGGACGCGACCTCGTACAGAAGATCGTTCACAGCATCGATGACCGTGTCCGCCACCTTCTTGTCGGCGCTGACAAAGCGCATCAGCCAGCCTGAACGCCCGCGGATACGATCGCGGATCATGTCCTGATTGCTCTCCAGCAGGCGATACCCCTGCTTGAGCAGCGCATCCAGAATCGCCTGATGTCGCCCCTGTTCCGCCAGGGCCTCCAGCACCGAGCCGAAGGCCGGCGCTACGCTTGCGCCCTCCGCTGCTTCGGCTGCCTGCTCGCGCAGGAACGCCGCCACCGTCTCGTCATCCAGCGCATCGAGCAGGGCAGGCACGGCAGAGACAAGTCCGCCTGCCAGCGCGGTTGACTGCGTCGGCTCCGCCAGCCATTTGCCCAGCGCCTCCGACAGGTCCTTGTCCTTAACGCGCTCGGCGACCAGCTCAGGCTTCAGGAAATTGTCGGCGATGAATCGGCCTACCGCCTCTGCAATCCGGTCCTGGTTCTTCGGGATGACAGCCGTGTGGGGAATCGGCAGGCCGAGCGGATGCCGGAAGATGGCCGTCACAGCAAACCAGTCCGCCAGCCCGCCCACCATGGCAGCCTCGGCGAAGGCGCGTACGAAGCGCCAGTGCATGTCCCATTCCTGTCCGTCCGGCTCCCACATGTGGGAGAAAACGAACAGGCCCATGATGGCCAGCAGCATGCCATTGGCCAGCCGCCGCATCCGGACGAGGCGCTTGTATCCGTCGGAAGACGCATCGCCGCTTTTGACGCCCCCGGATCTTGGATCCGGGGTCATCGTGTCACTGGGCAGGTCGAAGGTGCGCTCGTCATGGAGCATGATATAGCCCGATCCGGGTCATGGGCGCGATACCGGATCAACGCCGATTGGCCAGTGCATGAGGCAGGGCGAAATCTATGGACGTCGTTGAAATCATCGGCATGGTCGCCGCCATACTCACGACCGCCGCCTTTGTTCCGCAGGCTGCCAAAGTTGTTCGCACGCGCGACACTGCCGCTATCTCGCTGACCATGTACGCACTGTTCACCGCCGGCATCGCTTTGTGGGGGGTCTATGGCGCAATGACATGGCAGTGGTCGATCATCATTGCGAATGCGATCACATTCGTGCTGGCGGCGATCATCCTGTCCATCAAGGTCAGGGCCGTCCTCGCAACCCGAGCTACGCGCGGCCAGGCATGAAAGCGGCTCGCAGCTGTCCGGACAACGCCATCGCCGCGTCCGGACATCATGCGACTTGAGCTATGGGTCTCGTATGCCTGTGATGCCGATGCGAAGATTGTAATGCAGAATTAGAGCCCGGAGATCCGAATGAAGATGCGACTTGCAGCTCTTGCTCTCACCGCCCTCTTGCAGGCTGGGTGTGCGGTTGCTCAGCCCCGGCCCCGGCCCCGGTCCTGGGCTGCGCCAGGGTCCGAACGCCGGGCCACAGTTGCCTCCGCCACCGATAACGCCAGACATGTCCGAGGCCGCCCTGGCGGCTAGCCTCGACGGCTGGATGTCCGGCCTTGCAGAGCAGCAGCTGTTCAGCGGCGCAGTCCTTGTCCGTCATGATGGCCGGGATGTCTGGTCGAAAGCCTACGGGCTTGCCAATCGTTCAGCCAGCCTCGCCGCCACCGTCGATACCCCTTTCAACTTCGGCTCGATCGGCAAGATCCTCACGCACACCGCCATCATTCAACTTGCTGAAGCCGGCAAGCTGTCGCTTGACGACACAGTCGGCAAATGGCTGCCGGCCTATCCGCAGGCGGTGAGCCGGACGGCCACGATAGAGCAGTTGATCGGCCACCGTGGCGGGATCGCCGACTTCTTTGGACCGGCCTTCGCGCAGACGCCGAAGTCGCAGTTCACAGCCAACCGCGCCTACTACGATCTCATTTCGCACCAGCCGCCGCTGTTCGCGCCAGGAGAGCGCGAGCAATACTGCAATGGCTGCTATGCCGTGCTGGGAGAGATCATCGCGGCGGCAACCGGCGTCAGCTACGAGACCTATGTGCGCGACAACATCCTTCTGCCTGCCGGCATGACCCACACTGTCTTCGCGCCGCCCGCGTCGGCGGCACGGCCCTATGGCCGGCCGCGACCCGACATGGACCTTCAGGACGTGAGCAACTTTCATGGCGCAGCCGCCAGTGCGGCCGGCGGGTCCTTCGCCACGCTGCGCGATCTTGCAGCCTTCAACGACGCCTTGCGTGACAACAAGCTGACCCGCGCCCCAGGAACCGCCGCGATTCTCCGCGCCGACGCCCCCGCGAATGGCCGCGCAACGAAGCGTCACGGCATTGGAGGCGGAGCGCCGGGGGTCAACGCACTTCTTACCAGCAACGGCTCCTGGACCGTCATCACCCTCGCCAATCTCGATCCACCGGCTGCCGAGGCGCCCGGGTCAGCGATCTTTCGGGCGCTGGCCGGCCCATCAGACCGGCCCTGAGTCAGTCCGCACCTTAACGCTGTCTTCGTTCCTCAAGTGTTCCCTTGGCGTACGAACTGGTGCAGAAGGCAGCCATGGCCAGAGATGCCGAAATCACCAACCCAGAGCGCCAGCCAGGCGAGACGGTCGACCGCGCCCTGCGGCCGACCGCTTTCGATGACTTTACCGGCCAGCAGGCAGCCAAGGCCAACCTCAAGGTCTTCGTTTCCGCCGCCCGCAATCGCGGTGATGCGCTGGACCATGTTCTGCTCTCCGGGCCGCCCGGCCTCGGCAAGACGACGCTCGCTCAGATTCTCTCGCGCGAGATGGGCGTCGGTTTCCGCGCCACCTCCGGCCCGGTCATCGCCAAGGCCGGAGACCTTGCGGCCCTTCTGACCAATCTCGAACCGCGCGATGTTCTCTTCATCGACGAAATCCACCGCTTGCCAGCGCATGTGGAGGAAATTCTTTATCCTGCGATGGAGGATCACACGCTCGATCTCATCATCGGCGAGGGTCCCTCGGCGCGCTCGGTGAAGATCGACCTGCCGCCTTTCACGCTGGTCGGCGCAACGACGCGCGCAGGCCTGCTCTCAACGCCGCTGCGGGATCGCTTCGGTATTCCGATCCGCCTCGAATTCTACACGCGCGAGGAACTCGGCTCGATCATCCGCAGGGCGGGGCTGAAGGTCGGGGCAAACATCACGCAGGATGGCGCCGAAGAAATCGCCGGCCGCTCGCGCGGCACGCCCCGCATCGCCATCCGTCTTCTCCGCCGCGTCCGCGATTTCTGCGAAGCAGACGGCGTCAAGATCGACCGCACGGGCGCCGCCAAATCCCTGTCACGTCTCGAAGTCGATGAAGACGGCCTTGACGCGCTCGACCGCCGTTACCTGCAGGCGCTTGTGAAAACCTACAGCGGCGGCCCCGTCGGCGCCGACACGCTGGCTGCGGCGCTGTCCGAAGCGCGCGACGCCATTGAGGAAGTGATCGAGCCCTATCTCATGCAGCAGGGCTTCGTCGCCCGCACGCCACGTGGCCGGGTCGCCACGCCAAAAGCGTGGGACCGCGTCGGCCTCAAGGCCCCAGCCAGCTTTCAGCAGCCGCTGTTCGAGGATGATGGCGAGGCGCTCTGACACCTGACACAGGCGTCTCTCCTGCATGCTTTCTTGCGGACCGATCGTAAATTGGCGCCGTACGATTTGCGTACAACGCCGTCTCCGATCGCACGTTCGAAGTCGGTATCCGCACGACGTTCCAGAAAGCGTCGCGCTGCATGGCACTGGAAGCGAAAGCATCCAGGGTCGTGTCGTACACCCCGGGCGTGGAAGGCAGGCCTCGTGTCGCGTTGCTTGACGCACCGGATCCCGTGGCTATGGCTGTCGCCACAACAGGTCTCGGGAGGAATCAATGATTCACGCGCGCGCAATCGCAGCTTTGATGCTGGCTGGCTTGTTGCCGGGCTGCATCATGGTCCACGCCCGAACGGTCGAAGAGCCGATCGCCAGCGTAGCGCCGGTCGCCTCTGCGCCGCCTGTGCCAGCGCCAGTCGCTGCTCCCGCCGGTCCCGCGCCGCTGCAGGTCGCGAACCCAAACTACGTCACCATCCCGATGGAGATCACCGTCAACAAGCCGGTGAAGGATGTCTGGGCCCGCATCGGCAAGTATTGCGACATCGCCGAATGGTTCCAGATTGCTACGGGCTGCGAGATCACGTCCGGCAAGGACGGCGAAGTCGGCGCCGTGCGCACGGTCGGAGCCGAAATCCTGGTCGCGAAGACGGAGTATTCCTATGCCTACACCCAGCCGGTCCGCGAAGGACGGCCGTACAATCTCTACCATGGAAATCTCGAAGCCCGCGCGGTTGATGCAAGAACGACCAAGCTGCTCTATACGCTAGTCTACGATCTTTCACTGGTGGCAGGCGACGACGCCGCAAAGGCGGCCGACGTCGAACGCCGCCGCACCGCCTTCACCCGCGCGCTGGGCAATATGAAGATCCTCGCCGAAGGCGGTACGCTCCCACCCCCCGCGCCTCGCAACTAGGACAACCGGGACGTTACTGCTTCGGCGCCGAACGCTCCTTGAGCGTCCGCTCGAAATCGCCTTCGAGCTTGGTGATCAATGTCAGGAACGCGCCGGGCTCTATGAAGGGGTTCTGGCCCTTCGGGTACGCTGCGGCTTTCGCCGCCTTCTCCCGAAGCTGGAAGAATTCCGGATGCGGCGCGAGCGGGATGTCGACCTTCATCGCCTTCGTCTTCGTGAATGTCTTCCGGTAGTCCTCGACAATGCCCTCATACTGCAATGGCGGCGTGATGCGGTTGGCCGCGACCGTCGCCGAACAGAACACCAGCGCCTCATACCACTTGCCCTGATCGCTCAGCCTAGCGCCCCAGGATGTGCAACCGCGTGAATGTCCAGGCGTCAGGTGCGCGGTCAGCGTGAAGTCGCCGAGCTTCACCCTGTCGCCATCCTTCAGCACGCGGTCGACCTTGACCGGCGGCGCGTTCATGGACTTCACGTCCTCGCTGCCCAGATAGAAGCCGCCCTCGAGCGCGGAGACGTCGCCCTCCATGGCGGCAAGCTGTGCGCCCGTATCCTGCTTGAGCTTCGCCAGCCCGCCCGAATGGTCGAAGTGCGCGTGGCTATTCAGCAGGATCTTCACGTCCGACAGCTTGAAGCCCAGCTTGGCGATGTTCGCTTCGATAATCGGTGCGCCCTCCGGCGTCGCACCGTCCAGCAGGATGTGCCCCTCTGGTGTCGTGAACAGGAAGGCGGACAGCCCGTCAGTGCCGACATACCAGACATTGTCGATGACATGGAAAGGCTCGGCCGGCCTGTTCCAGTTGGCCTGCGCCATGGCTGGCGTTGCCGTCAGCGCCATAGCCGTGGCGGCAAGCGCAGCTTTAATCCAGCGTCTCATGCGATGCTCCCGCGAATCCTGTTGCGTCTGTTGTCGAAGCGCAGACTATCAGCCTCGCGCGCTGGCTGGCGAGCCCGCGCAACAGACGCAAGAGGGAAGCCCCAATGCCCGCCAACAGACAGTTCGTGATCGACCACCTGCCGACTTCCAGGCTGACGCCCGATGTCTTCAAGGCCTCCGAAAGCGCCATTCCAAGCCCCGGCGAGGGCGAAGTGCTGGTCCGCACGCGCTACATTTCGCTCGACGCCGCCAACCGCGCCTGGATGTGGGGCGCGACCTATCGCGCTGCCATCAAGGCCGGCGATGTAATGGCCGGCGGCGGCATGGCCGAAGTCGTTGAAAGCAGGGCTCCTGGCCTTGCTGCTGGCGACCTCGTCTGGGGCGACACGGGCTGGCAGGATTATGCGGTCCTGAATGGCAAGCACGTCACGAAGCTTGGCAAGGCGCCTGCGGGCGAACCGATCACCCACCTCATGAGCGTTTATGGTGTTGCCGGCCTCACCGCCTATTTCGGCCTGCTCGAATGCGGACAACCGAAGGCAGGCGAGACTGTCGTTGTCTCCGCCGCCGCGGGATCGGTCGGCTCGATCGTCGGCCAGATCGCGAAGATCAAGGGCTGCCGCACCGTCGGCATAGCAGGAGGGCAGGCCA
Source organism: uncultured Alphaproteobacteria bacterium (assembly GCA_903842595.1). GTDB lineage: Bacteria > Pseudomonadota > Alphaproteobacteria > Caulobacterales > Hyphomonadaceae > UBA7672. The sequence goes on from CAIMMO010000104.1 coordinate 40,542, forward strand.
AGTGCGACCTGCTCACGCGCGACCTCGGCTTCGACGCCGCCGTCGACTACAAGGCTGAAAGCTTCTCGAAGGCGATGCGCGCCGCCGTGCCCAAGGGCATCGATGTCTATTTCGACAATGTCGGCGGTAGCGTCCTTGAGGCATGCCTCTTCAACATGAACAATAACGGCCGCATCGCCTGCTGCGGCGCCGTCTCGCAATACGACAGCCCGCAGGCGCACGGCCCGCGCGGCGTGCCCGGCCTGATCGTCACCAAGCGCCTCACCATGCGCGGCTTCATCGTGATGGATTTCGAAGAGCAAAATGCGAAGGCGCTCGCCGAGCTCTCCGGCTGGGTCGCATCCGGCCAGCTGAAGGTGCGCGAAGACATCATCGACGGTTTCGACAACCTGCCCGACGCCCTCATCGGGCTGCTCGCCGGCGACAATGTCGGCAAGCGGATGGTCAAGGTCAGCTAGGACCATGCGACCGAAGGATAGCCGCGGCCCCGCGGGGCCGTCTTGGAATCAGGTTGCGGTCGCCAGTTCAGGGTAATCCCAACCGTGCTGTAGGCGAACAGATCCATGGTGCGCTTCATGTCGGTTCCTGTCGGATCGACGATGAAGAACGGGTTGGTTGAGGGCGCCGTGCGGAGCCCCACTGCAACCGGGTCGTCACCATCGTCGAGTTCCGTCCAGATGTATTCCAGTCCCATCGACCAGCCTGCTCCCACCAGCCAGACATCGCCCGGCTTCACCCCATACCCCAGCCCGATTTGATGCCCGTCGATCTCCCTGTCTTGCGTCGGCGTGAATGCGTTCACGGTATTGGTGGTCGTTAAAGACTGGTCCATGTCGCCCCACGCCATCCCCCCTGTTGCATAAAGCAGCCCGGCCCTGCTGGCCCTGCTGGCCCATCCGCCCCGCGCGCGCAGCGAGGTCAGTGAATTCGGGGCGCGCGTGAACGGGTGGGAGGCAGGCGTCGAGGAGAACGCCGTCACGTCGTCGCCGAGATTGACCGCGCCATAGTCCGCCACGGCCCCAAACGAAAAGCGGCGACGCCGAGGCGCCGCCGCTCCATCATTCAACAACGCCTTGCCGATCAGGTCGGCTGCGGTTCCGGCTCGCCGCCAAAGCCTTCGCGCGGCGGCTTCTTCTTGATCACCGGCACAGCCGATGTCGGGCCAGACGGCGTGTCGTCCGGGCGGTCCGGTCGGTTGCCCTTGAACAGCTCGCTTACTTCATCGCCGCTCAGTGTTTCGTATTCCATCAGCGCCGCCGCGAGCTGGTCCAGCAGGTGACGGTTGTCCGTCAGCACTTGCCGCGCCTTCTTCTCGCCGTCGGTGACGATGCGGCGCACTTCCTGGTCGATCATCCGGGCCGTTTCGCTCGACACGTTCTGGCGCTGTGTCACCGAGTGGCCGAGGAAGACTTCCTGCTCGTTCGGCGAATAGCGCAGCGGACCAAGCAATTCGCTCATGCCCCATTCCGTCACCATGCTGCGTGCGATGCTCGTCGCCTGCGTGATGTCGCTGGATGCGCCCGTGTTGAGGTGCTCCTCGCCATAGACCAGTTGCTCGGCGATGCGTCCGCCGAACGCCATGGCGATCTTCGCCTCGGCCCATGTCTTCGTGTAGCTCAGCCGGTCCGCTTCGGGCAGCGACCAGGTCACGCCCAGAGCACGGCCGCGTGGAATGATCGTCACCTTGTGCAGCGGGTCATTGCCGGCAACCAGCATGTTGACGATGGCGTGCCCCGCTTCGTGAACGGCGGTGGCTTCCTTTTCCTTCTGCGTCATCACCATGGACTTGCGCTCAGGACCCATCATGACCTTGTCCTTGGCGTCCTCGAACTCGCGCATGCCGACCGAGCGTTTCCCGCGCCGCGCCGCAAGAAGGGCTGCTTCGTTGACGAGGTTGGCAAGATCGGCGCCCGAGAAGCCCGGCGTGCCGCGCGCGATGGTCTTCGGCTCGACGTCTTTCGACAGCGGCACATTGCGCATGTGGACCTTGAGGATCTTTTCGCGGCCGACGATGTCCGGATTGCCGACAGTCACCTGCCGGTCGAAACGACCAGGACGCAACAGGGCAGGGTCGAGCACGTCCGGGCGGTTGGTCGCCGCGATGATGATGATGCCTTCGTTGGCCTCGAACCCGTCCATCTCGACCAGTAGCTGGTTGAGCGTCTGTTCGCGTTCGTCGTTGCCGCCGCCGAGACCGGCACCGCGATGACGGCCGACAGCGTCGATCTCGTCGATGAAGATGATACACGGCGCGTTCTTCTTCGCCTGCTCGAACATGTCACGCACGCGGCTCGCGCCGACGCCGACGAACATCTCGACGAAGTCTGAGCCAGAGATTGTGAAAAACGGTACGTTGGCTTCACCGGCTACGGCGCGGGCGATCAAGGTTTTACCCGTACCCGGCGGACCAACGAGCAGCGCGCCTTTCGGAATCTTGCCGCCGAGGCGCTGGAACTTGGTCGGGTCCTTGAGGAAGTCGACGATCTCTTCGAGTTCTTCCTTGGCCTCGTCCACGCCCGCGACGTCATCGAACGTCACGCGGCCATGCTTTTCTGTCAGCAGCCGCGCCTTGGACTTGCCGAAACTCATCGCGCGTCCGCCGCCGCCCTGCATCTGGCGCATCAGGAAGAACCAGAGGCCGACGATGAAGAGGAGGGGGAGGGCCGAGATGAAGTAGCTGAGGATTGTGCCGCCGGACTCGGCGTCTTCCACCTTCACATTGACGCCCTTCGTCTGCAGGCGGCTGGCGAAGTCGAGTTCCATCTCCCGGAACACGGCGACCTGGCGCTGGCCGTTGACCACGGTCGACACCTTGTTGCCCTTGATCGTTGCTTCCTTGATCTGTCCGGCATCAACCTGACGCTGGAACTCCGAATAGGTGATCTCGCTTGCGCCCGCCGTCCCGGACGACGTGGTCATCACGGTGACGAGAGCGATCAGCAGGAACAAGACGACGCCCAGAAGCGCCATGTTGCGCATATTCATTCGCACAGCCTTTTCGTGCGGGGATACGGAAGCTGGAAGATAGGTGGGATATTCGGCAAAAACGAGTGCAGAACGGTTAAGCGGACGTCACAAACCTGCGTCTTTTTGAAAGTTTCAGCTAGTGGCCGCTGTCACACGGCCAGAACCCGCAGATCCGGCACGGTCAAAAGGGTTCCAGCGCGGACCCAGTCAGGCGCCCCGATCCTGTCGAGTCCGCGCACGGTGCGGCGGGGAGGCGCCCTCCCGAAGCAAAGGAAACCATCTTTGCGGATCCAGATCCGGGCGCCCGCCAAGGTAACCCCGCGCGCCAGCTGGGGATCGCCCGCCGCGATCCGGCCCAGCAACCTGTCCAGTCCATCGCGCCGCGGCGCGCGTTCACCGCCGCCTGCCGCCATCACCACGGCCTCGACGAACCTGACCCAGGCTTCCGCGCCCGCCATGTGCCGCGCCTCCAGGGACAGGCCCATGTCGCCAGCCGGGCCGGCTGGCTGCAAAAGCCCGAACAGCGCCAATGCATCTTTGGTGACCGCTGCCCGCAGTCGCATAAGCCCTTCCATCACGTTGAGGATTTGTCTGCGGGCCGAGGGGCTCATTCGCGCCAGCAGCTTGCGCATCCGCACGCGCTCGAAGCGCGTTGCGTCGTTCGAAGGGTCTTCCACCCAGGTTGCGCCGCGCGATGTCAGCTCTGTCCGAAGCTCATCGCGGCCGAATGCAAGCAGCGGGCGGATCAGCGGCATGAGCCGCCCATCCGGCCAGACTGGCGAGACGCTGTTTGGCATCGGCCCCGCCAGGCCATGCCAGCCCGATCCCTGCCGCGCGCGCATCAGGAAGGTTTCCAGCCTGTCGTCCCGCGTGTGGCCCAGCGCGATCCGCTCAACGCCATGCCGCATCGCCCAGCCAGCCAACATTGCATGCCGTGCACGCCGCGCCTCGTCCTGACCCACCCGCCCCTGAGCCGAGCGCTCCCACGCTACGACATCGTGCGCCACGCCGATCGCCCCGCACACGTTCCCGACGAAGCGCGCCTCGTCCTTCGCCTCAGGCCGCAATCCATGATCGATGGTGACCGCTTTGAGCAAGACGCCCGCCGCATCGCTATACCCCGCCGCGAGGGTCAGCAGCGCCATGGAGTCCGAGCCGCCAGACACGGCGACACCCAGGCTGGAGCCAGCGGGAACAAGAAAGCCGAACGCCTCGATCGCTCGCTGCGCCAGCGGCGAAAGGACCATCCCGCTACTTCTTGTTGAGGATTTCACGCTCGTAGATTTCGACCAGCTGCCGCCAGATGTCGAGCGTGTCCTCGAGATTGTCGCCGGTGACGCCTGCGTCGAGGTTCACGTCCATCACCAGCTTCACCTGGGTCGAGTCATAGGTGACGCGCACATAGCGCCAGCGGATGTTGAAGGCGTTGACCGCCTCCGGCGTCAGGTTCGCCGGCCGCGCCGCTTGCGACACGAACTGCACCGAATTGCAGTATTGCCCGCCCTCGCATTCGTAGAACTGGATGAGGTATTCCGATGTCGAGAACCGGCCAGCGATGACAGGATCGCCGCGCGTGTCGGCGCGCAGCTCCACGCGATAGCCTGTGCGCTCCATGAAACGTGCCATGCCGGCCGGGTCGGACGCATCGAAGATTCCGCTCCGCACACGCTCGGCCGACGGCGGCTGCGCCACGGCGACGCCCGCGGCAAGCGCCAGGACGGTCAGTGCGACAGGCAGGCGTCGGATCAGGCGCACACGGTGTTTCCTCGAATCAGGATTTCGCTTCGGCATAACCCCGGACTGCCAAACGAAGAACTGCCGTATTCGCCGCGCCGCCCGTATTGGCGTCACGAATCAGGCGCACTTGGCGTACTGGCGCTCCTGTGCGGCCATCTGCTTGGCGACAGCCGACGCCTTCGGGAACTGCTTGCCCATCAGGTCCAGCGTCCGGCACGCCTCGGGAGTCTTGTCCATAAGCCGCATCGCCCGCGCCAGCTTCACCAGCCCGGTCGGCGCGTTGGCGGAGGTCGGATATTCCTTGATCAGCTTGCCATAGGCCGCAGCCGCCTCAGCGTAATTGTCCTGATACAGGAGTGCCTCACCCAGATAATACTGGGCGTCGGACGACTTCTTGCCCTTTGGATACTTCGTCAGCAGCAGGCCAAACGCCTCTTCGGCTGCCGGAAAATTGCCGCCTATCAGCATGGCGTGGGATTCGGTGAACAGCGCCTCTTCGTCCTGAGGCAGGGCGGCCGTGTCGATCATCGCCTGCGCCGGCGGCGGTGCTGCGGCAAGCTGGTTCGGCGAAGCGGCGGCCGGCGCCCGCAGCAGGCTACCGGAAGTCATTCTGCCCGCCTGCGCCTCGCCATTGACGATTTCCTCCAGCGTCTCGACGCGGTCCTTGAGGAGCTGCAGCTCGGCTTCGGCGCGCCGGCGTCCGGCGTCCGCCTGGTCGGCGACGCGGCGTGCGTCTCCCAGTTGCGCTCCCAGCGACTCGGCCTGGCTGACAGCCTTGCGCAGGTCGCCCTCAAGGGCCTCGAGCCGCAGGCGCAGCTGTTCGACGGCCGGATCCGGCCCCGCCACATAGGGAGTTGAGCTGAACACCTGAGCATCAGCCCGCGGCGCGAGGCCGACCAGTGTCAGCGCGGCCGCGGCGCAGGCCAGCGTCCACATCACCGGACTGAGCCAGGATGTTGGCGTTGCCTCAGATTTCATGGTTAGGGCGATTGAAAGCGGCCTGCGGGCCCCGGACGCAAAGGCGCTTGAGGGGGGCTGTGAGGGCATGGCCAGCGAAGAACGGGAACGTGCGTGTCTCATGTCCGAAAGCTATCGGCCGCCCGGGCCCAAATTATGGCGGACCCGGGCGGCTGACTGTGCTTCAGGTCCTAGCTGATCGCTTCCACGATGACGTTCGTGTAGGAATTCCGGTTACGCGACCAGGCAGCTTCGTCATGACCGGGGTCGAGCGGCTTGTCCTTGCCGAAAGAGATCGTCTGGATGCGGTTCTCAGCAATGCCCTGAGCGACCAGGAAGGACTTGACGGACTGCGCACGGCGCTCGCCGAGGGCGATGTTGTAGTCGCGCGTGCCACGCTCGTCGGCGTGGCCCTGCACTTCTACGCGCGTCGACGGGAACTGCTTGAGCCAGGCGATCTGCGAGGACAGCGAACGCTGGTCGTCCGAGTCGAGATTGTATGCGTCGTAATCGAAATACACGCGGTCCGTGGCCTTGACCGCAAAATCGGCCTTGGAGCCGGCCAACGGGCCCGATGGCGGCGGCGTGACGCGCGGCGGCTGCACTGGCGGCTGGACGGGGGGTGTTACCGTCGTGGTGTTCGAAGCCGATGGCGTCGGCGGCGGCTCCGGCGGAGGATTGGAGGCGCAGGCCGCGAGGGCGATCGTCGCTGTGGCGAGCAATGACAGGCTGAATGTACGCATAGTCTTTAGTCTCCTTGTTCCCGGCGCGCCCCCCAAGAAGGCGCGTATCCAATCCCCCGGTATTACCTGCGAATTGCAATACAATTGCAAGACCGGGAAGCGTTCAGAAGCTACGAAGCTTCAATATACTTGAGCAGTTTTTGTGGCAAAGGCGAGACGTCATTGCAATATTGTAATATCAAATGCACAACGATTTCGATGACTTCGGCGCTTCCGTGCCACACGATTTAGTTAGGTCCCGTTCAGACGGGGGCTACTGCATCTTTAGGACGGGTCCCCAGGTCGGATTTGTTGCGTCGCGCGGGGTGGGCAGGCGGCGCTCATTGCGGCCCGTCAGGTCGATGCTGTGGATCTTCGGTCCCGCGCCACGCGACGCCGTCCGTTCGAACGCGATCACGCGGCCATTGGGCGACCAGGTCGGGCTTTCGTCCTGATAGCCATCGGTAAGAATTCTCATCCCACTGCCGTCTTTCTGGATGACCCCAATCACGAACTGACCCCCGCCCTGACGCGAGAAGGCGATCCAGTCTCCGCGCGGCGACCAGACCGGGTCGGTAAAGCTGTAACCGGCCTCCCCGAACGTGATCCTGCAGGCGTCTCCAGATCCGCCACGCGGGCAGCTCATGCGCGAGCCATCAGCGTTCATGATGTAGAGCTGCTTCGAGCCGCCACGGTCCGACTGGAAGACGATCTGCGTTCCATCCGGCGAGAAGGAAGGCGATACATCGATCGAGGAGTCCGTGGTTAGCCGCGTCAGCCGCCGCGAGGCGAGGTCGATCTTGTAAATGTCCGTATTGCCGCGCTCGGCGCGGTTGAAGACGATCGATTTCCCATCTGGCGAGAAGCGTGCCGAGAAGTCGAGCTGGCCTGCGCCCTCGGCAAGGATCTCCTGCCTGCCCGTCGCGAGGTCGTAGAGATAGGTTCTCAGCAGCGTTGCGCCCGGATAGCGCGGGTCAGGAATGTAGGCGCCGTAGAGCACAACCTGGTCGGTTGGCGAGAAGCGCGGGTTGATAACCGCGGCATAGTTCGACAACAGGAACTCGGCGTTTGCGCCGTCCTGGTCCATGATCGCAAGTCGGCCCTTGAAAGGTTCATCGCCCGGCGTTTTTGACACGAACACCACGCGGCTGTCGAAGTAGCCGGGGTCGCCCGTCAGCTGGGTGAAGATGTCATCGGCGACCTTGTGCGCGAGACGGCGCCAGTTCAGCGGCGTGGGCACTTCATAGCCCATTTCATACTGCAGCTTCTGGCCGTAGACGTCCCACAGGCGGAACTGCACGGTCATCGCATTGTTGGCCGTGTTCACCACAACATTGCCGACTACCAGCGCCTGCGTCTCGAGACCCGCAACTGTCCAGTTGGCGAAGATCGGCTGCAGCGTGATGTCGAGGTCCTTCTCGATGAAGGCCGTCTTGTCGAGCACGCGGAAAGGCGCCGACGAGCCAAGATCCGCGCGCAGCACGTTCGAGATGTCCTGTGCGATCTGCGCGGCGTTCGGCCCTGTGCCGTCAAAGTCCGGCACCGCGATGCGCAGCGGGATGTACTGCTCGCCAACCACCTGCGCACGCAGCTGCGCGTGTGCAGGCGCTTGAGCGGCGAAGGAGACAAGCGCGATAGCGCCCAGCACGCCAAGCGCGAGCCTGTTGAAGAATTGCACTATCCCCCCGGCAGTCTTGGTCGTCATCATTGATTGGCTCCGATCTTGGGCAGGAATTCAAGGTCGATTGTCCTGGGTTCCGGCAGGCGGAAATAGGCTTCCGGGACGATCCATCCAATCTGATTGCACATGTTTAGCGCGCGCTCGGCGTGCACGATGAAAGTGTTGAGCGGCGGATCATTGGCGGGCTTGCGCGTCGGCGACATGAGCTCGGGCTGCATCGAGAACTTACCATTGCGGCCAAAGGCGATGCGGAAGGTCGCGCGCAGTCGCTTGGCGTCCGCCATGTCGCTGTGGTCGGCCCAGCAGCGGTTGTCCTTCAACTGCGAGACAAGGATATCGATGATCGTCGCAGTCATCCGCCGGCGATCGCCCACGCTCATCCGCGGCGCCTCGTCTGCAGCGCTTGCTGGCGCGACACTGCTGTTGGATTTCGACGGCTTCGGCGTCTTCTCGATGCCGGCCAGAATATCATCAAGCTCGCTGCTCAGTGATTTTGTCGGCGCGGGCGCTGCCTTCGGCGGATCCTTCTTGGGTTCCTGCTTTGGCATGTCCTTCGGCTCGTCGAACGAGATCGCATCTTCCTCGACAGGCGGAGGGGCAGGGGTGGCCGCGGCCTTGGATTCTTCCTCCAGAGAGGCCTCTTCGTCGGCTTTCTCCATCGCCGCTGCAATCTCGGTGAGATTGGTCTCGTCCGACATCTCGACCAGCTCGATCGGCACATAATGCTGCGTCATCACCGGCAGCGGCTCGGACTGAGGCATCGACAGCAGGGTCGCGACCACCACGCCGCCATGCAGCAGGAACGAGAAGAACGCAGACGGGAGGGACGCGATCGAAGCGGGGGGCAGTCTTTGCATCAGCGGGATCAGCCTCCCTGCATGATGCGCCGCGCCACGTTCGGGTCGACGGGCAGGCCAACGTTTCTGAAGCCGGCTGTCTGCAAAAGCGCCAGAACCTTCACGACCACCCCGTTCGCCACCATTTCATCGGCGCGTACATAGACGCGCTTCTCGATATTGTTCTCGGCCAGCGCCATCAGCTGTGGCGCAAGCTCCTTCAGTTCAACCGGCGTATCTTCCATCCCAAGATAGACGCCGCCATCCTTGTCGATGGTGATAACCAGCGGGCGCTGATTCTCGGTCGGCATCTGCTCCGCGGTCACCTTCGGCAGGGACACCGAAACGCCGGTCGCCAGCATCGGCGCCGTGACCATGAACACGACGAGCAGCACAAGCATCACGTCGACCATGGGCGTCACGTTGATGTCAGCCATCGGCCGCCGGCGTCCGCGTCTGCCTCCCGAGCCCTTAATCAACATCGGCATGTCAGACGTCCCGCCTTTCGTTGAGGCGCTTGGATAGCCGCGCAGAGACTTCCTGCGCGAAATTCGTCAGCCGGTCAGAGAAGGCCGAAACATCGGCCGAGAACTTGTTGTAGAAGATCAGCGCCGGAATGGCCGCGAACAGGCCAAGTGCAGTGGCGAACAGCGCCTCGGCGATGCCCGGCGCCACGACGGTGAGGTTGGTCTCGCCCTGCGCCGCGATGTTGCGGAACGAGTTCATGATCCCGATCACGGTGCCGAACAGGCCGATGAAGGGCGTGGACGATGCAATGATGGCCAGCGTCGACAGACCCGTCTCCATCCGCTGCGTCTCGCGGTTCACGGCCACGTCCATCATCTGTGTCGCACGCTCGACGATCGCGCGGTTGGTATCGTCCCCCGCAGCCCCGCGGCGGCTCTCGCGCCATTCACGCGCTCCGGCGGAGAACACACGCGCCATTGCTTCGGCCGGCTTGTCGGTGACGCGGTCGGTGAGGTCCTCCATAGGTTGGCCCGCCCAGAAGGCCTGCTCGAACTTCTTGGCGCGCGACTTGGCGCCGGAGATCGAGAAGAACCTGTCGATCGCCACGGCCAGCGACCAGACTGACGCCAGCGCGAGAATCGCCATGACCGCCTGCACGATCAGGTCCGCCCGCAGGAAGAGCGCAACGAGAGAGAAATCCTCGGTTGTAACGAGCGCTTCGGGCAAGGCTTCGGGCATTCAATCCTCTCAGGTTAAGCCGGGGGCTCTAACGGGGTTATGCGAATGCCCCGTAACACAAGCCATTTGTACCGCTTCTGGTTACGAAATTAGGCGAGATGAAGGTCAATACCGGCGATTCCCCGGGCCCTCAGGGGCCATTCAGCGGGGCTGGGGCGTAAGCCGCCCAGTGATGTAATTCCGCAGCGGAAGGTTTACGCGCCCGTCCGTCCGCATGGATGGCGACCGCGACAATCTCGGCTTCGACAAGCAGGACGCCGTCCCGCTCGATCCGTTGTCGGAAATTCAGACGGGGTCCTTTCATTCCGGCGAACGATGTATGGATCAGTAGTGAATCGTGGATCCGTGCCGGAGCCCGATAGTCCATCACGATGCGCGTTACCGCGAAAATCCCGTGGTCCGGCTGGCCCGGGGGCACCCCCATCACCCGCAACATTTCGGATCGGCCACGTTCGCAGTAGCGCAGGTAGGTCGCGTGGTAGACCACCCCGGTGAAGTCGGTGTCTTCATAGTAAACCCGCACCGGCAGCAAGTGCTCGCGGTCAACGATACGGCCGATCGAAGGCAGGTCGCTCATGAGTATTCCGATAGTGCACTCAGGCGGCGGGCTCCACCCGCACCCGGCAAATTTTACCGCTGATGCAGGCGTGCATCACCCTTGGGAAAAAATCCTGAAGGCTGCGTGTCCGGGCGGTGCTGACCCGCCGCCAGCCAGAATCAGCTGTTTGAAACCAGGTTGCCGACGCTAGCTCTGGCGACTGGCCGGGGCGGGCGTCTGAAAGGGCGTGTTGAGGGGAAGCGTGTGGGCCGGGGGCGCTGGCTGACCGCGCCGCTTTCGCTGCGCGATCTTTCCGGCTTCGCCCCGTGGGGCTTTGTGCTCCTCGCGACCGGCCTTGGCTTTGGCGACCTGTGGGCGGCTGGCACGGACACGGGCGAACTCCCCACCGTCGCACTGGCGATCACGATCGCCACGACGCTCTTCGTGGTCAGCGCCATGGGCGTGGCGCTGCACAACATAATCGAGCCCGGCCGCGCCTGGTGGACGCGGATCGCCGTCTTCGTGCTCTACCTGGTCTTCGCGATCTGGCGCGTTGGTTTCGGCTTTTTCTGGCAGGAGCTTTCGGGCCAGGTGTTCATGCGCCGCCGGCTCGTCGCGGTCACCTGCGACATGGCCTCCGCCGTCGGCCACGCAACTGCCGCCGCCGCTGCCTGGACCGCCACGCTGGAAGCGGCGCAGACGGCCTGCATGTGCGCCAGCCGTCCTGCATCGACACCCGGTGAAGGATTGCTCATCCGCGGCCGGTTTTGCCTTTGCAGACCGCACGGAAAGCCTGCGGCCAGAACTCCGCAGCGGCTGGATTGATCCGATCGCCGCCGACCGCAACCTGCTCGAGAAGCTCGCGCGCGCCTCGTCAGCATCTTTGAGTAACGTGGAACCTCACCCTTTCGGGAACATCTCGAAGTAAGGCGCAGCCTCTTCCAGCACGCGCGCGAACGACGGCCGCGCGATCAGCCGGTCAAGATAGCGCGCTGCGCCCGGATGGCTCTCCGCGAACGGCGCCACCTGGTTGGCATAGTAGAGCGCCGGCGCCGCAGCGCAGTCCGCCATGGTGAAGGTAAGGCCGGTCGCCCAGCCGCCGGCACCCATGTCGCGATCCACCAGCGCGAGCGCGATCTCCAGTTCCTGCCTCGCCCGATCAACGCCGGACGGATCCTTCCGGCCCTCCGGCCGTATCCGGTCCGCCACGATTTTCTGCATCTTCTCGTGCACGTAGAGATCATAGAACCGGTCCGACAGCCGCACGCGCAGCGCAAGGTCCTTGTCCGCAGGCAACAGCTTCGCCGCCGCCGGATACTTCATCGAGAGGTACTCGATGATGATGCTCGATTCCGGAAACGCCTTGTTCGCCTCCTCATCAACAAGAACAGGGAATTTGCCCAGCGGCGTCATCCGAACGAAGCGCTCGCGCGCGCCTGGATCCTGCAGGTCGACGACCTCCTGCTCGAACGGAACGCCGGTCTCGTAGAGCGCGATGAGCGTCTTCCAGCAGTAGGATGCGAGCGGGTGCATGTAGAGGCGAAGTGGCATGCCCTGATTCTCCTGCCGGTTCAGAGACCTGGCGCGTGCGGTCCAACCCGCGGTGAAATCTGGCGAATGTCTTCGCCTTCCGGTCCTTTCACTTTCTTATGGGGCGATTGCAGCAGATCAGGAAGAGGGTGCTGGCGAGCAGAGCCTGTCTCATGCCATCCTGGGCGCTTCGAGAACGGGGATGTTGGATGTTTCGATCAATGCTTGTGGCGGCCGCCGTGGTGGTGGTCGGTGCGCCTGCCCATGCGCAGACGAGCGACGAACTCACGAGCGCTGCCTGGTCGTGCCGGATGACGTCACTGCTCGATGAGCCCGGGATGGATGCAAATCTCGCCTTCAATGCCGACGGTTCGCTGGAGGGATGGTTTTACGTCGAAGTGCCCGATGGCGGCGATGTCATCAGTCTCGAATTTTCAATCCTGGGCAGCTGGACGCTCGATGGAGCGGTCATCAGCAGCGCCGTCACGGAGTCTGAGGTCCTCGCGGGCTCGCACAATGGCGAGCCGTTCACGCCCGAAGAGCTGGCCGAGATGGCCGACGGCATGGGTGATGCGCTTTCGTCCCTCTCCGGCGAGAGCACGATCGCCTACATCAGCCCGCGCGCCCTGGTGCTTGATGAAGTGGAGGCTTCGATCAGCTGCTGGCGCTAGCTACTCCGCAGCAGGAGCGGGCAGGGATGATGCGACGGCGTGGTGCATCATCGTGACGCGCATCACATCGGGCAGCGACCAGTTCCAGTCCTGCTCAGCGATCGGCGCCGCTGAGGCGACGGCCTTCACGCATCCCTCGAAAGGGTGTACATTCGGTGCCTCAAGAATGCCGAAGCGGCAAGCCTCGTCCGCCGACCATTGGCCCGACTACACAAGCCTCTCATCAGTGACGCCAGCGCCAGGACCCGCACGCTTCCCATCGGCAAACTCACCACGATAGGCCGCCGCAACAGATTGCGCGCGCGTGAACGTCATCACGCCATGGTCGTGCGGCCGCCCGGTCCGGGTCTGGCCCGAATACGGCGCGCCAGTTCACGCTATCACGTCGGGCAAAGCCGCTGCCGTCTCCGCCGCGCGCGGAAGCAACCTCCGCCGTCCGCCGAGGTGGTCACCGCGACCACGTCTGGCCCCTCGGGGTCGAAGTAAAGACAGAGCCACTTCTGCCCGGACATTGTATCCCCCTATCAAGGGGAAATTGCCACCCCACGAGCGCCTACGGAGGCGACATGCACGCGGCTCCGCCAGCGATGCCAGACAAGAAAGATGCGAGGTCCGTCGACGAGGTACCGCTTCCACAGCCGTCCCGGCTCGGCCGCCAGCCGGGACAACCACTCCAGCCTGTGGTCGCGCATCCATTGCGGTGCGCGCGCCGTCATGCCCGTCAGTAACTCCAGCGCCGCGCCACAGCACACTGCAACGCCCGTGCAGTCGCCAGCGCGCCGCGCCTCATGCGCGATCAGCTCCTGCTGCGGCGAGCCCACGGCGAGGAAAACGAACGGCGCCGGGTTCTCGCGGATAAACTGCACACAGGCCGCGCGGGCCGCTGGATCATCGCGCAGTCTGGCCGGCGCGTCGAGCCAGCGAATATCAAGGGTTTCGAACTGCCGCCGCAGGCGGTCAACCAGTCTCTGCGTGCCCCCGATCACCACTACGGGATCTGTCGCGCTGATGTGCTGACGGAACAGCTGCTCCACAATGTCGGCGCCAGGCGCCGCGGGCAGGTCGAGATAGGACGCATTGGCGAACGCTTCGAGAATGCGGCTGTCGCAGAGGTTAAGCCACGCATCGTCGTACAATTGCATCAATGGTGGTTCGCGATCGACACGAACCATGTGATCGACATTGGGCGTCGTGACATAGGCGAACGGGCCGAGCTTTCGCGCACGCATGGCGATCCTGCGCGCTGCCTCGTCCGCGTTCAGCGCGTCGAACTCCATGTCGAGGAAAAAGGTGCGACGCATGCGGAAGGCTCCACATGCGTGATAGGGCAGCAGGGTTGAGAAACAGTTTCGCTGACCGAACAAAACTGCTCAGAATTCGTTTACATCTTGTTGGTTCGCCGCCTCGCGGCCGATGCCATATTTTCGCAAAAGCCCACGCATCTGGTGATAGCTGAGCCCCAGATGCTCGGCCGCCTTCTTCTGGTGGCCATGGAATTTCTCCAGCGCCGCCTCGATCATCCGTTTCTCGAGCTCGGTGACGATTGCGTTGAAATCCACCGGACCATCCGACTTCGCCGGCACGACGGAGATCGACTCGACCATGACGGCTGCCTGCTGCGGCGGACGCGGCGGGCCAGGGGGCGGGGTCGACAGGTCTTTCGCCGGACGCCAGGGCGAATTGAATGGATCGAGCAGATCCACCGTCAGGGTCACCGGACCCAGCGGCGCGCCATTAGTCTGCGCCGCCATGGTGCGAAACGTCGCCCGCTCCGCCGCATTCCTCAGTTCACGGACATTCCCTGGCCAGGCATAACCGCACATCGCTTCCAGCGCCGTGCGCGACCAGCCCGGAAAATCGCCCTCCAGCTCCCGCGCGATTCTCTGCCCGAAATGCTCTGCCAGCAGGATTATGTCCTCCGGCCGCGCCCGCAGCGGCGCAAGCGTGATGACGTCGAAGGCAAGTCGATCCAGCAGGTCAGGCCGAAAGCGCCCCTCGGCCGCCCGCGCGGGAAGGTCGACGTTCGTTGCCGCAACGATCCGCACATCAGTGGTGATCGTGTCCTCGCCGCCCAGCCGCTGGAACTGTCCGTACTCCACCACGCGCAGCAACTTCTCCTGAACCTGCATTGAGGCCGTCGCGATTTCGTCGAGGAACAGCGTGCCCCCGTCAGCCTGTTCGAATCGCCCCTGCCGCCGCTTTGTTGCGCCCGTGAACGCGCCGGCCTCATGCCCGAACAGTTCGGAATCCAGCAGGTCTTCCGACAGCGCCCCGCAATTCACCTTGACGAACGGCTGGTCCCAGCGCGGGCTCAGATAGTGAAGGCGCTCGGCGATCAGCTCCTTGCCAGTCCCGCGCTCCCCGATCACCAGGATCGGCCGCTCGACCAACGCCGCCAGCGAGACCCTTTCGAGGCTCTCGAGCCACGTCGCGGATTGTCCAATCAGCTCGGGAGGTGAGGGTGCAGCCATGTGGCGAGAAATACCACAACTTAGCGGAAATCGCCAATAGTTGAGTGGCGATTTTTACCAGAACAATCGCTTATCCACAGTGGGAGGCTTCAAAAACTTCAATAATACAAGGGGAGGCATGGTTATCGAAAAACTGGCATGGTGGTTGCAAACAAACATTCATGCCGGGGTCACACCGGCGACCACAGGAGCTAAAGATGCGCTACTCCGACCACCGCGATCCCTACGAGAAGCCCAGCCCACTGGGACGTTTTGGAAGCTGGATGAGCCGTAGACCGTTCGAAAGCTGGGGTTTCTTTATCGCCGGCTTCCTGATCGCGCGCATCCTCTTCTGACCTCCCCAACCACCTCTTCATCGGCACAAGACCACCAACTCCAAGAAGACCATCCCCCGAGAAGGTTCTACGAAAGGTTCTGATATGGGCGTTTTCTCCCGTCTTTCCGACATCATCAACTCGAACATCAACGCGATGCTCGACAAGGCGGAGGATCCCGAGAAGATCGCCCGCCTGATCA
>CAIMMO010000105.1 GCA_903842595.1 uncultured Alphaproteobacteria bacterium
CGCAGCTTTCGCCGCGCGCCAGATTTCTCGCATCGGTGTTGTCGGCTCGAACGAGATGACCGGGCCGGTGATCGAAGCGAGCTGGCGCCGCTTCCTGGAGGTCTTTGACGCCCACATACAGAACCAGCCTTTCCTGCTCGGCCACCGCCCTGGCGCAGGCGATTTCGCCTGTTACGGACAAATGACCATGCTGGTGATAACCGATCCGACGCCAGCTGCGGTCGCGTTTGACGTCTCGCCGCGCGCCTATGCCTGGACGGAGCAGTGTGAAGATCTAAGCGGCCTCGATGTCAGCGAAGACGACTGGATCAACCTTGAAGAACCGCCCGAGACGTTTCGCGCCCTCCTGACTGAGATTGGTCGGGTCTATGCGCCGTTCATGCTGGCCAATGCAGACGCAGTGGCGCGCGGTGCGGAGCAGGTCAGTTGTGAAATCGATGGCCAGCCCTGGAGGCAGGCCCCCTTCGTCTACCAGGCCAAGTGCCTGCGGTGGCTACGCGGGGCCTATTCGGCGCTGACGCCCGCTGACCAAGGCCGCGTTGACGCCATTCTCGCAGGCACTGGCTGTGCAGCGCTGTTCGAGCGAGCGTAGGCGACCGGCGGATTGAGGTCACATCATTTATTGGGCGCCTGACAAATACACCAGGAGCACTATGGGCGGGTGTCCGAATTTGGGGCCCAACTTCGCGCCCATCCGATGATGTTGCCAATGGCAGGGTCGCTCGGGAATTGCCGGTCGCGTCTGCCCTGCTGATCCGGCGGGACATTGCCCAAAAGTCCCCGTTCGCCCGGTACCTAGCGCCCCCAACGCAGATGAAGCCGTAGATCAGAAGCCGCCTCCAGTGGCGATCGCACTTATCATCCAGCGGTCGAACATCTAGGGTGGCTCAGACCCGTTACACGACGGCGTGCAACACATAGCTCGTGGCTAGAGCGTCGATGCGATGCATCGTGCTCACCTTTGGGAACGGAACCGTCAGCGGATTGCTTTCTGATGGGGTGCCTACCTCTTGACGACAGCCCAGCCGCCCGCGACTTTTGGCAGCGTTCGGAGGGGTTTGTTGAACTTTTTTGGCCAACCAAACTCAATCCAGAACCGAACGGGCTAACACGCTTTGGGCGGGTTCTTCACTGGCTCGCCATAGCGGCGGCAGTCCTCATCATCCTCGGGAGTGTGCCGATCATTTGGTACTTCCTGAACCACCCAATATATGAGGGATCATACGGCGCGAATGCATCACTTCGGCATGCGGCGGTGGCGCTTCCCGCCGCAGCCGTGACTGTCCTGCTTGGCAGAGGTTTGCGACACGTCATCGGCAGAGAATGATCAATTCACGACTTACGCCCCGTCCTCGTTCAGCGGCTGCCCTTCGCCGATGTGTGGACGGCTCTCCTTTGGCAAGCGCAAACTGAAGTCCTACAAAGCTGGTCGGTGCGGCCATGTGTTCGACCTGTTCGTGCGGCACGAATGACCGCTGGCAATAATGCCTTCCGCGAAGATGGGTCCCGATCAAACTCTCGCGCGCGAGGCGCATGGGCGAGGCTGGGTTTTCCTATCTGCCGGGGTCACGTCCACCTGAGTGGTGTAAATTGGGGCGGCCAAGCAGTGTACCGGCTCAGGCCGCGCGCGATGTAAGTATCGGCGTTGCGGCAGGCGACGCA
>CAIMMO010000106.1 GCA_903842595.1 uncultured Alphaproteobacteria bacterium
CAGGCGCTCGAGCGCGTACGGCAAAGCATCACTTCGCTTTGACGTCATCCACTCTCGCGAGGAGCCGGATGCGGGAATTCCGCACGTCCGGATCTGTGCGGGGGGCGGCCAGCAATGGCCGTCCCTACCGCGAACGAAGCGGAGCGTCATCGGTGAATGGCCTAACTGGATCGACTCAGCCGGATTGCCACATTCTGTGTTCCGGCGGCACGGGGGCCCATTCCTGCCATTCGTCATTCAAGCTTGGGGACCCCCGAAAGTTTTGGGGCAGGTCACCAGCGACACCTTAGAGGCTTTGACTGACGATTCCACACAGAGCATCAGCAGGCAGCGGTGGGGGTAATGAAGCGCCTCGCTCCGTATTGACGTCTCGAACCTGCCCACTAAATCTGCGTGCAGCGTGTGCTGCGTGCGCCAGGCATTGCCTGAAACGGAGACTTGAGAGCCGTTTGGGAGCGCAGCGATGCAAGCCATTCACCGTGGACGAGATCTGATAGGCGAGTTCCTGGCGAGCGAAGCCGCCGGCGGGCTGATCCTGATGGGCGCCGCTGCGCTCGCGCTGATCGTCGCCAACTCTCCTCTCTCAGGCGTCTACTTTGATGCGCTCCATGCCTATGTGGGGCCCTTGTCGGTTCACCACTGGATCAATGACGCCCTGATGGCGCTCTTCTTCCTGCTGGTGGGGCTCGAGATCAAACGCGAGTTTGTCGAGGGCGAGCTTTCGACCTGGGCATCGCGTATCCTGCCGGGCGTCTGCGCCGCTGGCGGTGTCGCAGCGCCGGCCCTGATCTATCTCCTGATCGCCGGATCCGATCCGGCAACGCAGCGCGGCTGGGCTATCCCGGCAGCCACCGACATTGCCTTCGCTCTCGGCGTCCTCTCTCTGCTCGGATCGCGCGTGCCGCTGTCGCTCAAGGTCTTTCTTGCGACGCTTGCAATCATCGACGACCTTGTCGCCGTTATCATTATCGCACTGTTCTACACCAGTGACCTCTCGCTTGGTTATCTTGGACTTGCGGCCGGATTCGTCGCCGGGCTTATCGTCATGAATCGCGTCGGCATAAAGTCACTCGCACCCTACCTCATCACGGGCGCCGCGCTCTGGTGGGCGATCCTTGAGTCCGGCGTCCATGCAACTCTCGCCGGGGTCATTCTGGCCCTGACGATTCCAATTCACGGCAAGACGCGGGGCGGCGGGCAGGGGCCGCTGCATACCCTTGAGCATGCCTTGCATGTCCCGGTCGCGTTCGTTGTTGTTCCGATCTTCGGTTTCGCAAACGCTGGGGTATCGTTTGCTGGCGTGACGCCGGACGTGTTGCTTGAAGCAGTGCCCCTGGGCGTTGCTGCAGGCCTGTTTGCCGGCAAGCTGCTCGGCGTCTTTGGCGCGGCTGCGATCATGGTTCTCACGCGGGTTGCGCGACTGCCGGAAGGCGTGAGTTGGCTGCAGATGCTGGGCGTGTCGATGCTTTGCGGTATCGGGTTCACGATGAGCCTCTTCATCGGCATGCTGGCCTTTGATGATCCGCACCTTCAGGACCGTGTGAAGCTCGGCGTCATCATGGGCTCTGTATTGGCAGGCGTTGGCGGCTATCTACTGCTGCGACTGTCGCCGCGGTCTACTGCAGCCGTGACGAGCGCAGCATAGACGCGACGCCGTGCAGACGCGGACGTGAGTACGCTGCGAAAGCCGGATTTGTTTGACCCTGCATTGAACCGGCTCTGGTCGGGGGGCCACCTGTCTATGCGACCCAGTGGCGCGTCGGAATGGTAAGGTTCGATTTCTTCAGTCAGGCGGCAAAGCACGATCCGTTCTCCGTCTGGCGCGCAGTTCGTCAGCAGGGCGCGGCCGTGCCTGTGATGGGAACGCTAGCGCCTATGCGGCGTGCCGAGGTGGCGGCGCTCGATACGAGTCGTGGATTGCGGACAACGATACCTCGTCAGCGACCTGCGCTGGGCTCGCTCAAGCGTGTCGCCAAGCGCACAAAGCTCAGATCGCGGATGCCGCCTTGGCATCCGGGCTTCGCATAAAGGCCAGGAAGTCATTGACCACCAACGGCTTGGCGATGAAGTAACCTTGGATCATGTCTGCACCCATCGCGCGCAGGATTGCCAGGACATCCGCGGTCTCGACGCCTTCCGCCGTGAGCTTCATGCCCAGGCTGTGCGCGAGATCGATCGTCGATTTGACAAGGAAGGCGTCACTGTTCCCGTTGGCTAGGTTTTCTACGAAGACCTTGTCGATCTTGAGCTCTTCCGCCGGTATGGCGCGGAGGTAGGACAGCGACGACAAGCCTGAGCCATAGTCATCGATGGAGATGCCGACGCCTGCCTGTTTGAGCTCGTTCATCACGTCGAGCGCCAGCCGGGGATTGTCGATCACTGCGGTTTCGGTGATCTCGAAGCAAAGCCGCGCGCCAGAGCGCCGTACCTGGCGCAGAGCCCGCTCGGCGAATTGCTCGTTCGCGATCAGCCGTCCGGAGACATTCACAGAAATCGTGACATCGTGACCGGCCTTCTGGAAGATACGCTGATCTGCGATTGCCCGATCAATGACCCAATCGGTGAGGGGGCGGATGTGACCGGTTTCCTCGGCCATGCCGATGAATGCATCCGGCCGAATCATGCCGCGTTGCGGATGCCGCCAACGCAAAAGCGCTTCAGCTGAATTCACACAGTCCCGCCGCAGATCGAGTTTTGGCTGGTGAGCCAGATACAGTTCGCCGCTGGAAAGGCCCTGCAGCATCGAACTCATCAAAGAAAGTGTCGTTGCCGGATCGCCATACGCCGCTGGGTTAAACCAAGCAGTGATCGTGCGTTGGGCGCGCGCCTGCTCGACCGCGACTTCAGCGCGCTCCAGCAATTCGAGATGCGCTTTTGCATCCTCCTCATCGCATGCAAGCCCGGCCGTCACCATCACATCGATCCGGTCTCCATCCAGCGTCACCGGACTGGAAACCGCCTGTGCCGTTGCGCGAATTGTGGCTTCGGCTGCTTGGCGACTTTCTGCGGTGAATACGACGGCGATTGTACCTGTGGTGGCTCTGCCCACATGAAGGCTGTCGCCGGAACGTGATGCACGCGTCGCGACTTCAGCAACCAGCCGGGAAAACAGGCCGTGGCCGATGGCGCCGCGTATCTGGTCAAAGCGATTGATGCTGATGATCGCGCCGAAGATGTTGCCCGCCGGGATTCCGCCGCGTAGCGCCGCGAGCTTTTCCTGCAAGGCGCGCAGGTTCGGAAGGCCAGTTTCCTGATCATGCCGTGCGAGGTGCAGGATGCGCTGTTCGCGAGCCGCAATCTCCGATGACATGACGTTGAAGTTTGCCGCCAGCTCCGCAATCTCATTGCGGCCCGTGACCGCCACTTCTGCAACTTCGCCACGGGTCAGTTGGTCAGCGGCTGCACGCAGGCCGGAAATGGGACCCGTCACTCGACGCGATACAAACCAGCTGCCAAGGACAAGCGCAACAAGGCCGATTGCGCCAATAGCTGCGATAGTGGCGAGCATATCGCGATAGTGTGCCTGGTTCATGGAGAGCGAGTATTCGAGCAGAAGCGCCGCGGAAGCGCCGTCGGCGAACACCTGCAATGTCTTGACGCCTCCGATCGAGTTGCGCTCAGGCAAGTTGATCAGCAAGTCGCCGCCCGTCTCGGTTGCACGGCCTGCAAGCTCGTCGGCGGTAATGCCAATTGCGCGTCCGGGCTTGTCCTCGAGCGCTACCCAAGATTGACCTTCGCGGCGCAGGTAGAGATGCGCCGACAAGGGGATGGCCGAAAGCTGTTCCAGCTCGCTCAGCTGTTCAGCGCCGAGGCGTCGGCCGAACACCACCCAACCCATCAGTGTAGGCGCGCGGATGGGCGCCGATACAGCCTGATAGGTCGTATCTCCCAGTGTTAGAACGCCCGATGCGTCAGGGTTTGTTGTCACCGCGGAGAGAAGGGTCGGATCGACGGATCCCGTCAGTTTGTCATCAAGCGAGGCCGCCGATCCATCGGGGCGGATGATCATCGCAGTGTCGAAGCCAAATCGCGACTGGATGTTGTCGAGCGCGGAGATCATGGTCTCGTCATCGCCCGTGGCGACGGCCTCGCGGAATCCGAAGTCCCGCGCGAGCACTTCGGCAGTTTGCTGCAACTGGTCGGCGCGCAATTTCCAGATGCGATCGAACACGGCGGAGGACGAGGCCATCTCCGCCCGGACGGCCTGCCTGGAGTTGGCCTCGACTGCCACCCAGACGGCGCCAGCAATCAGCAACAGCACGACGCCAAACAGCGCGGCGTAGATCAATGTGAGTTCGGAAGAGAGGCGTTTGAACATGTTGATCCGCCGCAAAGCTACCTTGGCGGCGCGATATCAAGCACAACTGTCACGGTCGTGATCCCCGCCAACACATCCACCGTTTGCGCAATGGTCTGGTCCTTCGCCTTGGCGTAGGGATGCCAGACGTCGATGCGCCGGCTGCCCTCTGGCGTCGCGACTAGCCGGGCCACGCCATCAGCGCCGGATTTGGCTGCCCAAGGTGTGTCCACCACGCGGATGAAGGCCACCATCTGGTCGTGGATGTTGCAGCCGAGTGCGACGATCCCGGTCGTCTTGAAAGTGATGACGCGCTTTTCTTCGCGGCCGTAAAGTTCCAGCTCGAACTTGTTGCCTTTGGAAAACGAGTAGACGTGGTGCCGGAACTTGTCGAGGTTGGGAAACTCCACGGTCGACCCCACCGGAGCAACCAGCACGAAGGGCGCGAACTGCTTGGATTTTTGCGCCATGCTGAGGCCGCTGGCCGGAGCAGGCTTTGGTTCACCCGGCTTTACAGGCGCCGACACGACCGCATCGGGCAGGGGCTTTCCATCCGGCGTTGTCACGCGGACGACGATGTCGCCGGCGAAGGCCTGCGTCGCGAAGAGAAGCGAAGTAGCGGCGGATATGAGGAGCCTGGCAAGCATACGACTTCGTACCACCGCCGGTTGAAGATGCCGTAAAGCCAGGCGGCTCCGGCCCTGAGAAGTTTCGGGTTGGTTAAACCTTCCATGGAAAACTGTTGGACCGGGCCGGGAATAGGGTGCGGACGCTGCTGGGAAAACGCGTATGCCACGACTTGGCGTTGCCTGCTTCGCCCTGGTCATGGGGACGCCGCTCGCGGCTCATGCGCAGGAAGATGCGCCTTCAATAGATATCGAGACCGGCGGCAAGCTGAAGCTCACGCGTGGTGTCTCCACGATCGAAGGACAGGGCGGCGGCGGACTTACGCCATGGGCGCTCATCACCGGCAATGAAACCGATCGCGGGGTCGGCGGCACGGTGCACGTCACTGCGGTCGAACTGCCGGACTATTCCTTCCTCTCCTACGGCGGCGCGCTGGGCCTCTTGGATCGCGTCGAGCTCAGCTACACGCGTCAGGAGTTCGACACACAGGATGTTGGCGCCGCGCTTGGCCTCGGTCGTGGTTTCACGTTTGGCCAGGATGTCTGGGGCGCGAAACTGCGCGTGATGGGCGATGCGATCTACGATCAGGATACATGGCTGCCGCAAGTCGCCGTCGGCGCAAGCTGGAAGAAGAATGATCAGAGCGCCATTGTTTCCGCTGTCGGCGGGGCAGACGATGAAGGCTGGGAAACCTACGCTACTGCCACAAAGATCCTGCTCGACAGTTCGCTATTGCTGAACGGCACGCTGCGATGGACCAACGCGAACCAGACCGGCCTGCTCGGATACGGCGGCAACCTCAATGACGATCATGAACTGATGGGCGAATTCTCCGCCGGCTGGTTGCTGTCGCCTGACGTCCTGGTTGGCGCAGAGTATCGGATGAAGCCGGACAATCTTGCGATCGCGAAGGAGGACGACTGGGTGGATATCTATGCTGCATGGGCAATCGACCATCATGTCACGCTCACCGGCGCGTACGTGGATCTCGGTTCGATTGCGACGTTCGAGACGCAGCGCGGCGTCTATCTTTCATTGCAGGCAGGGTTCTGATCATGCGGACCGCGATCGCTTGTGCGCTGTCGGCTATCTTCCTCGCAGCGCCCGCCTTCGCCCAAACGACGCCGCCGACTTCTCCTAGCGAGGAAGAAGTCGATCCCTACACGATTTCGGATGCCAATGCGGGCGCGAACCCAGTTGCTGGACGAGACCTGTTCGTCGTCTTCCATGGCCATGAAGGAATCGGCCGGATCGTGGATGACCTCGTCGCACAGGTGCAGGCCGATCCTCGGTTGACCGAGATCTTCAAGGCGTCGGATTTCGTGCGGCTGCGACGTACGCTCAAGGAGCAGTTCTGCTATATCCTGAACGGTGGTTGTTCCTACACGGGGCGAGACATGGTGTCGGTTCACGCCGACCACGGGGTCACGACTGCCGAGTTCAACGCCCTTGTCGAGATTCTCCAGGCCGCCATGACGCGCGAGGGCGTTGCGTTCTCGGCCCAGAACAAACTGCTCGCGAAGCTGGCGCCGATGAAGCGGGAAACCGTGACCCGATAGAGTGTGCTGGCCCCGTTAGTCGACTGACTTCTGCGATTACGTTGGATCAAAGCATGTGCCACAAGGCGGGAAAGCTAGAAATCGAGCCAGACAAGCGGAGAAAACCGTCTTTACTGCGGTGATTCCGAAACCTTCCTCTCGGCGCGTGCCGCACCCCGTAAGTGTTAAGCCGATGGCAATCCGGCATGGCCATGTTCAGGCATGCCGACACAGAGCCGGGCCATGATTCATGTCGTGAGAGCCACGGCGCCAGCATGCCTGATTGTCCTATACTTCAGCAGCGCCGCGTCCGCGCAAGCACAGCCCGTTGGCGACATATCGGGGGTCGTTGTCGTGGGTCCGGTTATCGGCGACGGCGACCCCTCGGCGCTCGATCAGGGGCTGGGTAAACTAAGAGCAGGCGAGGACCGCTTTTCAATCGCAGCAGACGCCACTGTCGTATGGGCAGGAGATCTTTCCGAGCGTATCCGGGCTGTCGCTTCCATCGACATTGGGAGTGACGCCCATCCTGCCGCAGGCCCTGGCGAGCTATACCTGAAGTTCCGGCCCGATCTCGCCGATGCATGGAAGGTCTCAGGCCGCGCCGGAGTGTTCTTTCCCCCGGTTTCACTTGAGCATGATGGCGCTGACTGGTCCCTCAGCCGCACTTTGACGCCGTCAGCCGTCAACACATGGATTGCGGAAGAGGTAAAAACGACCGGTATTGAGACTTCACTCAGGGGCGTAATCGGCGACCGACCCATCAGCTTCACGGCCGCCGCTTTCGTCGGCAATGACCCGTCGGGGGCGTTGCTGGCTTTTCGCGGCTGGGCCCTGCACGACGTGAGGGCGACAATCGGCGGCTCGTTCGCGCTTCCCGAGGTGCCCGCAATGTTCGCGGGCCAGCAAGCGGCCAGAACGCGGCCCGTGGACGAAGTCGACGGTCGGATAGGAAGCTACGGACAGTTCGAGTGGTCCCCGTCAGATACTCTTTCCGTGAGCCTCTTCGCCTATGACAACAACGGCGATGAAACGAGCCTGGAGGACGGCCAGTACGCATGGCGCACCCGCTTTTCCCAAGCAGCTATTCACTGGGACGCCTACGCGGGCGGCGAAGTCCTGGTTCAAGCGATGACGGGCGAGACCCGAATGGGCGGACGCATCGGCGGCCAGTCTCCGGCGAGCGTGGGCTTTCTCGCCGCGTACGGACTACTCACTCAAGATCTCGGGGATGGCACAGCGACTTTTCGGCTGGACTACTTTGCCGTCAGCGATCGCTCCTTCAAGGAGCTGGACAACAACGCCGAGAGCGGTTGGTCAGCCTCCGCGGCCTGGGTTAAGCCGATGCGCGATCAGACTGATCTGGTGATTGAAGGCATTGTGGCGGCGAGCGAACGGTCCGATCGCATGCGGTTCGGACTGGAAAAGGATCAGACAAGCACGCAGGCCCGTGTCTCGCTCCGCACGGGTTTCTAGCGCCTGTTCGATGCCGTTGCAGGTACGCCTGCCGCTGAATCTCGCTGGCCTCGAGCGCTGAAAACGGGCGCGGGCGCCCGGCATCAGCTTGCCCCGGCCGACCACTGAACTCGAGAACAATCAGAAAACTCCGGTCGCCAGGCGACCGGAGTTTCCGTACGTCATGACTTGTCGCCTAGACCTGCCCGATCTTACCACCGCAACACGCGCGCGCCAGCGAGTGCGCCAAGCACCGCAGAGACCGCAATTCCCCCCGTGTACCAGATCAGTGTGAACGCGGCCGATGTCTCAGCGCAGTAAAGCCCATAGACCGTGGCGGCTATGGCGCCGACAAACAGGCCGGCGCCGGCGCCTGCAAGCGCGGGCCGGGTCGGAGCAAGCCCTCGCATCGCCAAGAGCGTGAACGCGAGGCCGGGGATAGCGAGCGCGACGATGCGCCATGGGCAGCGATCCCAGGTCGAGCCGAGCAGCGCGCGGGGCACGTGCACCGCCGGGATTGAGAGAAGTTGCGTTGCAGCGACCGCGAGCATGACGGCTGTGACACAGATCAGGGCAACGATCCCGCGCGTGGCGCTGGCGGCGGGACGCGAGAGTCTTTCAGCAACGAGAAGCCCTGAGATGGCAAGTGCGACGGTATAGGTCGTCTTCATCCAGTAACTGGGCGAGACTACGGCCGCGGTCATGTCGCGCATGCCGAGCCAGGCGACCAGCAAGGCAAGTGCAGCAAAGGCGCCGATGAGCGCTGCTGGGACGAGGCGGCCCACAACAGACATTGGTGAGGCAGATCCTCTCGCATCGACCGAAATGAGAGCGATGAGATCATCCGTTTTCATCGCGGACCCTCCTGATCAGAGCTTTCAGCGAACGGTGGACGCTGACCTTCACGG
Source organism: uncultured Alphaproteobacteria bacterium (assembly GCA_903842595.1). Taxonomy (GTDB): domain Bacteria; phylum Pseudomonadota; class Alphaproteobacteria; order Caulobacterales; family Hyphomonadaceae; genus UBA7672. Next base: position 8,826 of record CAIMMO010000106.1, read on the forward strand.
CGCTTTCGGACATGCCTGATTTCCTCGCAGCTTCCGCCGTCGAGAAACCGCCAAGCTTAACGTCAGAGAGGACCTGGCGCTGGCGCTCCGGCAACTCACCGAGCAGCCGGTCGATATCGAGACGGGCTGAAGTGTCCCCATCGTCGCCGGCAAACAGACTTTCAGCCGCCTCGATCGGCTCTGTGTAGCGGACACGCCTGCGGCGGAGCTGATCGATCAGCTTGTAGTGAGCGATGGCGTAGGCCCAGGACGTCAGCGGCAAGGTTGCATCCCAGGTATCCCGCCTGAGGTGGATCGTGAGCAGGGTGTCCTGCACCAGGTCCTCCAGATCGGCATCGCCGCTCCCGAGTTTGCGTGCAAAGTATCGGCGAAGATGGACGCTCATGCGTGAGAGCAGTTCTGCATAGGCACCGGTGTCGCCGGCCAACCCGCGCAGCATGAGCGCCTTCAGCGGTGCGTCGATCTCGCTCAAGCCCGACCCCAGGTGCGCGCTCCTGCCTGGCGCCGTGGTCGATCCTAGCCGGGTGTGAGCCAAGGCGCCATGGCCCGTCCGCATGGACCGCGCAGGGGAGGTGCGGTTCGCAACGGTCATGGCAGTTTCAGCGCGCGATCAACGGATAGCGCGCCTCCTCCCCGGGCAAGGAGATACAGCATGGGGCCAGCCCAGGTGAGATGCGTGGGCCAGGCGTCGGGATACACGAAAACCTGGATCACAAGCGTCATGACAATGAGACCGGCCGCCGAAACGCGCGTGAGGAGACCAAGAATCAGAAGAATCGAAAACGCATGCTCTGCGTAAGTCGTGAGATAGGCGGCGATCTCGGGCGGCAGCAGAGGCACATTGTACTCGTATGTGAACAACGCGAACGTTTCTGGCTTCAACGTGATCAGCCCTTCGACCTTTGTGCGGGCCGAAAGGAGGAAGACGGCCGCAACCCCCAGGCGGCAGACAAGCGCGATGAGCCATTCGGGTATCAGGGTTTCCGGGGCCCGCAGAACCGAGACGAGAAGGCTGGGGCGGGCTTCGGTGGCGGTCTTCATCGGGACGGATCCGGGATTGGGGTAATGGAGGAAAACAGGCCGAGCGCTATGCCGCCTGCGAGGATGTCCGGCAGCGAGCATGTGGGGTCGGCGACGAGGGCGCCTTCGGCAGCGACGAGGATCGAGCTGCCGCGCTGAAGTGCGTCGAGAAAAGCAAATGTGGCGGCATCAACGAGATGCGACTGAACGTGCAGTCCGGGGCGCGTGAACAGGATCCGTTCGGGCGCATCGGAGAGCAGGTGGGGCTCGCCGCTGAGAGGCGCCTGATGCGCAAGCCACAGCGAGGGAATGCCGGTCTCGAATGATGCAGTGCGGACGGCAGGGTGCAGATCAAGCTTTACGCTGCCCAGGCTCTCGGCGGTCAGCCTCGCAAGCGCAACGCCGTCGAGCGCTGTTGCGTCTGCTGCGGACCACGATTGCCACCAGAGCCAGTCGAGATGCGCGATACCGGCGAGATAGGGTGTATCTGCGGCAGGAGGAAAGTTCGCCAGCCAGTCGGGAAACGTCTCACCATAGCGGAGGAGCGCCGGGTCGACGGGTGGGTGCGCGCGCGAGAACTCGCGAGCTGCCGCTCGGAACCATTCTTCGCCTGTCATCAGCTGAACGGTCGTGAAAGTTGCAGCCAGGGCCCCGACGGAACCGCTGGCGATCGTATTGCGATAGACGCTGAATCCCGGTGCAGGCTGCTTCAGCCAGGGGGAGAGCGCTGCGACGTCGCCAGCGACCGCGGCGTCGAACGCATCAAAGAACGTGCGTTCCTCACGCGTTGACAAGGACAGCCTCCCGCACCCCGGTGAGGATGATCGATGCAGCATGGCGTTCGGCAGCGAGATCGGCATAGGCCGGGACGTTGTCGTCGCGTTCGATCAGCGTGGGGCGCGCGCCAATGCGGGTGATCAAGTGGCGGTAGAGATCCCAGACGGCCTCATCGACAGATGCGCCATGCGTATCGATGAGGAGGTCATGGCCGAGTGTCGCGTCGGGGGCGTGACCAGCAAGATGAATCTCGCCAATCAGGCTGGCCGGAATCGCGTCAATATAGGTCTCAGCCACGTACCCGAGATTATTTGCGCTGACGTAAACATTATTGACGTCCAGGAGCAGCCCGCAGCCCGTGCTGCGGCACAGGTCGATCAGGAATTCCGTCTCGCTGAGGTCGTGACCATCAAGTGCCACATAGAGCGACGGATTTTCGATCAGGATGCGACGGCCAAGCGCCTCCTGCGTTCGGTCAATGTGCTCTGCTACGCGGGCGAGCGCAGCCGATGTTCGCGGGAAGGGTAACAGGTCGGGATTATACGCGCCGCGGCGTCGCGACCAGGCGAGATGTTCGGACACGAGGCAAGGCTCATACCGATCGACAAGGTGTCTGAGCCGCGCAAGCTGCGCTTCATCCGGCGGCTCGTCGCCTGCAAGCGAGAGCCCGACGCCGTGAAGCGACAGCGGATGGCGCTCACGCACCGCCGCAAGGGCGGCGTGGCGTGGCCCGCCATCGCACATATAGTTTTCCGGATGAACCTCGAACCATGCGCCAGCCGCCGACTCGCTGATCGCTTCGGCATAGTGCTGAGGCTTCAGACCGAGTCCGGCGCCTGGCGCGGTCGTCATTGGACTACATCGACTTCGCGGTGAGCGAGCCCATGCCGTTCGGGGTCTTGATCGTCGTGCAGGTACCGGCCTTCACCAGCGACCAGGCATTCGCCTGATAGTCGACTGTCGACGTACCGGCGCAGGACGTTCCTGCACCCGCCTTGCAGTCATTCTGGTGGGCCTTGGCGACGCCATAGCATTTTTCCATGCCTGCTTCCTGGGCGGCAGTTGGCGGCTTTTTCGCAGGCATGTTCTGAGCCGATGCAGCACCGGCGAGAGCGCCAGCAACAGCGAGCGCGCCAACAAGAGCTGAGAGCGTGGAAGCGGTCTTCATGGATATCCTCCTGAGCTTCGCGCCGCAGGGCTGCGGCCGCGAGCGCGGCGTCGGAGCCGCATACCGACTTATCCGGATGAGGGGGTTCAGCGGTTACATGGCCACGCGAGAATCTTCCGGCAGATGTCGGCCTGGTCGGTTCGGGATTGTGAATCCGCGGAGCTTCCGTTCGCCGATAGAAGCACTACCAACACAATTTCGCGGCGATCCAAGGGGTCATTGATCGGTGCCTGTTCGCCTATCCCTCAAGTTCTCAATGAGGGCAGTTTTTCTGTGTCTCTGAACGACCGCGTGTGGGCGAACTCCTGAGTGATCAGAAGGCCGGGAGCGACCGGCAACTTCTGAGCGCGGCAGCCATTGGCATTCCAGACCAGGCCCCGTGCAGTTCGGGGGACCATCCAGTCGCCTGCGGTTTGCCCTCGTCCGTCTGCTCGGCTTCTCTCGCAGCTAGACGCTTTCGCGAGATGCCAAGCGCGCGACCTGAAGTTCCAGCCGCTTCACTTCACGCAGCGTGACGTTCTTGTTCATCTCCATCCAGAAGTACATTTTGAGCATGGCGACGGCGAGCATCGCGACGATGCCGCCGGCGCTCCAAAGTACCGTCTCACGTGCAGGGTCGGCGTTGAATGCATTCCATGCGCAATAGACCGCTGCGGCAAACATCCCGAATGTGATGACAGCGGCAAAGATGTTCATGAGGCCCCATTTGCCGCTGAACGTCCCAAGCGCCTCGTGAAACGGGGATTGGTCTTCAAATTTGGCGAGAAAGGCCGCGTCCTCCGCCGACAGTGACTGGCGGATGGCTTGTTCAAGTTTACTCATCGTTCTCTCCTTCCATAAAGGCGCGCAGCGCGTGGCGCGCTGCGGCCAAACGTGACTTCACCGTGCCGGCTGGGACGCCGGTGATTGCGGCGATTTCTGCGACGCTCATATCCTCGCCATAGAGCAGAGCGACGGCGACGCTTTGCTCCCGTGGGAGACGGCGCAGCGCTTCTGCAAGATCGAGCCGCATGTCGACGCTTGGAGCGGATGGCGCTTCCGACGCCACGCTACGTTCCATGGCGTCTGCAATGCGCCGGCTTCGGTATTTCGCGCGCAGCAGATCTGCGCACTTGCGCGCCGCGATGGCGTAGATCCAGGGCGGAAAGCGGGCCGGATCTTCCAGCCGTCCAATCGCGCGAATGGCGCTTGCCCAAGTCTCTTGTACTGCATCCCTTGCGACCTCGGCGTTGCCAGTGTTTCGCGATGCAAAAGCAAGCAGTTTTGGCGTCCAGCGTGCAGTCAAGCGCCCGAACGCCTCGGCGTTTCCCGCCTGCGCCAGCAGGACGAGATACTCGTCCAACGCGTGTTCCAGGCCCCGTTGCACTGCACTTTCTCCGTTTCACCCTCATAGTCGCTCGATACGCGCGCCCGGTTCGTCCTGGGACGCAATATTCTTGGTCTGGCCGGCTATGGCCAAGGCCAGTGGCCCGACCGGTTTTGGGCGAGGTCCCGCGAGCGCCAGGAGACTGGCAAGGAGTAGGTGGTGCAAGTCCACTACGATGAAGGAGTAGCAAACCACATCGGCCCCGAGCCGTGCGTGGGCGCGCGCGAGCGCGCCGGCGAAGCGTCGGCAGGGGA
>CAIMMO010000107.1 GCA_903842595.1 uncultured Alphaproteobacteria bacterium
CGAGGCGCTCGTCATGGTGCCGTCCGGCCTGGCCGAATAGGCCGTCATGTCAGGCGCCGCCATCGCGCTGGGCAATTTCGATGGGCTGCACGCGGGGCATCGCGCGGTTATCGCGGATGCAGGCGCAGCGGCGAAGCGGCTGGGCGTGACGTGGGGTGTGGCGACATTCGACCCGGCGCCGCGTCGATTCTTCCAGCCAGATGCGCCGCCCTTCCGGCTGATGACTCAGCTAAGGCGACAGATCGCGCTCGATGCGATCGGCGTGCAGGAACTTTATCTCCTCAAGTTCGATGCTGCGATGGCGGCGATGACGGATCGCGAGTTTTGCGAGCGCGTGATCGTGGGGCAGGCCAGCGCGCGGTCGGTGAGCGTGGGGTTCGATTTCCGGTTCGGCAAGGGGCGGATGGGCGATGTCGATAGCCTGCGCCGGCATGGCGCTGAGCTCGGTTTCGACGTGAGTATGGTGGCGGAAGTGCAGGAGGGCGGGGCGAAAGTGTCTTCGTCCGGCATCCGTCTCGCCATCGAGCGCGGCGACATGGCGGAGGCGGCGCGCGGGCTCGGCGGCTACTGGATCACCGATGCAGTCGTTGAGCACGGCGAGAAGCGCGGTCGGACACTTGGCTTTCCGACGGCGAACATGTCGCTTGGAGAGATCGTGCATCCGGCGCACGGGATTTATGCGGTATGGGCGCGGATCGACGGCGAAGTTAAGTGGCGATCTGGCGTCGCCAATTTCGGGCGCACGCCGACGACAGGGATGCGCGATCCTTTGCTGGAAGTCGTGATCTTCGACTGGAGCGGCGATCTTTACGGCAAGCGGCTGCACACGGCGTTCGTCTCGAAGCTGCGGGCTGAGGAGCGTTACGACAGCCTCGATGCGCTGGTGAAGCAGATGCATGTCGATGCGGCGGATGCAAAGCTGGTGCTGGCTGGCTCAGTCTCTCCTGCTGGATGATGGAGGCGAGAAGCGTGCGGACGCGGTGGCTGAGCCTTTCTGTGTTGATGACGGCGGCGTGTGCGCCAGCCCCGCCCCCCGCTTCTGTGGAAGCGCCCGTTGCTGAAGCGAAAGCGCCGGCGCTCGTCGAAGCGTTCGACGTGGCGCAGATCATCCGGCTGGTCGGCCCGATGGACTACACCCCGACAGGGCAGGGTGAGGAATCGCCCGAAGCCAATGCATGGGTCGAATTCCGCGGGGCGGACGGCGAAACCTTTCGGGCTGAGGCGCGGCATTGCGCCAGCAGCCGGCCGGGCGTGCGGTGCGAGGGGATCACGCTCACGGCGCGGGTGACGGTTCCTGGATCGACGCCAGCGGGGATGCTGGATCACGCCAACCGGTTCAATCGGGACCAGGCGGCGGTCTTCATGTTCGAGGATTCCGGCCACCTGGTCGTCAGCGACGACATCATCCTCGATGGGGGCGTCTCCGAGGCGAACCTGGAGGTGAGCCTGGCGACATTTTCCACCGTCCTGCGCCAGAACCGCGATTTCCTGCTCCGGGCGGCTGGCGTGATCCCCTAGTCGAAGGGGAAGCGACGCGCTATCAGCCGGGCATGACCAGAGCGGCGATACTCCGAATTATGGGCCCGGCGGGCGCGATCTAGCGCGTTTACCGCCGGGAAAGTCGTATGCGCCTTAGGCTCCCACTCAAGCGACCCCCAGAATCCGAACATGACACGCCCTGAAA
>CAIMMO010000108.1 GCA_903842595.1 uncultured Alphaproteobacteria bacterium
CCGGAGAGGCGTCCCGTGTCCGTGAGATGCGGCCGAAGCGTCCTGAAGCTGTCTTCGCACCAGCATGCGTGCACGACACCAAACGCCTCTGTATCGATGAAGAGCGGCAGCGTCATGAACCAGGAGATCATGTCGCGATGGTCGTCGGATCCAAACGGGTACTCCGCGAGGAAGGCCTGATGCTGATGTCGGTTCTTCTCGATGTGCGGACGGACAAAGCCGTCTCGCACGGGCGTAGCGTAGCAGATGGCATTGAACTCGTGATTGCCCATCACGGCTGATGCGCCTCCGTGCTCGACCATGGGCCGGACAATCCCGAGCGTCCTGCGCTGTTCCGGTCCGCGATCGATGAAGTCGCCAAGAAAGATGACGCGTCGTTCGCTGTGCTGCCAGATGCCATCCCGGCGCACATATCCGAGCCTCTGGAGAAGACGCTCCAGTTGCTCCGCACAGCCGTGAATGTCCCCGATGAAATCTACGCCATCCATGTGTGTGTCACCTGCGCCCGCTGCTCTGGACCACCCATCGTGCCGCTGGTCGCTGTGACCCGGCGTCGGCGAGAGATCACTGGTCATCGTGCTAAATCAAGCCGATGGCGTGCCGATCGATGTCCGCACCCCATGCCGGTTCACAGCGAGCCCGATGGTTGGCGCTGTTGCAGCGTGACGTGATGCCGATCACGACGATAGCAGGCCACTCGTCATCCGCAGGCGAAACACCTGCCTGTCACTCTTCTCTCCGAATCTGACTGCCGTCTGAAGGCTGACTGTTGTCCGCGTTCGTCCGTCCCATCGCGCCCACGCGGATCTGCCAGGGAATATCTTCAGGCGGAGCTCTGCCGATGACACCTGCCGTCTTTGTCGACAGCGCTGGCCGGCTTCCGCCCCGCAGGACGGGAATTCTCTGCAAGAACGACTGGCCGCCGCCTGCTGGAAGCAACGCGTTCGTGTCCAGCGTGACGCTGCTGAGAGGCAGGCCGAAACGATCGACAAGGGCAATCAGCAGGGCGTCAACGCGACGCGCTTCTGACGCCCCGTTGTTCATGCGGCCTGAAACTTCCAGGTACAGACCCGCCTGGTCGAGCTTCATTCTCGATGCCGTGACCTCCACGACAACGTCGGGAACACTGCTCCCGGCCCGTCGCAGAGCAACCTCCCCAAGCGCCGAGAGAGTCCTGATCGCATGTCTGCGAACCGTGTCCGCATCCGACACTGCCGGGGATGTCGGGGCCTTCTCCGATTGCGCCCTCTCGACAGCCTTGAACGCCTGGACCGCATCCCAGGCCTCGTCGGCTGCCTCGGCGATCGCAAACATGTCTCGCCATTGCAGGCGCTGATCTGCGCCAGCGCATTCGGACCTTGCTGAATCCCGGCAGTCCCATGCCCAGGCGGCTTCACGACGAAAGTATCGCGTGAGCGAATTGAGTTCCGTTGCCGAATAGGTATTGGCAGCGGCTCCCTCTGCCGGCTCGGGCGCCTTTGCCAGACTGTATGCATCGAGCTGGTCGTCGATGATTTCCCACACCGACCTGGACTGCGATGCCGGCAGCTCGCCAAGCAGGCCATCGGACGTCGACCTTGCTGAATCGAAGAACGCACAGTCGCGCGGCCATCTGTAACGGAAGGGCGGCGCGAAATGCACGTAGACGTCGATGGTGTTCCTCGGCGGGTTGAGCAGGCGGATATCAAAGGATCTTGCTTCACCGGGCTCGAGATACTGGAAAGGCAGCAAGGACGACTGACCGGACAGGACGAAATCCCAGCGATCCAGCGCCTCCAGCGTAAGCGGAGGCATCTCCATCCTGGTCCTGCCAGTGTTTCGCGCCGCGCCCGAAACCACCGTCACTTCCCGTCCATTCTCGAAGACGGAAAAAGATGTGATGTTCTCGAGATTGACCCCCTTGTAGGAAGGCTGGGGCAGGTCCCTCTTTCTGACGATCGGGCTGAAGAAGATGTCGACAATCGGGAGCGGGCTGAGAGCACTCTGAACGGCGTCCTCGCGCCTGCGTTCGGCTGCTTCGATCTCAGCTTGTGTCGCCCGGCCTGCCGTCATGGCAACCCGCATATCGCGCACGACCAGGGTCTCCGCATGTGCCTTGCGCGCATTGCCGTCGTCAAAACCAATCTTCTGCATCAGGCAGATCAGGGCCGCCGTCTCATCCGGCGAATAATCCGGCACGCGACGAGATACGTTGCGTTGCCCTGTCACAACGACGCGATCATCCTCCACAGAAGCATCATCCCCGGATTGCGCATTCCCTTCGCCTGGAGGCAGCTCTGCATATACCGCGCTGACCAGCTGATCCTGGATCAGCGGTGTCTCCGGCTGCGCCTGCGCAACGCTGCGATCAGCACGCTCAGGGGAGGGCGGCGTTTCGGGAACGACCAGGTCGAGGCCGCTTGTCATCTCCGCGCTGATACGAAGTTGCTCCGCGGGTATGTCGAGCTCAAACGGCTTGGCGTCAAAGCTGAAGCAGGCCGACAGGGGGAGCACTGCTGCCCCGACCAGGGCTCGGCCGATGCAATGCCGGACAGAAAAATCCATGAGCAGCTCCAGCGAGTTGGTCAGCGCAGCAAGGCCCACGCGCGAAAAGGCGCCTGGTGACAGCCCGCATGATGCAGGCTGTTCTACGCTTGTACACGACTTGCAGATCGTGCGGCCCGGTAACATTACGGAACACGGCAAGCCCGCAACCAGACGTATTGAAAGAGCAGAGGGCCACAGCCTCAGGCAGACGACGAAGATCGGCAGAATCCTCCACGAGCCGGACCAGCCAGACCCGGATCCGGAGACAACTGACGGGCGGCGAGAAGCCTGGGTGACGTCCACCGCGTTGGTGCAAACTGGGGCCGTCCACAGATGACAGCACCAGCTGCGCGGCTAGCCCCGTGTCCGGGACCGCAGGATCAGCCAGGTGTTCCACAGCGGCGGCAGGACGCCGACGGCGACAAAACCCGCCTGGGCCTCAGGCCCCAGAAGCTGCAACAGGCCGAGGGAGAGGATGCCGGAGGCCAGAGCGAACATGACGATGAAGATCGGCAGCGGCAAGCGGCGGTAAAGCCAGAGCGCCGCAGGGTTGCTCTCGGCGAGCCGCCCGCCCCTCAGACCGACATGGGTCGTGATCGCGTCGACTGCGCCAAGGACCAGGGAGATGGTGGCAAGGGTCACGCCCATCTGGCTTCGGGACCGGGTCGCGGCTGCGGGGGGAAACTGGAGCGGGCGGGGGAAATCATCAATGTCGGAGTAAATCTGGACGGCTTGCTAACGTAAACGCTTACCAGTCAGGTTCGAGAAAAACACCTTCCGCATGAGGCCGGTTTTATGCGCCTCGCCGTGATCGGAGACAGGCGCCGCGCCGACGGCGCGTTGGACAGCTGAAAACATCCCTCGAGAAACTCTGCTGCAGTGTGACAGCGCGGGCGACATCGGTCGCGACGCAATCATGCAGGCGCCGGGGCGGGCCCGGTGATGTCCGATTTTCGCGATGAACTGTGGCTGAAGCACAGCTCGCTCGGGTCACCTTCGAGGATGGCCTCCATGTCCACGCCAGTCATGGTGCGTTCTTCACCGAATAGGGCGCGGAGAAGCAGGTCGCGCTGGCCCCAGCGGCTTCCGCGGGCCGGCAGTGCTTCCATTGATGACAACGCCTGGCATGGACGATGTCCATGGTGCTCCGACAGCCAGACCCCGGTTCGCATTGATGCGCGCGCTGTGGAGGCGGCGAGCCAGCCTGCATCAGGTCAGAATTCTTCTGCGAGACCCTCGAAGGCGTAAGGGTTGAGGAATTGCCGCGAGCGGAAAAGTGCGCGGTCAACCTGACTGAGGTCCGCCGCGTCGCAGACGGCGTCGAAGCGCTGGCGTATGACGGCGATCTGGTTGCGGATGATCGTCTCGGCATCGGCCGGGCTGAGCAGGAAGGTCGCAGCCGCTTCGAGGCACAGTCTCAGCTGGCTCTCATGACGCACGCCGTGGATGTGCATTGCCTGGTTGGCTTCGGTCCCGGTGCGGCTTTGCGGGCAGATGTCATAGGCCGGGGTGAGGGTGAGGCGCGCGCCATCCCGGAATGCCGCATGGTTGCGCGCATGATCGTCGGTGTTGCCGCAGAGGATGTTGAAGACCAGACGGCCGAACAGCTCGCGCAGCGTGTCGCGCGGGCTGGTGAAGCGCTGGCGGATGATGTCGGCGAGATCGGCATAACTCGCATGGCGCGCCATAAGCTCGTCGAGCTCAAGCAGGGTCAGGGCGGAGAGGAGCGCCTTGCGCCGCCAGCCATTGCCCGCGCGCTCGCGGTCGAAGCGCTCGACCAGAAGGACATCCTTGTTGAGGGCGCGCGCGAGGCGTACCGGCGCGACGTCAAGACCGCACGCTGACGCCAGCCGCATCGCGACGAACTCCGCCTTCACCACGCTGTAGAGGTCATTGGAGGCGGAGAACTTGGCAATGAGTTTCTTCCCGCCATCTTCGATCAGTGCCTTGGGACGCGCGCCGCCGATCGAGGAGCCATGCCGCAAGGCCGCATCGAGCTCGGGCGTCAGGAGCACGCCCTGGTCGACCTTCTCCGCCGCCTGCAGCAGCATGGCGAGCGGAGCCGCCTGGCCAGCGCGCGGCACATAGACGGCCGCCGACGTCTGGAAGTCCAGCGCACCGATGCGGTCGGAGCCCGATTCCAGGAGATAGGTCAGTTCGTCGAGATCGATGGCGGCCGCGGCTGCGCCCTTGAGGCCCATGGTGCGGTTGATGATGACCCGCCGGCCCCATGCGTCAGGCGAGCCATCGCGGATGCAGCCCGGCATGGAGAGACCCGGCAACAGCGGCAGGGCGCCCGCCTGCAGCGGCAGCTCGCGCTGATTGAGGCTGATGGCGTCAGCGCGCGCCAGATAGGACTGGCCATAGTTGAACACATAAGTTCCGCCAGGCGCTTTCGCGAGACGGCCGGCGACAACCGGCGTCGTCTGGCCGGGCAGCCAGGTCCAGACATAAGCTTCATCGGGAGCCGCGGCGACAGCGGGATCAGAAGGCATCCTTCACCTCGCTGGCGCGCTTGTGCACCGCCTTCGGCAGCAGGCTGAGCTTGTCCTTCAGATGCGCGCGTTCACTGGCGAGGCGTGATGGGTCTGCCGCGAACAGCGGCACGCCCACCACTGCCGCCGCCTCGAAGGCGACGCCAAGTCCAACGCGGAGATCGCCCTGTTCGATGCGCTGCATCAGGTCGCGCGAAACGCCGATGCGCTCGCCCAGGTCCTTGACGCTCATGGCGCGTTCGATGCGCGCGGCGCGGATCATCTCGCCAAGCAGCAACGCCGCCTCGCGTGTCGGACGCGAATAGGCGCGGGTGCGCCTGGCGGTGGCGCGGTGAGGAGCGGGGGCTTCTGACATCGAAGCACCATGGCTCAGGCAGCTCAGGAAATCAATAAAATGACTTATACATAAGTCATATTGAAATGAAATGATGTATACATAAGTCGTGCGTTCTGACGAATAGCTCGGCACAACGCATCCCCGGGCAGCGCGTTCGTATGTTTGAACAGGCGCAGGCGAGTTGATGTTGCCTGTGAGCGCAATCGCGCTGGTCTGGACGTTCCTGATTTGTTCTGATACGTCCAATCCGCTGCGGACAGTGGAGGAAGACGTATGGGTCGTCGAACCCGTCGCTGGCGTGCGCCCAAGGTCGAGGTCGATCACGCCGCGCTTTTTGCCGAGGAGGCGAAGGCAATCGTGCGCGGCTCCGGCCTGCTC
>CAIMMO010000109.1 GCA_903842595.1 uncultured Alphaproteobacteria bacterium
CCGGTGAAGTCGGGGCCCGAAGCGGACATTCCGCTGGCAGTCAATATCGTGTAACTTTCGGCGATGTGTCTCAGCGTTTACCTCGGGACTTCGCGCCCTCTAACCATCCCTGACGCAGCGCCTGGTCAACTTGGCGTGGAGAAGGCAAGCTGGACGCCGCCACCTCTCCAACGCAGTCATGAGTTCGTCTACTTTCTCGGTGAGAAGGGCAAGGGCACACAGCCGTTGGGCTGCTCGTGCTTGCTCGCTGAGTACGTGGAATGGACCCACAACGCGATTATTCGATCAGACACGGCATATCCTGACGCAGCGTGCCCGTTCGATGTGCTCAGAACGCTTTGCGATGAGGCAACACGTGACGGCGGATTCGCGACGATCGTTTGCGACGACAGCAACGGTGTGGAGCAAACTTGCTCTGAGGACGATTACTGCACTGGCGGTCTGGTTAGCCTCGCGCAGATCGCTCGCGGCAGTCTTCTGTTTGCGGACGCCAGCGGCGGAATCCCGTGGCGCGTTCTGCATGTCGTCAGGTAGGGCATATCTGCAACCGTGGGGCCCGAAGCGGACATTGAATTGGCGCTGACTTCGACCGATAGTGGTGTTTTCAGGAGACTGTGTTGTCCTCCAAAACGCTGATGTTGGTCGCTACTTTCGCGCTGGGACTGTTCTCCCTGGTGGCGCTCTGGGTCGTCTTCGAGCTTCGCTATGTTTGGTATGTGCAGCCAGACCAGCTTATGGTGCTTCGACTCGGCTTCACAGCCGTTGCTGGTTCGATAGTCGCGCTTTGGTTGCTTTACCCGTCACGAGTTGCAGTTGCGCTTTTGGGTTTCTCCGGGCTCGCCTTCCCACCGCTTTTTGATTCCCGGTTTGTGGGCATTACGCCAGGGTTCTTGCTTTGGGTCGCGTTGATCGTGGGTTTCCTCGTTGGGGCAACGCAACTCAGACGAAGGCAGGCCATCAACTGAGACAAAGTCCGCTGCTGGGCGAACTCCTGCCTGATCGGGAAGGTGGGAGCGACCGGCAATTCCCTAGCGACACTGCCGTTGGCAAGATCAGGGGAAGGGCGCGAAGCGTGGCCCCTAACTGTCGCGAATGATCATTACGCTGCAGCCCTCTGGCGCATCGCCGCTCACCCAGCGCCAGTAGTAGTCACCATCCCGTCGGATGACGGCGGTTTTTAGAGGCCAAGGCCGCTTTTTGTCCCATTCGCGATAGCTGCATCGCCAAGTGCCTTCTTCTGCCAACTTACTACAACGAAGTTCTTCGAACCGTGTGCAGTGCGCCATGCCCTCAGAACCAAGCCCGGCGTGGACCCAATCAATCCGCGCCAGGTCGAGTGCCAAATTGTCGGGTGCCTGCGAGCCGGCAGTAAGGCTAGCGCAAGCGCTCGTAGCCAGGCCCAATAGCCCAATCCGAATCCTATGCCGCCATTTTCTCACGACGCCTGCCCCGGTTGCGATTTAGTACCATCGCATATGTGTCAGTCCCAACAAGCTGACGACAGGCGACCTACGGTTTGGAGCCCGCCGAGAATGGAGAGCGCGTCAATGGCGTCTTTGTGGGCGAGCTCTTGCCTGATCAGAAGAGCAGGAGCAACTGGCAGCTTGCGAGCGCGGCTGTCACTGGTAACGTCGTGGCGGGCCTTTCGAAGTGAGGGGCATTTGCGCAATCCGGCTATTCTTGTAGATGCAGGGCTTCGCCGAGGTTGAGCCATTGTCACACGACTACGAACAGCAGCGGAACGATACCCTCCAAGCGTGGCGCGACATCAGTTCACGACATGCAGTACCCGATGAAATAGAACTCGACATCCAGTTTGTGCCGCATGGGGAGCCGTTGTGGTCGGATGCGGAAATCGCTCTCGCTGCGGCTGGCTATCGAGTGGTTCGCTACGACGACGGAAGTACATTGCAAGCCACGGTCGGCCCGGTCATGAACACGCCCGAGGAAATATGGAAGCATGAGCGAGCCACGACAGAATTAGCGCTGAAGTATGGGTTCAAGCCGGACGGTTGGGGGTTCCTGTCGGACCCTGGGAATGGCTGAAGTTGGGCGAGG
>CAIMMO010000110.1 GCA_903842595.1 uncultured Alphaproteobacteria bacterium
ACGAGGCCTCGATCATGCGGCTCGTCGGCGCCGTGCTGATGGAGGCCAATGACGAGTGGCAGCTCCAGCACCGCTACCTCTCGATCGAGGCGTTCGCTTGCGTCAGTGCCATCGAGGAGGAAGCCGACCGGTTCGCTCTTGAGTCGCCTGCCGCAACACCGATACTTACATCGCGCGCGGCCTGAGCCGGTACACTGCTTGGCCGCCCCAATTTACACCACTCCGGTGGACGTGACCATGTGAGCTCTACACCAGTCTCAGCTTGCCCCGACGCAGCGCCAGCAATGCGACAAGCGCCAGCAGCGGAAACACAAGCCCGCCCGGCGCAGGAAAGAAGGGCCAGTCTTCTGTTCGATCAGAGAGCTCAACTCCCGCTGCAAGCAGGCCAGCGAGCAAGATGTTCGGGGCGGCATGCCCAGCGGCTGCGCCAAGCCACGAGCCAGATCTCTCCCGTAGCACGGTGAGAAGTTCACGGTAGATCAGGCATGAGGCGATGAACGCTGGGATCATCAGAGGAGGCGCGGCCTCCAGATAAGGGAACAAGCCAACCTTCAGCACCACTGGAACAAGGTGCCATGCGGCCCAGACCAATCCCAGGACCAGCACGCCCCAACGTCTTCCAAACGCCGCGATCGCCAGGGTGAGACCACCGCCAGCCCATCCCAATTCTTCAAGCACACTCGTAAGCGCAGACCCTCCTGCGGATCTCATGACAGCATCCAACGGAGTGTCCTCAAGCCGGAAGCTGGCGGCGCCCACAGCAATGGCAACGCTGAGGGCGCCGAGCGTGACGAGGAGCGTGATGGTGGCCGCGCCTGATATCCATCCCCAGGATGTAGCTGAGCCACGACTCCAGCGTTTGGTCGAAAGGGCCAGGCCAGCGACCGCAGGACTCAGGATCATCGCAAGCTTGCCAAGGTCGACGAGTTGCGGATCTGTCGCCGCCATCAATCCCGCCGGCAAGCCCAGCACGATGATGATGAACACGACGAACCGGAGCCGGGCGAATGCCACGCTGAACCCTCCCCTCTCCTTCCAGTCGAACGACGGGCGAGCGGCCAATAGCGCACCCGTCGCGTGGCGCCGCAATGGCCAATCGTCGAAGAAAATGACGGCCCACACGTCGGCTGCCCGGCAACCGGCAGGGGATGCCACGTCAACTGATCACTGGGACAGGCCTCAATCTGGAGACTGAACCGCCCCCGGTCTGTCGGAGGCCCAACTCCTTGAGAGAGCGGGTCCATGAGCAAGAAGCATACAGCGAAGTATTCGCCTGAGATGTGAACCGGCGCAGGGTCTCGGCCGGGGTCGGCGCGCTACGCGATTGATTACATGAAAAGCGGATGGACCCTGTGACCTGCGCCTATTCGCGCAGTGTGATCACCGATCCAGTTCGAGTTCCGCCGTTCGTGCGCGCAAAGCCACAAAGGTTTGACTTGGCGCAATCACGGACGGGATTGAGAGTCCACTGTTACGTTGTGGGGTGTGGGCGTCGATGGAGGCCAGGATGCGGATAGCATTAGTCGTCGCCGGTCTGGTGCTGTCATGCATTGTTGTCGGCTGCTCCCCTCCAACTGCAGTGGATGGCGCGACATCGTCAGCTGGTTCCGCATCTGCTTCTACCTCCGCTGCGGTCAACGCCGTGAAGGCGAGAATTGTGGGGGTCGCATCGCCAACGGCCAGCGCCGTCATCGTTACATGGGAAAATTCCCAGTTTTCCGTTTTGATCGAGAACAGCGCATTGAACACCTCAACTCATTCTGCGCGCAACTCCGAGGCAGTCACCATCGCCAAGGCAATTGCTGCAGCCGCTCTGAACGATCCAGAGTTTGCCGGGCTCCTGGGAGTTCACGTCGAGTACGTTGCGCGTCAGGCTGGCGCGAGCAAACAGCGGATTGTCGATAGCATCGACTTCCGGAAAGATTCCTCGGGAGGCATGGCGCTTCATACGACCTAGTCGCGTACGGCCAACAGTGATCGGTGGGGTGGTCCAAAGTCGACGGCTATCTCATTCGAAAATCCGCTGACGGAATCTCAGGGGGCGCTCCAGGCCTCTCGCTGGAAGCAGACCAGCGTTGACAACTTCGGCATTTCCAGCGTCAGAAAGGCGCCTGTCGACGAGTTACCTGGAGCCCGCTGGGTTGGAGAGGAAGCGAAGTCGCGGCCCTACCCCGCCGGACCCACAGCGATACCCTGAGGTGGCACAATCTCCAGCTCGGCGATGGCCAGCCTTTCGTAGAGGCGTCGTCTGCGCGACATCGGCCACCATTCGTAAAGGAAGATCTCGATCGGACGCCAATTGGCGACCCATCCCACGATCACGAGCCCTTCACCCACCACGCCGGAGATGGAGCTGCCGGGCATTACACCAAGGACGATTTGCCGGGCTACCATGCAGACACCGAGCACGCAGATGCCGATCATTAAAGCCACGCGGCCTATGGCAAGCAACTCCTTCTTGTCGCCGTTGACGCGATCAGCCTTGTAAGTGAAGTGGCGCGAGATTGCGCCTTTCAAGGCGGCAACATCGATGGTTGAGGCCTCTTCATCGCGCAGATGGAGGCGAAGCCCGATGGCTGCGTTCTGCGGCAGCTCACGCGCCCACCCGACGATGAAATCTTCCGCACCACGCGACAAGTCCCGTGTTGGCGTCGGAAACGGGTCAAATGGATCAAACAGATACTCCAGCCGATCAACCTGAAGTTCTATCAGTCTCGTGTGAGACGCATCGGGAGGGCGCTGAAGCATGATGCAACATGATTACGCCCGAAAGCCCCAATCCAATAGAGGGTGTGACCTGCCTCAGGCCTTTCGAAGCAAGCGCATCGCGATCGGCTGCTTCGGCGCCCGGGTTCGCCGAAGCGGAAATTTCAGCCATACAGCTTGGTCGATCCACTCCTGCCAGTCGTCCTGCCCGCCAGGACCTCGCCCAAATGGCGTCATTCGCAAATTTCCAGGCGGAGACAAAAGGGTTGGCGCGGGTTAGTGGGTGAATATCTTGACCCGGCGCCCGATCACCCTTGCAGAGCTTCGCAGATACACGGTCGGGCGAACATTGTTCGGCCCCGTGACGCTAGCTCGCGCGATCGAGCGCCTGGGGTTTGTCCAGGCCGATCCAATTCGCGCGCCAGCACGCGCCCAGGATCTGATCCTGCGTCATCGCGTGCATGACTATCGTGCTGGCGACCTTGAACGTCATTATCCAAAGCTCGCGATCGAAGAAGACTTCTTCGTCAACTATGGATTCTTGCCGCGCAACACGCATGCGCTCCTGCATCCACGCACGCCGCGAACAACCTGGTCAAAATCGCATGGTAAAAAAGCCGCCGCCGTACTTGCGTTTGTGCGCGAACGAGGGGTCGTGCACCCCCACGACGTCGACGCACGATTCCAGCATGGGAAAGTACGGAATTGGTTCGGCGGCTCGACCAACGCCAGCACTCAACTGCTGGACCAGATGCACTATCGCGGCCTCGTGCGGATAGCCGGTCGCGCGAGCGGCACCCGTCTCTACGCGGCGCGCGAAGCCACACCGCCGCCGGTGGACCCCCAAGTCGCGATGGACAGCCTGATCGATGTTATCGTCAAGAAGTATGCGCCCCTGCCTGAGCGGTCGTTGGCAGAGCTTGTGGGCCGGCTCCGGAGCGGCGCCCCGCAGTGGGCGAATGACTGCCGCGGCGGACTGCAACGTTCGCGGACGAGACTGCCATCCGCCGAAGTGGACGGCACACGTTGGTTTTGGCCTGCCAACGAGAACCCGGGCGCCAAACGATGGAGCTCCGTTGACGTCACAGAAGGCAAAGTGCGCCTCCTTGCGCCGTTCGATCCAATCGTCTGGGACCGTCGCCGCTTCGAAACACTATGGGGTTGGGCTTACCGCTTCGAGGCCTATGTGCCCGCGGCCAGGCGGGTGCGAGGATACTATGCACTGCCGCTTTTGTGGCGCGACGCTGTTATTGGCTGGGGCAACCTCGCTGTAATTGACAACCGGGTGGAGTCCCAGCTCGGCTACGTGTCCGGCAAGCCGCCCCGCGATGCAAGGTTCAAGCGAGCGCTTGAAGAAGAGCTTGCACGTATGCAAAAATTCCTCGGGATGGCTTAGCCCGCGACCTCGATGCCATCCCAAGCCTCCCTCCGCATTGTGATCAATGGCAGTGTCACCCCAACCCAACCGCCGGCAATGCCCGGGCGCCCCTGCATAATCTCGCCCAATCTCGCCCAATCTCGCGCCATCGGCTGGCGCACATTCGGTCTTGCAATGCATCCGAGCTTGGTTCCGAGGCGCAGGCAAGATCCATCTCAAGCGAACTCTGCCCTACGTCGACCGCGCAGGATCGTTTTCAAGGAGGATCGGCTGGCCATGCGGCGTGGCCTGCGCTGCACGCTGCCAGGCTTCGGTCAGCGCATCGACCTCGATTGTCGCGGTGACATTCAAGGATATCAGCAGACTTTCAAGAGCAGCGAGCCATGCAGCGTAGTCGTTCCCGCCGCCGGGCGCTTTCACGTGCGTGGACAGCGCATCGGCCCACTGGCTCCAGCTGAACAGGCCGCGTTCATGCAGCGCGACCACCATCGCAAAGGCTTCAGCCTGCCACGGCTCTGCGAAGACACGTGCATCGGGCGAGAGATCAAGCCGGGACAAGATAGCTCTCCCACGCATCGATGCTGACGGTGAGGCCGGAATTAGCCGTCTCACCCCACAACTCCTCGCCCGTAAACGCGACCGTATAAACGTATTCCTGCGCCTCGCCCGCGCCGTGCGCGTTGGTGTCCGGAAACACAAAGCCTCCGTGCACCGCCTCGATCATGCCAACACAATCGCGGGCATAACGCGGCAGGCGGGTGTGACCCGTCGGATTGGTCCTGCGTGTACGGACGCGGTCGCCAGCAGCAAAAAGTGGCAGTGCAGCCATCGGCCGGTCGCACGGCCCGCCACGCGCCAGCGTCGCAGCGACGTTGTCACCGGTTAGGACTCGCATCGACCCAGGCGCTGGGTCGGCGGCGCGCTGCGCGGCAAGATCAGCCGCCGTGATGACGCCATGCCGCAGCAGCAGCGCCTCAAGCGCCTTGATCCATATCTCGTAATAGCTCGACGCATAGTAGTCCACCGGATGCAACGACTCGCGCGCGTGGCGGCTCTCGTCGATCGTCCATTTGCCTAGGGCGCCGGCGCACAGCGTAAGGCCGAGTGCACGCCTTTCCCAGGCCACGTGGAACACAGGCTCGTCGATTTCAGGAGCAACCAGTCCGAAGCCCATCTGGCCGCCGAGATCCTGGGGCCCGTTCATGGCTTACCTGCAGATCGGGCAAGGCCTGTCCCAATCATGCTGTCGCGCGTTACCAGAGCAGCAAGCGCCGCGGCGTCGAGATCATCAGTCCCGACGGGACGCCGCGGGATGACGAGATAGCGCAACTCCGCCGTGGAGTCCCATACACGAATTGATGTGTCGGCGGGCAGCCCAAGCCCGAACTCTGCCAGCACACTGCGCGGATCGATGACAGCGCGCGAACGATAGGGGGGCGACTTGTACCAGACCGGCGGCAGACCAAGCACTGACCACGGATAGCAGGAGCACAGCGTGCACACGACGAGGTTATGCACGCTTTCCGTGTTGAACACCGCCCGCATGTGTTCGCCCTGACGGCCCGTATACCCCAATGAAGCGATGGCGGCGGTGGCGTCGGTCTTCAGCCACGCGGCGAAGCCTGGATCGGTCCAGGCCTTCGCAACGACATGCGCGCCATTGCGCGGTCCGATCTTCGTTTCGTAGGTCTCGACAATGGCGTCGATGGCGGCGGGATCGACCAGCCCCTTGCCGACAAGAATGGTTTCCAGCGCCCGGACGCGCGCCGTCATCGGGTCGAGCTCGTTGTCAGGATGATCGTCGTCGTGATCGTGATGATCGTGCGCCATCCAGAGATAGTAGAGCCGTAACTCGTCGACAGACAAGGCGGGGAAGCGCGAACTGAAGCCCACCAAGCCACCAGGAAGCCGTGCGTTGAAACGCTCCGGGTTTGGCGACGCCCTCCGCCTTCGTGACATGCACGGCAATGTATCGGAGTGGGTTGAGGACTGCCATGGGGAGAGTTAAGCGGCCGCTCAGCCGAGCAATGGCGCCGCCTGCGCACCGGCCGCCTGCCCCGGTCGCGTCAGCCCTGGCGGTTACTGGTTCGGCAATCCGCAGTTCCTCTGCTCGACGATTCGCAGCGGGCCCAGCTCGGCGCCCCGGGAAATGGTCCTCGGCTTCCGCCTCGCCAGGACCCTGTGGTTGCGACGTGGGACCATTTGCGGCGCGCGACTGCGAGCTCTTGTCTTCCTTTCTGGATTGCAGACTCGCCGCGCTGGCCGTGAATGTCCGCTACTCCGAAGGTCACGAAGGTCTGGAGCTTTCGACACCTGCCGTTCGCCTTGACTGAAGCGATGCGGCTTCAGGCCGCGCGACACCCTCAGGCGCGTCTGGGCCGCAAGCCTCAATCGTCAGGCGGTTGCTCACCGCACCTTCTCTTTCTCCTTCGGAGCGGAGACGCGTTGCGGCTTCGCCTCGAACCTTGGCTTGGGCATGAGGCGGAAGCGGGACTGGCACCAGGCCCAGCCGACGCCGACATCGAGCAGGGCGTCGGAGCGGCCGCATGGGCAGGCGAACTCCATCACGAAGTGGACGCGATAGGTCTCGCCGGCGATGAGAGGGACCGGTTCGCCCGTGACGTGGTTGGGCGCGGCATTCACGCAGAGAACAAGATCGCCGGGGCCGATGGCGTCGCTCATGACTTTCATCCCGTTCGGTGCGGCGGAAGGATAGCGTTGGGGAGCGAGGGAGCAAGGTAGTTTGCGGGCGCAACGCTTTGAGACTTACGCCTGCTTTGCAGCCGGCCCCCGGCTTCGGCGAGGGAGGACGTCCCCTTGTGGCTACCGCCCTGCGCGGTTGATGGCGACTTCGTCGAGCTGGGCTTGTTCCCGGGTGGCGCGTTCGGTGGCGGTGCGGATTTCGGCCTGGTCGAGGAGTTGCTCGAACTTGGATTTCTCGATGTAGGCTTCGGAGAGTTTCTGGCGGATCGCTTCCAGCGCCTTTTCCTTTGCCGACATGTGCACCTTGAGGTCTGCAATCTGCGCCCTCACGCGCGTGCGGTAGGCGGGCAGCATGGCCGCGAACATGGGATCGCGCGCGGCATTGGCGAGTTCGGCCTGCTCGCGGGCGCGGATGGCGTTCTCGCGGCTCTGCAGCTCGGCGACTTCGACGCCAATCTTCGCGGCTTCAATGCCGAGTTCGTCGAGCTTGCGTTGCGCGACTTTCAGAAGTGTGCCGAGCGACTTCATCTAGCGGCTTTCTTCTGGGCGACGGCGGGCGGCGACATGATGGCGCTGAGTTGCGCGTAGGCCTGTTCGGGCGTCGTAACGTCGTGGACGTCCTGCTGCAGGAAGGTTTCCATCTGCGGCCAGAGGCGAACGGCTTCGTCGACTTCGGCGTCGGCGCCCTTTGCGTACGCGCCGATGCGGACAAGCTCTTCCATGTTGGAATAGAGCGCCATCAGGCGGCGGGCGCGGGTGGCGACGGCTTTCTCCTCTGACGTCTGCAGCATGTTCTGCAGGCGGGAGATGGATTTCAGCACGTCGACGGCGGGGAAGCGCCCACGTTCGGCGATTGCGCGCGAGAGCGTGATGTGGCCGTCGAGCGTGCCGCGCACGGCGTCCGAGATCGGTTCGTTGTGATCATCGCCATCGACGAGTACGGTGAAGAGGCCGGTGATCTGGCCTTGCGGCTGGCCTTCCTCGACAGTGACGCCGGGGCCTGCGCGCTCGAGCAGTTTCGGCAGTTCGGCGAAGACGGAGGGCGTGTAACCGCGCGTGGTGGGCGGCTCGCCGGCGGCGAGGCCGATTTCGCGCTGGGCCATCGCAAAGCGCGTGACGGAATCCAGAAAGCAGACGACCTGCTTGCCTTCGTCGCGGAAGTGTTCGGCGACGGCGAGGGTCAGCCACGCGGCGCGGCGGCGGCGGGGCGCGGCTTCATCTGATGTGGCGGTGACGATGACGGATTTGGCGAGGCCGTCGGGGCCAAGCGTGTCCTCGACGAATTCTCGGACCTCCCTGCCCCGTTCGCCGATCAGCCCGATGACGATGACGTCTGCATCAGCGCCGCGGGCGAGCATGGACATGATGGTGGACTTGCCGACGCCGGAGCCGGCGAAGACGCCGAGACGCTGGCCGCGGGCGCAGGGCGTGAAGACGTCGATGGCCTTCACGCCGAGCGCCATCTTCCGGTCGACGCGGGCGCGCGACTGGGCATTGGGGGCGACGGCGCGCACCGGGCGGGCGCGCAGGCCAGAGGGAAGCGGGCCCTTTATGTCGAGCGGTTCGGCGAAGGCGTCGATGACGCGGCCGAGCCAGCCATCACTGGGACGAACCAGATCGAGGCCGGAGACGAAATGAACGGGGGCGCCCGGGCCGAGGCCCTCAAGCTGGTCGCAGGCGAGGATGATGGCGCGATCGCCGGCAAAGCCCACGAGTTCGCCGCGCGGGCCGTTTTCGTCACCGAAGCGAACGGAGGCGCCCAGGCGCAGGGCCTCGCGCGGGCCCGAGGCCTCGATGCGCAGGCCTTCAAGCGCGGTGACGCGGCCTTCGTAGCTGCGGGCGTCGAGCGACTTGATGTCCCGGATGGCCGCAGCCAGCATGATTTGACGCCTGACATTAATTCCGGGCGGAAGCCTTCGGAAATGTCATCTGGCGCTGAAACGGGTTTCAGACCCGTTAACCACAAAAAACCCGGCCGATCCGGGCTTTTCAGACTCTTTCATAACAATGGAATCAGGGTAACGTTTATGAATCAGTCGGGCCAGACTGAAACTTGCCGTTAACCTTTTCACTGCCTTAATGCGTGGGTTAATACCGCCGCAAGGCAACCGCGATTCGGGAGAATGACATGCGGGTCCTTCTGATTGATGACGATGAACACCTGACTCGCAGCATCGAATTGATGCTGAAGAGCGCGGGGTTCAACGTCTTCACGACCGACCTCGGGGAAGACGGTGTCGACCTCGGCAAGGTGTATGAGTACGACCTCATTATCCTGGATCTGGCCCTGCCCGATATCTCTGGTTATGAAGTCCTGAAACAGCTTCGCATGTCGCGTGTGAACACACCCGTGCTGATCCTGTCGGCCAACCCTGACATCGAAGCGAAGGTGAAGACGCTCGGCTACGGCGCCGACGACTATCTCACCAAACCGTTCAACAAGGACGAGCTGATCGCCCGTATCACCGCGATCGTGCGCCGCTCGAAAGGCCACGCCGAGAGCGTGATCCGCACCGGCGACATCCTCGTCAACCTGGACGCCAAGACCGTCGAAGTGAACAACAACCGCGTTCACCTGACAGGCAAGGAATACCAGATGTTCGAGCTGCTCTCCCTGCGCAAGGGGACGACGCTGACCAAGGAAATGTTCCTCAACCATCTCTATGGCGGGATGGACGAGCCGGAACTCAAGATCATCGACGTCTTCATCTGCAAACTTCGCAAGAAGCTGGCGCAGGCGACGGGTGGCAACCATTTCATCGAAACAGTCTGGGGGCGCGGTTATGTGCTGCGTGATCCGGACCCCCGGGTGGCGGCGGCCACAGCTGACAGAGCTGCTTAAGCGCCGCCGAAGCCGGACTGACCAACATGAGAGAGGGCGGACCGCAAGGTCCGCCCTTTCGACTTTGCGGCGGCGCCTTTCAGTTGGTGGCGGTCATGGCAGACAGCACGATCTCGGCCTTGTGGCCGAAGCCCTTGCCGTAATCGAGCAGCGAAATGATGAGCGGCGTGATGCGGATCAGCGTGGTCTGGCTCATGTCGATGCTGCCATGCTTCGCGATTTCATTGCCGAAGCGCTGCATCATCAGGGCGCCGACCTTGGTCATCTCTTCCGGCGCCGTCACGATCGTGGCGTCGCCAGCGAGCGACAAGCTGCGGATCGTGTCCCACGCGCGATAGGGCGCGTTCACCGTGACGGAAACACGCGGGTCACGCGCGATGTTCCCGGCCTTCTGGCTGTGCGACCAGGTCCCTAAGTATAGCGTCAGCCCGTCGCTGACGAAGCTGACAGTGGTGGCCTGCGGCCAACCGTCAGGCCGGTTGGTTGCAACCGTGAGATCAAGCGCCTGCCCAAGAATGTCGAGCACGAGACTTTGCTGATCGCGTGAAATGGCCATGGTCGCTGCCTCCGATAAGCGCGGCAGCCTGCTCTCCCTGCCAAGCGCGGGCCTGATCCAGGTCAAGGCGGTGGTCAGGCGATGCCGGGCCGGGATAAGCCTTGCAGGCGCACCTTCGCCTCGCGCTTTTCGAGATGGGCGATCAGCAGGCGCAAATCCCCTGTGTTCGACTTGAAAGCGAGGTCGACGCTGTCGCCCACGGTGGGGAGCGCGCCGACGCCGACGTCGATCCCCCAGTTCGTGTACATGCGGGCGAACGTGTATTTCGAGATGCCGTGGCGCCTGGCTTCCTGGATCATGTAGAAGCCGAAAGAACCGGTGATGAGGTCGCCGACCACGGGCACAAGGCCGATGACGCTGTCGATGCCGAAATTCACGCCCGCGATGGTGAACTGGCGGTCCAGCAGCTCCTCCAGCCTGCGCAGCCGTTCCACGTCCGCGCTGGCTTCTTGAGGCAGGATTTCCGGGGTCACGGCAAGTCGACCTGAAAGGCTTGAGTGAACGTGCACTACGCGGCGGCCCGAAAAAGGTTCAAAAGCCACTGCAAGGCGATGGCGGCTGCGCGACCGGAGGGGTCGGCGCAAAAGGCGATCGTCCGCATCGGAGGCCTGATATGGATATCCGCGAACAGCTGGCGCGCGACCTTCTGGGCGCCCCCTATGGCGAGCTGAGCCAGCAGAGGCGCAGTGTGATCGATCTGATCGCCGACCAGAAGCCAAGCGGGCTTGCCCCTCTGCTGGATCACGACAAGGCAGGCAAGTTCGGGGAGAGGCTGGCCGACCGGGTCGCGCAGGTCGGCGGGTCGTGGGGGTTCATCATTGCGTTCGGGGCGATCCTTGCGTTGTGGGTCGGCGGCAATGTGATGCTGGCGACGCGGGCGTTCGATCCCTACCCCTTCATCTTCCTCAACCTGATGCTGTCGATGATCGCAGCAATCCAGGCGCCGATCATCATGATGAGCCAGAACCGGCATGGCGCGATCGACCGCGCGGCGGCAGAACACGACTATATCGTGAACCTGCGCGCGGAGCTGGAGATCATGCTGCTCCACGACAAGCTGGATACGCTGCGCGAGCACGACATTCTGGGGCGGACGGATGCGATCAGCGCCCAACTGAAGCAGCTGTGCGAGGATGTGGCGGTGCTGAAGGGGCGGGCTTGAGTGCGCGATCCGCCTGCTTCGCAGTCGGCCCCCTCCGTCGGCTTCGCCGCCACGCCCCCCGCTTTCAGCGAGAGAGGACTTCCACTTGCAGCTACTTCCACGCCGCCGTTTGCTTGCGCGCGATGCGGACGAGGTCGCCCATGGAGTGGTCGACGTCGATGAGGTGGAGGCCCCAGTTCAGGTCGGGGCCGGTGGCGCGCATGATCTCGCCGGCGAGTTCGTCGGTGCGGGCGTCGGCGGGGTCGGGCGTTACCGTCATTTCGAGAAAGTGGTAGTCGCCCTTCTGGACGCACTTCGTCGAGATGAGGCCGGGGACTTTCACAAAGGGCGTGGCGATGTTGGGCTGGGGTTTGGCCCAGTCGGGCTGGTTTGGGCCAGCGGAGCCGTTCAGGAAACCCTTGGTCATGAAATAGGAGTCCGGCACACCCTGCCCGCTCGCGAGGTTTGCTGGGTTGTTGCAGGCGGCCATGTTGCCGCCGGCTGCTTTTGCAAAGCGCGCGGTGTCCGGCGGCGGCAGCGTGTTGCGGAAGGACGCATAGGAGATGACGCAGCCTGTCTGGCCTTCGGCGCGGCAGAGCGGGATCGTCTTGTAGGTGCCGCCGGTGTCATTTCCGGGCTGGACCAACACGGTGGAGCCGAGCAGCATAGCCGAGACGAACTGCTTCTGCGCGGGCTTGCCTTCGATTTCGTTGGCGATCAGGCGCGCGAGGACGCCGGCGCCCTGCGAGTGACCGATGAGGATCACACCGCGGCCCTTGTTCTCGTTCGCCATGTACCAGTTCCAGGCGTCGAGCACGTCATTGTACCCGCCGACGCCGGCGGGGAGACGCTCGCCGATCGGCTGCGGGCCGCCGCTGGCGATGCGCAGCGCGGTGAGCGTGGTCTGGCGGTAGATCGGCGCGAACTGGCGGCAGACAGAACCGAAGCGGGCGAACTGCAGCTTGATGTCCTCGATCTCCATCTTGTCGACGGTCCAGTCGGACGCCCAGGTCTTGTCGTCGGAGACGGTGGGATAGACGAAGAAGCAATCGACCTTTGGGTCGGCTGCCGCCTTGAATTTCTCGACCGTTGTCTTGCCGTCCTTGGCGATGATGGTGGCGTCGAGGTTGATCTTGCACTTGTCGTCCGCAAGCCCTGGACGGCAGAGCCAGAGCGAGGGGTTCGCGAAGTCTGCATGAGCGATGTCGACAGGCGGCAGGGACTGCGGCGCGAGCGTGAGAACGGGGGGCGGGGCGCTGGCGCAGCCGCTGATCAAGGCCACGGCCAGCGCGGCGCTCGCGATGTGTGTGCGCATTGGTTGTCTCCCTCGATGCGGATCATCGTCCGCTTGTGTGCGGCAGGTAATGCCTAAGCGTGTTGGCGGGCAAGGGGTGGGGGATCACGCAGGCGTGCGCACACGACCTCAGCATTGGGGATGGGCGCCCGGACATCCCCGATCAGGCGTTTGATCCAGCTCAACGCGACGCGCTGGCAAGCAGCTGTGATGGACGGGCCGGGAGCGTCGGCGAACGCGCGCCGTTCGGTGGGCAAGACAGCCTCCGGCTGACCGATAGGCCAGTTTCAGGATCGCACTCGCCCCGGGAGGAAAGATGCAAACGTCAGGCGGTTTGCCCGCGATCAACACAGTGACGCCCGGCGCTCCGTTTCAATGGCTTGGGAGAGCGTGGAGCGATCTGTGGAAGGCGCCGTTCGCGTGCCTCGCCTACGGCCTGATGCTCGCAATCGCCAGCGCCTGTCTGGTCGCGTGGATGTTCGCATCCGGGGGAGCTTTGCTGGCCGTGATTGTGACCTGCGGTTTCGTGTTCGTAGCGCCGCTTCTGGCCATGGGCTTCTATGAGGCTGGCCGCCTCCTGTCGCTGAACAGGAAGCCGACACTGGGGGACCTCATCTTTGTGCGGTCGGCGTTCCGGAGCGATATCGCCTATCTTGGGCTTGTGCTGGTCATGATATTCTTCATCTGGGGCGAGATCGCGCGTATCGTGTACGGACTTTCGACGTACCGCCTGCACCGGACCGCGGACGAGTTGATCGCCTTCGCGGTCGACACGCCGGAGGGGCACGGCATGCTGATATCCGGAACAATCATCGGCGGGGTAATCGCCTACCTGACCTATTGCATCGTTGTGGTGTCGATCCCGATGCTCCTTAGCAGGGAGTCAGACTTCTTCGTCGCCATCGTCACGAGCGTGCGCGCCGTCACCCGGAATCCCGGACCAATGGCCTTATGGGCGCTGATCATCGCCGGCCTTACCGCCATTTCGGTGGGGACGGACTTTGTCGGCCTGATCATCACGTTTCCAGTGCTCGGCCTGGCAAGCTG
This sequence comes from uncultured Alphaproteobacteria bacterium, assembly GCA_903842595.1. Classification (GTDB taxonomy): domain Bacteria; phylum Pseudomonadota; class Alphaproteobacteria; order Caulobacterales; family Hyphomonadaceae; genus UBA7672. Next base: position 13,668 of record CAIMMO010000110.1, read on the forward strand.
GCACGCTTACCGCGACCTGGTGGCTTCAGCGCCGGAAGAAGACACGCGCAGATGAGGACGAAACTGCTCACTCACGGCGGCGTCCTTCCGCAAGCTCTACCCCGCCGTGGGGCAATTGCCCGTCAGCGCCTCGCCGGCGAAAGCCTTCTTCACGAAGGGCGTCGAGTCCGCGAGCGAGCCGTTGACGGCGCCGGAATGGTCGAGGTCGGGGTAGACCCTGTGCTCGATCACGCTGCCGGCGGCGCAAGCATCCTTGAAGAGGCGCTCCTGGCCGGGGGGCGGGACGTCGGCGTCCTTGCCGCCTGTGCCCATGAAGACGGGGCCTTTCACCTTGAGCGATGAATAGGCCATCAGCGGGAAGAACTCCGCCATCGCGGGCGTTGGGTCCGCGGTGAACATCTTCGCCTGGCTCATCTCCTCGGCTTCAATCTTCGTCCACGTGTCCATCAGGCACTGGGTGCGGGTCGACTCGAAGAACGGGCGCGCGGGAAGCGATGCGTAGTCTGCGATCTTGAACAGCGGATCGGCCTGTTCGGCGAGATACATGATGTACATCGAGTAGGCGAGAACGCCGGAGACGGCTTCGGGGTCGCGAACGGCAGGCGCGGCGTCCATCGTGAAGTAGGGTGTACCGGTTGCGACAGTGCCGCGGATGTCGAGTTCGGGCGCGTAGGTCGCCGCCTCCCCTGCTGTTGCGAAAGCTGCGCCGCCGCCCTGGCTCTGGCCGACGAGGACGACGGGCTTGCCGATGTTGAGAGCGGGGTCGCCCTGCACGGCGCGGATGGAGTCGAGCACGGAATAGGCTGCGGGGCGCGTTGCGAGATAGGGGTGGCCGCCAGGCGTGCCGAGGCCCTGATAGTCAGAGGCGACGACGGCGTAGCCCTGCGAGAGCCAGTGGTTGAGATACTTCTGGTCGCGGTCAGAGCGCGGGCGATTGGACGGCGCGCAGATATCGGCAATGCCGACCGTGCCGTGGGCCCAGGCGATGAGCGGCCAGCCCCCGGCGGGGGCTTCGCCCTTGGGCAGGAAGAGTGTGCCCGAGACAGCGATCGGCGTCTTGGCCTCGCCAAGTCCGTTGGTGGACGAATAGAGAAGACGCATCGCCTGACCTGCCTCGGCGAGCGAGGTTTCCGGCGGCTGCGTCATGGTGCGGATGAGCTTGCCGGGCTCGGCGGGGATAGAGGGGTCGGGCGTGTAGAACACATCGACACCGCCGTCACCCTGCATGGGATCTGCAGCTGGGGCCGCGGCGGCTTCCGGGGAGGCAGCGGGAGCGGGTTCAGGCGCGGGTGGTGGAGCGGGCTCCCCGCAGGCAGCCAACGCAGCGCAGCTGATCATCAGTGAGACGAGGAGTTTCATTCCGATAGCTCCGACAACGAATTGTGCGGCAGCCTAGCGGTCCCAGCGCTGGCCGCTACCCCCTTTCCCTGCGTTACCGCCGAGGCATTCTGGGTGCTGCGTTGCGGCAGGCATTCTGCTAGTCTTGTTGCATGCCAGCCGTCACACGCGTTGATCCCAAGACCATCTTCACGCCGGACGAATGGGCGCGGGTTTCGCGTCAGTCGTCGTGGAGGGGCCCTGCCCTTGTCGGGTATGCGTGGGCGGTGATCGTCGGTGCGGGCGCGCTGTTCATCGCGCTTCCAAATCCACTGACCTATATCCTGGCGGTGTTGCTGATCGGAGCGCGACAGCTGGGGCTGGCGATCCTTGAGCATGAGGCGGCGCACGGGACGCTGCATCCGAACGCGAAGCTGAATGACTGGCTGGCGGAGTGGCTGTGTGGCGGGCCGGTTGGCGGGAGCCTGAAGCGGTACCGGCCCTATCACCTGACGCACCACAAATACACGGAGCAGCCGGAGGATCCGGACCTGGCGCTGTCGCGTCCGTTTCCGGTCACGCGCGGGTCGCTGCGGCGGAAGTTCGCGCGCGACCTGACGGGGCAGACTTTCTACAAGCAGCGGATCGCGCCTTTCGTTGAGCAGCTTGGCGGCAAGACGCGCAAGCCGCCGCGCGTGCGAGACAATCCGGGGCTGCGGTTCTGGGTGTCACAGGCGGCGATCTTGGGCGTGACGACGGTGCTGGGTTACTGGTGGGCGTGGGCGGCCCTGTGGATCGTGCCCATGGCGACATGGTTTCCGCTGGTGACGCGGCTGCGCGCGATGGGCGAACATGCGATGGTCAACACACAGGAAGACCCGTTCACGCACGCGCGGACGACGCTGGCCAATCCGATCGAACGGCTGCTGATTGCGCCGTTCTGGGTGCACTATCACTGCGAGCACCACTGCTTCATGTATGTGCCGTGCTACAATCTGGAGAAGACGCACGAACTGCTGATGCAGAAGGGTTTTCGCGAGCGCATGCGGATCACAAATGGGTATGCCGAGGTGTTGAGGCGGTGCGGGTCGCGCGCTGAGACAGCCGCGAGCCCTGCATGACGATACGGGCGCGGACAGCGCGCGAGGTACGGACGTATGGTGAGGAGACGCGGGAGCTGATCCTCAAGGCAGCCGAGAAACTGTTTGCAGCACAGGGCCTCCAGAGCGTCTCCATGCAGGACATTGCCGCCGAAGCCGGCGTTTCGCGCGCGACGGTGTTCAACCAGTTCGGATCGAAGATCCTGGTGCTGGATGCAATAACAGCGAGATCGCTTGAGACCTATCGCGCGATGCTGCGCGCTGCGCTCGACGATGCGCAAGCGCCGACCGCCGCCCTGCTCCGCCGCCTGTTCCGGCAGATGGGCAAGGGCATTGCGGGCAACCAGAACCTTTACCGGGAAGTGTTCGTCGAGATCAGGAAGGTTTCGATGGGACTGGACGGCGATGGCATATCGCCCGGACTGAAGCGGGAGACGTTCGGCATTCTGACCACGATCTTCGCGCGTGGCCAGGGGCGCGGAGACATTTCGCGCGCAGCTTCTGCGGAGGTGCTGGCGACAGCGTTCGACAGCCTGCTGTCAGGGGCGGTGATCCAGTGGCTGCACGCGCAGCGGCGCGGGAGCCTGCCGACCATGCTGGAGTCGCTGGTCGACGTCTTCCTCGACGGTGCGGCGGCCTGAGGCCGAAGCGTTCACAACGAAGTCATGTCGAAGCACGGGCGTGCAGTTGCGCCCGCACCAGAATTGGACTGTAGTCCACTTCAGTCGGCTCGTCCCCCAACCCCGAGCTGTCGCCGGGACAAAACACCTTATGCACGGACGTCAATTCCGGAAAGGGAGGCAGGCCGATCAATCGGCCTGCCTCCTGATTCCAATCGCCTTCATGTTGGCCGCCGGTCCGGCCCACGCGCAGCAATCGGAACAGACGCCTGCGGCGCAATCGTATGCTGCTGATTTCTTCGCGCCCTTCAATCCTGTGACGGCGGAGGACATGATCCGCCGCCTGCCAGGTTTCTCGCTCGATGGCGGTGACGACAGGCGCGGGTTTGCGGGCGCTGCGGGCAATGTGCTGATCAATGGCGAGCGGCCGAGTTCAAAGACGGCGCTGGCGGAGCAGCTGTCGCGCATTTCGGCGCGTGATGTGTTGCGCATCGACATTCGGGTCGGCGGCGGCGATGGCACGGATGTTTCCGGCCAGACGATGATCGCGGATGTGCGGCTTCGCCCGCGCGAGGCGGGCGCGACCAACACATTCGTGGCGCAGGCGAGCCAGCTCGACCCTTCGGGCAGCATCAACCCGCTTGTCGTGCTCACCAGCGGGTTGAAGGTCGGAGATGTGAACCTGAACCTTGCGTTGCAGGCGCAGCCTGCGCGGCGCGGGCGGATCGAATACGAGAAGGAGACGCGCAGCGGCACAGGCGCGCTTGTCTCGCAGGGACCGGAATTCCTGCAAGGTAGCTACTGGGAATACCGGATGAGCGGCCGGGCCAGCTGGAAAGCGGGCGATAGCGATGCGTTCAACGTGAACCTGCAGGCAACGCCTTCACGCGACGGGCGGCATACGTTTTCGCAGACATACAATGCAATCGGCGCGCTGACGCAAGTCGACGACAGCAAGGTGACCGGCGATGACGCGTGGGCTGCGGAAGCGGGTGGAGACTGGGAGCATCGGTTATCGCCCGACGCCTCGTTCAAGCTGATCGGCCTTGCCAGCGGGCGGCATACGGGATCGTCCGAACGGTATTCGACGAACTTCAAGGCGGGCGGATTCCGCAACACCTTCATCAAACGCGCGGCCGACAGCGGCGAGTATGTCGCGCGCGGCGTGATGTCATGGAAGCCGCTGAAGGACCACGCAATCGACTGGGGCGGTGAGATCGCGTTCAACTATCTCGATAGCAATCTCGATGTGCGGGTGCAGACGCCACTGGCAACGATCGACGCGACGCCGCCGGTTGCAAACACGCGCGTTGAAGAGGAGCGCGCCGAGGCGTTCGTCAGCGATGTGTGGCAGGCGGCGCCGGGGCTGCGCATCGAAGCGGGCGTGACGGTCGAGACGTCGATCATCACGCAGTCGGGCGATGGCGCGCAGGAGCGCGACTTCACCTATTTCAAGCCGCGCATCGGGGCGACGTGGTCGGCCGACAGCACCAACCAGCTGCGGTTCCTGCTGGAGCGTGACGTGAGCCAGCTTGATTTCAGCGAGTTCGCCAGTGTCGTGTCGCTGTTCGACGGGACGGTGGATCTCGGCAATCCGAACCTTGAGCCCGAGCGCACATGGCGATCGACACTGGAGTGGGAGCATCGCTTCGGCACGAAGGGCGTGGTGACGCTGTCGGCTTTCCATGACGCGGTGGAGGCGGTGCAGGATCAGATTCCGATCGCCGGCCTGTTCGATGCACCGGGCAATCTGGGAGATGGCCGCCGCACCGGGGTAAAACTGGATGCCACGGCGCCGCTGGATGTTGTTGGCCTGACCGGGGGCGAACTTCGGCTCAAGGGGATGGCGCAGGAAAGCAGCGTGACCGATCCGGTCACCGGCATCTCGCGGAGATTCTCTGACGAGCCCGACTGGAGCTATTCAGTCGATGTCCGGCAGGCGCTGCCCGATCTGAAACTTGCCTGGGGAGCGCTGTATGAGCGCGCCGATGAGGTCGACCAGTACCGGCTGCGGGAGCTTCGCACGACGGGATGGGATGAGGCGAATTTCGATCTTTATGTCGAGACGACTGCGATTACCGGTCTGATCGTGCGCTTCACCATGGCGGACGTATTGCTGCCGCAGGAGATTCGCGAGCGTCAGTTCTTCACGCCTGATCGTGGCGCTTCAAACCTGCCCTCCTCCATCGAGACGCGCGCGGCAACGGGTGGTTTCGGCACACGGTCGTATGCGGTCCGCGTGTCTGGCAGGTTCTAGAGACGGTCACGTCCCGCCGTGCCGGCGGGCCATGTTGTCTCAAATCGCGTTGAGCGTTTGCCGCCTAGAACTGGAACAGCGCGGAGACACCGAACGAGTCGATCTCGCCATCATCGGGCTCATAGCGCGTGTATTCGAGCCGGAGCTTGGTGAAGGGGATCTGGCTAAGCGCGATCCCGGCGCCATAGGCAAGGCCGGAGCCATCTTCAGCCACAGAGCCGAGCCCGCCGGCGTCCGCCTCGATGGAGAGGTCGGCATAGCCAACGCGGCCGAAGAGGTCACCAACCAGCGGGATCGGCAGCCAGCCGACTGCGAACACACCATACTCGCTGTCGAGGCCGACGCTGACTTCCTGGCCCAGCACGTCGAAATTGTCGTCCTGGATGCCGATGGCGAATTCGCCCTCGAAGCCGAAGAATGTATTGGTCTTGAAGCCCGCGCGCCCGAGGATCGCACCAAGGCTGACATCCTCGCCATTGACGTCGGACGTAAAGATGGTCGCCCCGGCGCCGGCATAGACCTGCGCGGAGGCTGCCGGCGCAAGAAGCGCGGCGACCCACAGGCCGCCCGCGGCGGCAAGCAGAGTGCGTCTCATGTGATGTCCCCATTGCTTGCCGCCGAGCGCGGCAAAGAGAATCTACCGGCAGTCGCGTGAGCGGCAAGCTGGAATGGCATGACATTGAGGACATGGAGCAGCATTGGCTCTTTCCCCAGCTTCTGCTGCTGACAGAGCGCCAGCAGCAGGCAGCGGCAATGCCGTTTGAACCGCAGGCGCGGCTGGCCTACCTATGCCACATGGAATCGGAAGACCCCAAAATCCCCGAGGAAGCGCCGGATGACCTGCCTGAGGATGCGGTCGACGACGCCGACGACGAGGCGGACGACCTGCCCGACGCGATCGAGATGGAGCCGGAGGAAATCTCCTCTGGCGTCGAGATTGATTCCGCGGACGGGACAAAGAAGAAGCGGATGTCGGGCCCTGACATCATCCGCGACCAGGTTAGCCGCCTGCCGGGGAAGCCGGGCGTGTATCGAATGTTCGGCGAGACCGGCGAACTTCTCTATGTCGGCAAGGCCCGGAACCTGAAGGCGCGGGTTTCGAATTACGCCAAGATCGGTGGGCAGACGCAGCGCATCGCGCGGATGATCTCGCTGACGCGGACGATGGAGTTCGTGGTGACGGCGAGCGAGACAGAGGCGCTGCTGCTTGAAGCGAACCTGATCAAGAAGCTGAAGCCGCGCTTCAACATCATTCTGCGGGATGACAAGAGCTTTCCGCACATTCTTATTCGCGAAGATCACGAAGCGCCGCAGGCGCTGAAACATCGCGGGGCAAAGCGGATCAAGGGGAAGTATTTTGGTCCGTTCGCCTCGGCGGGGGCCGTCGATCATACGCTGGACACGCTGCAGAAAGCCTTCCTGCTGCGGACCTGCACGGACAATATCTACGCGACGCGATCGCGGCCATGCATGCTGCACCAGATGGGGCGGTGTTCAGCGCCCTGCACGGGTTTGATCCCGCTGGACGAGTATCGCGAGCTTGTCCGGGAAGCTGAGCGCTTTCTCAATGGAGACGCGGAAACGCTGCAGGAGCAGCTGGTGGCGCAGATGGAACGCGCGGCGCAGAACATGGACTATGAGCGCGCTGGCGCGTTGCGCGATCGCATTCGCGCGCTCTCGTCGGTGCGGCAAAGCCAGAGCGTCAATCCCGACGGGCTGGTGGAGGCGGATGTGTTCGCCATCCACTCCGAGGCGGGGGCATCGGCTGTGCAGGCCTTCTTTTTCCGCGCGGGGCAGAACTGGGGCGCGACGGTCTGGTATCCCAGGCATGATCGCGATGACTCGCCCGAGCAGGTGCTGACGGCGTTCATCGCGCAATTCTATGACGACAAGCCTGTGCCAAAGCTGATCCTTCTCAATCGCGAGATCGAGGAGTGGGACCTGATGACCGATGCGCTCGAGATGAAGGCCGAGCACAAGGTGGAGATCCGCACGCCGCGGCGTGGCGAGAAGCGCGGGATCGTGGCGCAGGCGACGTTGAATGCGAGAGAGGCGCTGGGGCGGAAGCTGGCCGAGACTCAGAGCCAGCAGAAGATCTTTGCGGCGGTACAGAAGGTGTTCGATCTGGCCGAGGCGCCAAAGCGCATCGAGGTTTATGACAACAGCCACATCATGGGCACGAACATGGTGGGCGGCATGGTGGTGGCGGGGCCGGACGGGTTCGAGAAGAACGCCTATCGCAAGTTCAACATCCGCGACGTCGATATCGAGCCGGGCGATGACTACGGCATGATGCGCGAGGTGATGCGGCGGCGGTTTGCGCGGCTGAAGAAGGAGTGGGAGGAGTTGAATGCTCCAGCTGTCGATCCATTGTCTCCCAATGATGCTGGACCTGCCCCCCCCTCGGTCTCGCTCGCAAGTGCGAGCGATCTATCTCCATCAGTCCGTCGGGCTGAGGTAAGCAAGAAGCCCGATGCGTGGCCTGATCTGGTGTTGATCGATGGCGGGTTGGGCCAATTGTCAGCGGCGAAGGAGGCGATTGAAACGGTGGGCTTCAAGCCAGGCGAGCTGAATCTTGTCGCCATCGCGAAGGGGCCGGACCGGAATGCGGGACGGGAGCAGTTCTTCCGGCCAGGGCGCGCTCCGTTCCAGCTGCCGCCGAACGACCCTGCCCTGTACTACCTGCAAAGACTGCGCGACGAGGCGCACCGCTGGGCGATCGGTGCGCATCGGGCCAAGCGCTCCGCGGCGATCAGCGGGCAGAATCCGCTGGACGAAATAGCGGGTGTCGGCGTGCGGCGGAAGAAGGCGCTGCTGAACCGCTTTGGCTCGGCCAAGGGCGTGAGCCGCGCGACGATGGCGGACCTGCAGACGGTCGAAGGCGTCAACGAAGCGCTGGCGCGGCGGATCTACGATTTCTTCCATGGCGGATGAGCGCGCAGCACGCATCGCCGATGCGACGCGGGTATGGCTCGTACCGCATGATCCGGCATGGAAGGAGATGGCGGCTGCGGAGGGCGCGCGGTTGGCCGGGTGCTGGGAGAGAATCTGATCGCGCCACATCACATCGGTTCGACCGCGGTTCCCGGAATCGCGGCGAAGCCCGTGGTGGACCTTATGCCGGTGGTACAGAGCCTCGAGGCGCTTGAGGCGCGACGGGCTGATATCGAGGCGCTGGGGTATGCGTGGCGTGGCGAGTTCGGGATCGCGGGGCGGCGGTACTGCGTGCTGGAACGCTTTGGAAAGCGGGTGTTTCACGTCCACTTCTATGCGGCGGGCTCGGCGAAGATCGAAACCCAGCTGGCGTTTCGCGACTACCTGCGAGCGCATCGCCATGAGGCGCAGGCTTACGAGGCGGCGAAGCACGCGGCAGCGGAAGCGCATCCTGAGAATTCGCTGGCTTGCAATGATCACAAGGCTGGCTGGATATGCGCTTGCCGCGAGCGGGCAAACGCTTGGGCAGCTGGCGGCTACGTCTTGTGCGCCGCCAGCGGCATCATCGTGGCGCCGACAGACTTGAGGTCACGGATCATCTGTTCGGCGCGGGCCTTCGGCATGGCAAGGCCGACGCGAACGGGCGGAAAGCCTTCGACGGTCTGCTTGGTCTCGGCCAGGCCCCAGCCGGTGTATTCGCGGACGGTCTTGATGACGTTGATCTTGTGCTCGCCCGGCATGAGCATGAAAACGTCGAAGACTTCGCCCTGCTCTTGCGAAACCCGGGCGAGTGTTTCAGCGAACTGGCGCGCGAGCGGATTTCCAGCGGGCGCGGGGCTCGAAGGCGGGAAAGAGCGCAAGAGCTCCGTTGTCGTGCCGCGGGCGTCGCTCCATGGGATCTGGTGGCGGACGCCAAGATAGTAGCGCAGGTCAGGGCCCGGCGCGCAGCCAGAGACGATCACGGGTGCGATCGTCTTTCGCGCTGTGGATGCGAGCTGGATCTCCTGCAGCACGTCGGGGCTTTCGTTGGCGGCGGGCGTCACGAGGAGGACGAGGCCGGCGCTGCTTTCGATGGCCGTAACGATCTGGCCGGGATAAGGGACGCCGGGCTTCACGTCGCGCGGGGCGATCCAGCAGCGATGGCCGGCAGCTTCGAGGGCGGCGGACAGCTGTTGAGCGATGGGGCCGCCATCGCGGGTCGAGTGCGAAATGAAGAGGTGGGTCATGGCGATTCTCCCCTCACCTGCGTAGCAATGGGCGCGCCGTCTGTCATGCGGGGCGAGGACGAGCGCCCCGCCACATTCACGGCGCATTCATGGGCGATCGGGCATTTCATCAGCGTCCGCTTCACGCTCTCGGGGGATCCATGCTTCGACCTGCGCTGCTTGCCCTCGCCACCATGATCGTGGGCGCAGCGCCTGTCGCGGCCCAGACGGGGGCCAATGTGGCGGGGGCTAGCGGGGTTGCGCCGCGTCCTGTCCCGCCGAATTCCATCACGGCCGCTCCGTTGAAGCCGACCGTCAGCGGCCACCTTGCCAATTTCACGCGCGACTTCATGCAGGTACAGACTCAGTACACCGGCAATGTGGTGTCGCAGACCCTGGCATCGGCGCTGCAGCGGTCGCGCGATGCGGTGCGGCCAGAGTCGAAGCCGATCCCCGAGGAAGTGAAGCGCGAGCTGATCCCGTTCTATCCGGCGGAGCTGCTTGAGAATGTGCGCTACACGATCGGCGACACCAGCCAGGCGGGGCTGGCGGGCTTTGCAATCCGCAACGGCCGGGCAGCCGCAGTGACGCTGATCGATACGGTGGTGTTCAAGGACGAGAGCTATGTCTCGAGCCTCGCGCTGTGGGCGCACGAGATCCATCATGTGCAGCAGTATACCGACTGGGGTCTTTCGACGTTTGCGGCGCGCTATGCGTTCGGCTGGAACGAGGTCGAGGCGGAAGCCGGCGCGCGGGCGAAAGCGTTTGTCGCGTGGTATCGCGAGCGCAAGGGCCTAGAGTAGACTTTCCATCGCCGCGAATTTGCCGGATGGTCCGCGTGAGACGCGGAGCCATGCATGCCTGAAGCGATCATCGAACCCGACCTGCCGATCATCGATCCGCACCACCATCTGTGGGACCGGCGGCCGGTGATGCATCTGATCCCGGCGCCGGTGCATCCGTTCGAGCACATCAGCTATCGCAAGGGGCACTACCTGCTGGACCAGCTGCTGGAGGACACCGGCAGCGGGCACAACATCGTGGCGACGGTCTATCTGGAGTGCCGCTCGATGTATCGCGCCGACGGGCCGGCCGAGATGAAGTGCGTTGGCGAGACGGAGTTCGTCAACGGTGTCGCGGCGATGGCCGCGAGCGGACTGTATGGCAAGACGCTGGCGTGTGCGGGGATTGTGAGCACAGCAGAATTGTTGCTGGGGACGGAGGTTGGCCGCGTGCTGGATGCGCACATCGCGGCGGGGACCAGGCGGTTCAAGGGCATACGGCGGTCGACATCGTATGATGCGGATGCGGGTGTGCTGGGGCCGCTGAACCGCAATCCGCCGGGTGTGATGATGGAGCGGAAGTTTCGCGAAGGCTTTGCCGAGCTGGGCAAGCGCGGGCTGTCGTTCGACGCGTGGATGATGGAGCCGCAACTGCCGGAGCTGGTCGACCTGGCCCGACAGTTTCCGGAGACGCCTATCGTGCTGGACCATGTCGGCACGCCGCTGGGGATTGCGAGCTATGCGGGCAGGCTGCCGGAGCGGTTTGGCGTGTGGCGCGAGAATATCCGCGCGCTGGCGCAATGCGAGAATGTGCATGTGAAGCTGGGCGGATTGGCGATGCCTTTCTGCAACTTCCCGTCGATGCTGTCGGAGACGCGTGCGCCGTCCGAGCAGCTGGCGAAGGAGTGGGGCCCCTATATCGAGACATGCATCGAGACGTTCGGCGCGAAGCGCGCGATGTTCGAGAGCAACTTCCCGGTGGACGAGGTGAGCAGCGATTATCCGACGCTATGGAATGCCCTGAAGCTAATTGCCAAGGGCGCGAGTGCGGACGAGAAGTGCGAGCTGTTCTTCGGCACGGCGAACAGGTTTTATCGGTTGGGGTTGTGATCCAATCGAGGGTTGAACAGGACTTTGCCGCCGCACAAACTGGACGAGGCGCTTTCTTGCTTGAGCCAGAACGAGCCAGACGTCTGCTTGTGCATGTCAAAACAACAGAGTGGTACATCCGATCGATCGAGACGTTCGAACTGGACGCCGAAGGTCCGCAGACGCTTAACCTCGCATGGTCGATGCCTGGATTGCGTGACGAGGAAGTGAATTCAAGATCGCCAGATTCGTTGAACGAGATCGCCGATCGGATCTTTGAAAGATGCGAGAAGCTGGGGTTGCGCGTGCTTTTCAACGTCTGGGTAGCGCCGCGCAAAGAGTTTGGCACGCTGCCTCCCTGAGTCTGGCGAGCAAGCCGCCACTTCCCTTCCCCCAAGCACAAGTCCATCCTCCCGACATCGGCGTCAGACCGGCGGGAGATGGGATATGAATTTCGAGCTCGCAGAGGAGCATCGGCTTCTGCAGGATCTTGTCGCGCGGTTCGTGCGGGAGAACCTGATGCCGCTGGAGAACAAGATTCTTGAGCGCGATGCCAATGGGCAGGGCGCTTATCTCTCGCATGAAGAGCGCGATCGCATTGATGTTGCCTCGCGTGAGATGGGGTTGTGGGGGCTGGACGCGCCCGAGGATGTCGGCGGGGCGGACCTGCCCGCCGCCGCGATGATCGGCGTCAATATCGAGATGGGGAAGACGTGCGTTCCCTATTATCTGCCGCCGGACTCGCCGAACCTGCGCATGCTGATGGCGACGGTGAACGAGGATCAGCGCGAGCGTTATCTGACCCCGTATGTGCAGAAGGGGACCGTGTCGGCGATCGGCATTTCGGAGCCGGGCGCTGGGGCGGACCCTGCCGCGATGATCACGCGGGCGGTACGCGAGGGCGATGAGTGGGTGATCAACGGACGCAAGATCTGGATCAGCCGCGCGCAGGAGGCGGACTTCACCATCCTGATGGCGGTGACGGACAAGCAGAAGGGCGCGCGCGGCGGCATCTCGGCGTTCCTGGTGGACCGCGGGACACCTGGGTTCAACGTGCTGCGACGGATTCCGATGCTGGGCGGGCAGTTCACGTACGAGGTGGCGCTGGAGAATTGTCGCGTGCCGGCGGCGAATCTTCTCGGCAGGGAGGGACAGGGCTTTGCGCCGATGCAGGTGCGGCTCTCCACGCGGCGGCTGCAGATGGCGAGCTGGTCGATCGGCATGGCGCAGCGTGCGCTCGACATGATGCTGGAGTATGCGCCGCAGCGCGTGGTGTTCGGCGAGCCGCTGGCCAACCGGCAGTCGGTGCAGTGGTGGATCGCGGACGCCTATACCCGGATCAAGGCGGCGACGCTGATGACGTATGAGACGGCGTGGAAGCTGGATCGCGGCGCCGATGTGCGCACGGATATCTCCGCGGTGAAGGCGTATGCGACGGAGATGGCGTACGAGGTGCTCGACCACGCG
>CAIMMO010000111.1 GCA_903842595.1 uncultured Alphaproteobacteria bacterium
ATCGTCGGCCATGGGCTCTCTCCTCGAGCGCCGTGGACAATCCACGCGCTGAAGGAGAAGGGGGCCGCCGACAAAACCGCAGGCCTAGCGGCTTAGCCTACCGCGCGAGCGGTTTAGTACGCTCGCCCAATTCCAGCCACTTGACGTGATGTAATTTATAGATTACTTTTTCACCATGTCGCAGCTTCTGCGAACCGACTTGTTTGACGACTGGCTGCTTGGCTTGCGCGATCTCATGGGTCGAGCGCGCATAGACATGCGCATCAGGCGGCTTGCAAACGGCAATCCAGGCGATGTCCGCCCGGTTGGAAATGGCGTGAGTGAGTTGAGGATCGATACAGGTCCTGGGTATCGTGTGTACTACGCGGCGAAAGGAGATGAGCTGATCCTTCTCCTCGCCGGTGGCGACAAGTCCACGCAAGCGCGCGATATTGAAACCGCGCTCGCACTTTGGAAGGATTGGAAGGAAGCGCAACAATGAGCAAAGCCACCTCTCGTCCCTTTGACAGTGCCGATTACATCGATACGCCAGAAGCGGTCGCAGCCTATCTCGAAGCGGCGCTGGAAGATGGCGATGCTCAAATCATCGCCGCCACTCTAGGCGACATCGCCCGTTCAAAAGGCATGGCAATCATCGCCGAGCGCACAGGCCTTGCGCGCGAGGCGCTCTATAAATCGCTCAGCGCCGATGGCAATCCAAGGCTCACCACTCTACTCGGTGTGTTAAAAGCGATGGGCCTTCGACTTTCAGTCACCTCGGACTCGCACCAGGCTGCGTAGGCGCGCCTGAGCTGCTGCAGGATTTTTGTGCCGACCCAAGCTTTAACGACGAGCGGCGGTTTCGGGCCCCTGCTTCGTGCCTTTCCAGCATTGTTGCCAATGGCCGGGTCGCTCGTGAGTTGCCGGTCGCTTCTGCCCTGCTGATCAGGCAAGAGCTCGCCCAAATAGCGGTCAGAGGGCCGCTATAGAGGTCTCCCGATATTGACCCTGCGAAGCGGGCTGCTATATTCAAAATGAATAGCGAGGAGAGCATGGCCACAACATCACTTTCGCTTGGTCCGCACTGGGAGAAATTTGTGAAGCGGGAGATTGCGAGCGGCCGTTTCGCGTCTGCCAGTGAGGTCGTCCGCGCTGCCCTTCGCGAGCTTGAGGAAAGAGGCAATCGGCTAAAGGCGCTTCAGGATCATCTCGCTGAGGGCGCTCAACAAGCCAGGCGCGGCGAGTATGTGGATTTTTCAACCGCCGACGTTTTGAAGCGGGCGAAGCAGCGCGCCTCGAGAGCTGACAAGGCTTGAGAAGCTATCGTCTCACCACGCGAGCGTTAAAGGATCTCGACCACATCGCAGACTTCACGCTCGCAGCGTGGGGCGAACGTCAGACGGAAAAATACCTTTCCGACATGGCAAAACGATTCGACTGGCTGTGCAAGAATCCTGGTGCCGGACGTCTCCGCACCGAGATCGGCGAAGGCTATCGCAGCTATCGCCAAGGCTCGCATCTGATCTTCTACATCGATGATGGCGACATCGTTGCCATCATCGGAATTCCTCACGGCTCGATGGACATCGATGCCTATTTTCAATCACCGGGCTGATCGGCAAGAAAGGGCCCCAGTGCGGCCGTAGGTAATGTGAGCCCTGACTATCTGTAGTGGGGGGCATTACAGTCATAGGCGTGTCCGCTTACCATGAGCCACGCCAGGTGGCCGCGGTTCTGCCCGCGGTGTGACATGTCAAGGCCTCGGCCTGATGCTCCGCTTGTTCCGTCACACCGGCTCGCGCTGCAGCGCCCTGCGCACATGTTATGGGTCACGTGCAATCACCGCGAGATAAGCGCGCGCGGGTTGATCCGGCTGCGAGCGTCCCTGTTCCCTGTCACGCAGCGTGCCGAGCGGAATATGATAGCGCAGCGCGACCTCTTCCTGCGTCGGGGAGAGTGCGCGGCGAAGAGTTCGCACGCGTGCGACGGGCTTCATGCCGGCAAGAGCTTTCGCCGTCAGCGGACGATTGTCCGGATCGGCCTTCGCCGCAGCCAGCACTTCAGCCTCCGTCAACGCCTTCGGCCTGACAGGCTTCACGATGACCTTCCGGCCGCCACGAACGCGACCAAGCGTGCCGTCACGCGCCATTTTCACGATCGTATCTGGCTTGCTCATACCTTGTTGCCCTGCGCGCGGAGATCAGCCAGATCCGGCTCTCGCGTTTCGTGCACACAACGACCAGGATGCTTCCCTCAGCCATTGCCAGGAGGGTCTAACAGGCGCGCAGACCAAGATGGGTGTGCATCGGTTCGAAGTTGCGATCCTGGTGCAGGAGCTGGTAGCCCTGTCTGATGCAGAAGGCGCCGAAGATGACATCTATCGTCTTGCGCGGCGTCAGGCCAAGGCCTCGCAAGGCCCGATAAAGCCGCGCCGTTTCGACCGCCTTCTGATCACCCAGCATGTTTTCCATCTGGAACACGCGCAGGGCAGCTTCCATTCGCGCTGCGTGCGTTTCGTCGCGCGCGCCTTGTGGTTTGCCTCGAGCCTGATTCGAGGATCGAGCAACAGATGCTTCGCCTCTTGGGCGTCGATGCAATTGTCGCCGGGCCGTTTGATCCCCTGGCGACGCTCGCTGCGTTGGCGCCAACCGCGGTGGCCACCGGACCAGGCTTGCCGATGCGGCTCTTGTACCAGAGTGCCGCCGGCCAAAGACCGGCGAAGGGAACAACAGTCTTCGCGATGTCGAGGCAGGTCCGACTCAACGCGGCTTCGGCGTCAGCTACGAGACTGTGAGCTGCTGTACGAGCAGGTTCGGGCCGCCGCCGAGACCTATAGTCGGCTAGGGCGTTGGCTGATTGTCGATGAACTGCGAACTGCCGCGCAGCATCAATCCAATCTCTTTAACGACGCGGGTTGGGGGTTGTTATCGACCAGCAGCTTTGCGAAAGCCCGCTCAAGCGACGTTCGCCTACCGCTTGGCGTGCGCGGCAATCGCCTCACCCATCGCCTTGAACAACGCTTTCATCGCCACCGGCTTCATCATCACATCATCAGCGCCGCCCGCGAGGCAGGTCTCACGGATATCCCGTGAGGTGTCAGCCGTCACGACAATGATCGGCAGTTTGGCCTTTGCATCGCCGCGTGCACGAATATGGCTGATCGCGGTAAGGCCATCCATGCCCGGCATCCTGAGATCCATCAAGATGACCGCATACTCTCCGGCTTCGACCATCTTGAGGCCGGTCTCGCCGTCGGGCGCCTCTTCCAGCGTCACGCCCGCGAGTTGCATCATGTCGCTTACGACCCGCCGGTTCATGGCGTCGTCATCGACGAAGAGGACACGCATCTGCTTTCCAGCTCCATGACAGCCAGTCCCTGTCGGGACTATGCGGCGTGAGATTCCGAACCATCGACTGGCGCCGCTTCCGTGGGTGGACACGCGGATGGCGCCAACGCGGCGAGCGTCGCCAGGGGATCAAACGGCCCGACGACAATTGCATCGACGCCCAAGAGGCGAAGCATCGGTTGCGCGATCCTCGAATCAGGCTCGAGGCAAACCACAAGGCGCGCGCCGCCTGCAGCTTCACGAATCGCTATACGGTTGGTCAACGCCTCGCCTACGCCCTCACCAAGGTCCTTGGAGAACATGAGTACGGCTTCAAGCGGCGCGTTACGCATCGCCTGCAATCCGGTTTCAAGATCATCGGCCACCACGACCTGCCTGCCAACGCCTGCCAGCATGGCTTCCAGGATGCTCTGTCGGAAAGGATTGCCGTCGATCACCAGGACGGTGTTGGCAGTTTCGCCGCCACGGAACCGACCAGCGGCGACGGCCGTTGCCGAGACCGGCAGGCAAAGAGTGAATATTGATCCTGTCCCCGGCGTGCTGCTCGCGGTTACGTCACCGCCCATGGCGCGCGCGAGTTTCCGGCAGATCGCAAGACCAAGCCCCGTCCCGCCATGCTTGCGGGTAGTGCCGCCATCTACCTGGTGGAACGGGTCGAAAATGGCTTCGAGCTGATCAGCCGGGATGCCACAGCCCGTATCGGCGACTTCAACGACCAGCATCGCCGTATCGGCGCTACGGTCGATGCGCGCATTCAAGCGCACTTCCCCAGTGTCAGTGAATTTCACGGCATTCGACAGCAGGTTGAAGAGGATCTGCCGAATGCGCCGCTCGTCGGCTTCGATGGGGCCGAGGTCCGGCTCGACATGGCTATGTATTGCAAGACCCTTCTTTTCTGCGCTGTCGCGCCAGAACCGGCTGACGCTGGCGACTGTCCATGGCAGGTCGAACTCCGCGATCTCTACGGACACAGCACCTGTCTCAAGCTTGGCAAGGTCGAGGATGTCGTCGACGATCGCCTTCATTGTCTCGCTTGAGGCATGAACGAGCTCAACCCGTTCGCGTATGTCAGCGTTGAGATCCTTGCGCTGCATCAGCAGCTGCGTCACCCCGAGAATGCCGTTCAGCGGCGTGCGGATTTCATGGCTCGTGGTGGCAAGGAATTCCGACTTCGCCTTGAGCGCCTTGCCGAGGGCTGCGTTGGTTTCACCGAGTTCGGCGTTGGCCTTCTGGATCTCGTTCCGGCTCTTCCGGATCGAGTTGTAGTGGACGACGCCGGCGGCCAGCGCGATCAAGCCCAAAATCAGCAGTCCAGACAGGATTGTGGTTGTTTGACGCGCCTGCGCCTGTCCGAGCGCAACCTGCTTTTCCAGTGCTTCGGTCTGCAGTCTGGCTATGCTGAGTTCCTGGCCGGCGAAATCGAACTGTGCGCCCATGAGGGCTGTGTTGGCAGCCGCCGAAACGTCTCGGGCATCGTCGTCGAGCCGCTTGAACGCTTTCAAGTGGCTCAGCGCAAGTCCGCTCTGGCCAAGCGCAGAATAGATCGCCTGGGCGCTGTCATGGAATTCACGGAACGGCATTGGCGTTTGCGCGATGTCCTGTCCTTGAAAGGTACGACCGATCAGCTCGGCGGCGCGAGCCGCCTCGCCCCGTGCGAAGGCCACCTGCGCGCGCACACCCCAGAGAAATTTCTCCCAGCCAAGCGGTTCTCTATTGGCCGACAGCGCCAGGCCTTCGCGAGCTGTGCCGTCGGCCTCATCGAGCCGGCCAGCGTCAAGCTGCACGGAGGCGAGGTTGGCGAGAATGCGGCTCTGCAGGAGCGGGCTTTTCATCTCCACCGCGATGGCCAGCGCTTGCCGGAAGCCTGCTTCGGCTTCATCGAGGCTACCCACCATGTGCTGAGCATTGGCGATATTGTTGAGACGGGCAAGGTTGACAGACGCGTCTCCCGCGAACGTCGCGCCGGCCCGTTCGTAGAACTCCAGCGCCTTGGGGTAGTCACCCGCATCGGTGTAGATCGAACCGACCTGCTGCAGGGCCAGCGCCTGGCTGCGATCTTCCTTCAGTGCGGCGAAAAGTTCCTGTGCGCCCTGGTAGTGGTTCAGCGCCAGCGCATAGTCCCCGGCGGTGCGCGCAGCACCTGCGCGGGCGATCATCAGGTCGCCATAGATCTTCTTGTCGCTCGCTTGTTCGCGCGCGATCGCAAGGCCCGCTTCGATCAACGGTACAGCCTCAGCTCCCCGATTGAGCCGGTTCAGGGCCTCGCCCTGCAACCAGAAGGCCGTAGCAGCCTCTGCAGCCTGGGCAGCACCGACCGCGCCATCTGCTTTGGCAAGTTTTTCCGCTGCGAGCGCGAGATCGTAAGCGGCGGCCGGATCGGCCATCATCTTCGACTTGGCCTCCTTGACCGTCAGCTCGAACTGCGAGGGCTCGCGCGTCGCAGGCGCTGGCGGGGTCTGAGCCAACGAGACGCCGGAGGCGAGTGTAAGGGAGAGGAGTGAGATTGCCGCAAGACGCATGGGGTGATTCCGGACCAAGATACCACATCGTACATCCGGCTTGCTACAATCTGCATAACGCGGCGCGCTTATCGCTCCTGTGAGGGCCGCCTTCTTCAGACGACTGACAGAAGCCCGTTGTCGTCTCTCCACCTCGCCTGGTGAACGCGAATAGGGATGGTCGGACCGGGAATCGGAGAGGGTCACCTTGTGAACCATCAAGGCAATTTCGACCGACACACAATCGTCTGCATAACTGGACTGGAGATCTTGAGGCAGGCGCAGCAAGGCGCCTGATGTATCGGCAATGAGCGCTGGCTCAGCCATGCCAGGAGAGATTTTCCTGCGATTGCTGCCCATCAGTTATTCGTTCTCAGCGCTACGCCGCGCAGCTGTGGAGGCTCATGCCGCGTTCGCAGCCCCAGCCGACATCCGTCCCAGCGTTCCGACGGCTTGCCCCGAATGGGCAGCCCTGCATGCTGGGTCTAAGCGACTAGACGTTCGTTTGCCTTGGGTCAGACGGTAGGGTGATCTGCCTCGAGCGAAACCTAGACAGACGGCCTAGACATAAGGACTAGCCAATTGGCAGGGATCAGCGCGCAATCGTGATGTTGGCGGTCTTCTCGGCGTGACCTCGGCAGAGCCAGTCGCAGAGCCGGCCGACCAGCGTCCGCAAGATTGACCATCTCTCCGCGTGCGATGTCAGACTGACAATGGATCAAGATAAATCACTGTCAGGCGTTGCCCTGATCGCGTGGGATCGATCGCACTGACCGGGCATGGAAAAAGGCCGCCCGGTTGCCCGGGGCGGCCCTTCCCTGATCACGTTGGCGCCTGCCCGGCTGGACCTAGAAGCCCAGCGAGAAGCGGCCTCCAAGCATGTGGACGACATCCCCCCGCAGGCCGGAGGCGGTCGCAGCCTCGGCCCTGACGAAGCCGGCCACTTCGCCCTCACCGCCAAACACGGGCGCTCCATAGGATACATCGAGCGCCAGCTTGCGCGCCAGCCCGTCAACCGCATTGAAGCTGGTGACCGATCCGCGTTCTCCGGTCTCGCGATCAACGACTTCATAGTTGGTCAGGTTGAGGCCGCCATTTTCAACATGCATCGGCTGCACGAGGGCAAAACGGGCCCGATCGCCGCTGCCAAATACATCCTCGATATCGAACGCAGCTTCAAAGGCGCTGGTGATGATGCCATCGCCATGAACGGCCAGCATCTGCTCGCCGGCTGACTGGCCGCGTGTACGACCCAGTGTAGCTGAGCCGCTGAATGTCACCCGGTCCGAGAGCTCCCATGTCAGGCCGAGGGTTGCCGCGTCGGTCCTCGAACCAGCCGCGAAAGCCAGCGGGTTGGTTGACTGTACGCCAAGCAGCCCGTCCGATTCCTGCAGGTAGGTGTATCCCGCGCTCAGTGAGAGCTGCTCGCCGACCGGCTGGGTCAGCAGCATATGAGCAGCCGAAGCCTGGTAGGGCGCCACCTTATCGTTCAGGCGCATTTCCTCGCCAGAAGCCGGGTCAAACATCAGGTTCTCGACGCGGCGCGACGTTGCGCCGAACGAGAGGCGCGCCGATCCGAGAACCGGAACGTCAAGGTTGGCGTAGCTGCCGCCGGAGGCAAGGCCCAGCACAGGGTTGACGCCGCCGGTTTGGGTCTCGAAGCGGCTCGCTGCAGCGCCTGCGTTACCGCTGAGCGCCTGGGCGCCGAGCCCATCGCCAAAGTTCATGGTTACGCCGGACAGCGATGTGACCGAGAACTGCGGGGCGAAGGGCAGACGGTCGCGCTGGCCCTGCTCGCTCGCGGGAAGCTCTGCAATGGTCATGCGGAGGTCCCAGCCAAGCGGATTGGCGACACGCGCGTCGGCAAACCCAAGATTTGTCGGTGGGCTGCTGGTGGCCACGGCTGTTGTCAGCGTCGAGGTGGACGTCGTTGACAGGGTTGCTGACGGCTGCAGGATCGCGCTGAGCGGAACCTTGAAGTCGCGGTAAGTTGTGCCGATGTCCTCGAACGCCGTGACGCTGGCGCCGGATGTCGAGAACAGCATGCCTGCCGTGCCCGGGTTGGCCAGCGTTATGTATGATTTGGTGACTTGGTTTTTCTCTGCACCCTGCACCTGCTGGTAGAGGTTTGAATAGTTGAGCGGCGCCTGCGAAGCAGCGATGTTGAGCAGCCCGCGGCCATAGACCGGATCGACACCAGGCGCGCCCAGGTCGGTTGCCGAGCGCAGGATGATGTCAGCCGTCTCACGCGGTTTCTGCTTCAGCCAGCCCCAGCGCTGCTGGAGCAGCGAGACGGCGCCGGTCACCATCGGAGCAGCGAAAGACGTGCCGGACCGACGCGTGACCCCGCCTTTACCGTCATCGACCAGGATCCACTCGCCAGGAGCGACGAGGAACCTGTTCATGAGGCGGTTCGCCTGCAGGCAGCTTCCCTGATCGAGAAGGCAGGCCTGGCCGGGCGTATTGGAGAAACTCGAGATCTGGCCTGAGGGGCCGACCGAACCGACAACCAGGACAGTGGGGTTTCTGTTGAAGTCCCATTCTATGTTCTGGGTCTGGGCAAGCCCGCTATTGCCAGCGGCATGCACAAAGATCGTGCCGCCGAGGCCTTTTGAGACTTTATTGCTGTTGTATACGGTCCGCCATTCCGGCGCGAGCGTCCAGCCCGGCACGCCAAGCGAGAGGTTGACCACGCTCGCCCGCTGCTTGAGGACGCTTTCGAGGCCATTCTCGACATCAGCCCATGAAGCTGTACCGGTGGCATCGAAGGGGTTGAAGACTGCGAGATCAGCCCAGGGGTTGATGCCCATGATGCCGCGACCGTCATGCGGAGCCACAAGGAGGTTCGCAACAGCGTTGCCATGGCCCGACGACGAATTGTTGTAGCCGCTCCACTTGGTCGCCTGCGTCGACTTGCGTGAGATGTTGGCGGCGACGTCCGCATCAGAGGCTGTGAAATCGATGAGGCCGATCGTGACCGACGTCGGTCCCGCAAGCGTGGCTGCCAGGCTCGGGGACCAGTTGGTGGTCTTCATCCACCAGTCGGCACGATCCCGGCCCGAGAACGCCATCAGGCCATCATACCAGTCGAAGAAGAAGCGCGTGCGCTCGATGCCTGAGAAGCCATTGAAGGTCGACGGATCGTTGATGTTGATGCCATGCTTGGCGAAGACGCCGGCGGCAAATCCATCCCAGAACGACTTGCCCGTCTTCTGCGAAACGGCGCCACCCCAGAACGCGGCGGAGCGCGTAACCAGCTCGTTGAAGTTGCTCTGGAGCTGAAGGCGGGCAGGATCGTTCGGACCGAACGCGTCGATATCGCCCCAGAAAGCATCGATGTCGCCCCAGAGCGGGGCCACGCCGCCTCCGAACGCATCGATGTCACCCCAGAAGGCGTCGATATCGCCCCATAGAGGGGTTACACCGCCCTGGAAGGCATCAATGTCGCCCCAGAAGGCGTCAATGTCTCCCCAGAAGGCGTCGATGTCGCCCCAGAACGGGTTCACATCGCCAGAAAAGGCGTCGATGTCGCCCCAGAAGGCGTCGATATCCCCCCAGAATGCATCGATATCGCCCCATTCGGGCCGGACGGGGCGAGCAGGATCAGCCGGTGCAGGCGCAGGTGTTGTCGTGGGCACCGTCGCGGGTGTCGTGGGCTGCGTCGTGGGTGTCGTGGTCTGCCCGGAAGCAGTCGGCGCGATCAGAGCTGCCATCGCCAGAATGGTCGAAGCGGTCGTGGCAAGCAGACGAAGACGAAGCATGGCAATTGCCCCAGCTGCTGAATTCTCGAGCCTCGATCATGGCGCCATTGAATTTCCCTCCCGTGAGATTGCGACCCGAAAATTGCATGAAACTGACGCAGAGTCGGTAACGGTAATGCGGCTTCACCGACCATCGCGGACACGCCGGCAACGGCTTTCACGGCAATTCACGCAGACTTAATCGTTAACTGGCCAACGCGACCGATCGCCGGCGCGAACACCTGCCTCAAGATCTTTTGCTGGATCGGGAGCCGCGTCGCGGGTGCGGTATTAGCGGCCGTTGATAAAGCTGACAGCGAAGGGCCGGGCCATCAACTCCTGTGCCGTTCCGGCGCGAAGATAGTCGACGAGCTTGGGCAGCGGCATGGGGCGGCCGAGAAAGTAACCTTGTGCTAGGTCGCAACCCATGACGGTCAGGAGCGCCAGTGTCTCGGCGTCCTCCACACCCTCGCCGACCACTTCAAGATCCAGGGCATGGCCAAGCTCGATGGTCGAGCGCACGAGCAGCGGATTGCGATGTGTGGTCGTCAATTGTGTTATGAAGCAACGGTCGATCTTGAGCTCATGGATCGGAAGCTGTTGCACATAAGCGAGCGAGGATAACCCCGATCCGTAGTCGTCAAGCGCGAGGCGCACGCCAGCAGCCGAAAACAGTTCCAGATTTTCCAGTGCGATCTTCCAGTCGTCGACGACCGCCGTCTCGGTGATCTCGAATGTGACTCGCTCGCTTGCGCCATTGAGAAGGCGAAGCGCATGTTCGACAAAGTCCCGATCGGTGAGCAACCGGCTGGAGATATTGACGCCGATCCGAATCGGGAAGCCATCGCGTTCGAGGCTGCGAGAGTCTTCAAGTGCTTGCTGGATAGCGAACTCGGTCAGGTGTCGAATCTGATCGGTTTCTTCGGCTGCGGCAATGAACAGGCTGGGCGGCACAATTCCCCTTGTCTGGCTTGTCCAGCGCATAAGCGACTCAACACTGGCGACCTTCCCGGTACGTGTGCAGACCTGCGGTTGGTAAACCAGCGAGACCTCGCCCGCATCAAGGCCTTGTCGCATTTCATCCAGCAGGGCCAGGCGATCAGCCGGATTGCCATACTCTGCCTCGGAAAACGCCTGAACACTGCGCCCATTCTCGCGCGCCTGACACAGGGCCAGTTCGGCTCGATTGAGAATATCCGCGCTGGCGGCGGCCCCCCTGGTCGTGGTGGCGTAACCTGCCCGTATGCTTGCGAAGATGCGATGCCCTCGAAGTTCGACATATGCTTCGAATTCGCTGCGAAGGGCGGCCAGCATCGCGGGGATCGTATCGGCGGCAGTCTCGTGTTGCAGCCAAACCCCAATTGTGTCGGGCGCCAGGCGCACCGTGAGTGCAGTCGGGAAAGCGAGCTGAACACGGTCGGTCAGCGTATCAATTAGCTGCTCGGCCAATTCAAATCCAATGGCAGCCCGGATGCGCGCGAAACGGCAAATGCCGATCGCGGCCACGCACTCAGCCGTCGACGAATCCTTGACGCGCCGGGACTCAAGGTTGGCGAGAAACTGATGTCGACTGTCCATCGATGCATCGCCTTCTAGAGACGGTCGCAGAAGAGCCAAAAGCCTCTCGACCAAGGAATGCCCGCGACCTCGCTAGACATTTCTATGGCTGAGCGCAGGGTGGAGGGAGTGATCCGACAGAAACGATAACGGCCAGTTAACCTACCACGCCATGCGCGTCGATCGGCTGCTCCCGAGGGTGTCAGGCTGATCCAAACTGGTCTCGGATACGGCCATCTCAGGCGGTGACGGAGACATGGATGGCGAGGATTTCCTTCAAGCGGCAAAAGGTTTCCTGCCGAAGTCATCCGGCACGCGCTCTGGCTCTACTTCCGCTTCACACTCAGTTTTCGCGATCTCGAGGAACTTCCGACTTAACGCGGCTTCGGCGTCAGCTAGGAGACTGTGCGCTGCCGGACGATCAGGTTCTGGCCGCGGATCGCAAGAAAGCTTCAACGTTGCAAAGCGCCGTCCTGCCCGCGCTGGCGTCTCGACGAGCTGGTCTGCAACGTCGGCGGTGAGCGCGTCCACTTGTGGCGCGCAGCAAGCCGTCCGCGCCTCGGGAGAGACGCGGACGGAAGCATTGCATCGAATTGCGATGGGGCGATCGAGCGCCCAACCCGCAAAGAGGTCTACATGGGCGGGAGGATGACCCGGTCGATCACATGAATGACGCCGTTGGAGGCATTCACGTCTGCCGCCACAACTTTCGCACCGTTCACGGTGACCGTGCCGTCAGCAGCGCCGACGACCTTTACTGTCTTGCCCTGGACGGTCGCGACATCGACGGTCTTGCCGGCAACGGCCGACGACGGAACTTTGCTGGCAAGAACATGGTAGGTCAGGATCGAGGCGAGTTTAGCCTTGTTCTCGGGCTTCAGAAGATCAGCAACGGTGCCTGCCGGCAGCGCTGCGAAGGCCGCGTCTGTCGGGGCGAACACGGTGAACGGACCAGCGCCGCGGAGCGTTGATTCCAGGCCTGCAGCCTGAACAGCGGCCACGAGCGTCTTGAACTGACCAGCCCCTACAGCGGTATCGACAATATCACTGGCTGCGACAGGTGCGGTCGCCGTTGTGCCGGCTTCGGTAGCGGTCATGCATCCGCTCGCGCCCAGCATGGCGGCGAGTGCGGCGACGGATAGAAGCTTGCGCATGTCTTGTTGTCCTTGAGTTCTGTTTCGGGGAGGTCACGTGGTCGAGGCAGACGGCCTGGAGAGAGCGGCTTCAAGCATTGTTGCTTGATCAGCCACGCTGCAGCATTCGTCTTTGTCTGGTACGAGTGTGAGCCGCGTCTGGATCGCGCTGAAGCGGGGCGAGCGTGTCACTCAGTTGTGTACAGCGCGTGTTCGAGCATCGCACCTTCCATCGTCACTGAAGCCCAGAGCTTCGAAGCCCAGAGCTTCGAAGCAAAGCGAGGGAATGCCCCATCATGTCATGGCGAAATCAATGAGACGGCGTGCTGATCGGCGTGGTGACGCTGGGTCGCTTTGCAGACAGATCGGATGCGCGCGAACCTGCAGGGTGTGAACAGGCGCGCCGATGGAGGACCCCTCTCATCGCCGCCAGATCAACGGACTAGCGCGCCTATCGGCGCCGCGACCCCAGGCCGATGCACAGTCCTGCCTGAGACGCGTTAGGGTCAGGCTGACATAACCCTGATCTGACATCACCCGCGCGCGGGCGCGCTCAAGAAGATGGCCCGGACCCTGTGAGGGGCCCGGGCCTTGGGTAAAGGCTTTTGATCAGGACTTACTTGGGAAGGTTGCTGACCGACACCGAGTTGCCGATCGCCGCCGCCGTGGCTGTTACCGAGCCCATCACGTCGCCCAGGTTGATGTTCGAAGTGGCGTAGGTGCCAGCGCCGTTCTGCTGGTTCGAGTTGAGGG
>CAIMMO010000112.1 GCA_903842595.1 uncultured Alphaproteobacteria bacterium
GACATCGCCTCGCGGTTCGACAAGATCAAGGACACGTATATCGACGTCCAGAAGGACACGAAGGTCCAGATCGAGAAGGAATTCCTGATCCTCGAAGCGTACATGGATTTCCGCGGCGCAATGAAGCAGTCGGAAGTGCTGGCGCTTGAGGTGCTGAAGACGGCCGAGCAGAGGCTCGAAGACGCCAAAGCGAAAATGACGGCGGCGTCGGATGCGGTGGCGGCATATGCGGGAACGGAGCCTGCCGAGCGTTCGAAGCTGGAGCTGGCGCGCGACGAGGAGCTGCGCAGGCTGCAGGCAGAAGAGAAGCGCTACCAGATCTCGAAGGACCTCTCGGACAACCTGACGGTCGGCTACAACACATCCGAAGTGATCATGGCGCGGCTGGTGCAGACCACGAACGCCAAGGAGCGCATCTACGCGCAATCTGTTTCGTTCTTCGGCACCAACGAGGTTGTGCTGACGGCGCTGTCGGCGACCTTCACGGGCATGCACGGGCTGCATGAATCGACCCAGACGCTGGAGTCGATGAAGAAGGGCGTCGACCAGTCTCTCGAAGTGCTCGCAGAGATCGGTGGCAAGGTGCAGGAGGCGGCGCTGAAGGCGGGTTATGGCCCGACGATTTCGGCCGCTGCAGTGAAGAAGCTGGTGGATTCGGTCGTGAGCTATCAGGAGCGCTCGATCGGGATCATCGCGGAGATGCGCAAGCTCTCGACGCAGAACTCGGCCGAGATCCGCGATGCAGTGGAGGACGGCAAACGCCGGTTGGCCCTGCTGGTGGAACAGGGCGCGGCGGCGGCCCTGACCGTTCGCACGTCATGATCGACGCGCGATGAGCGATACTTCCGTTCCGGTGCGGACGGGGCAGACGGCGC
Organism: uncultured Alphaproteobacteria bacterium; assembly: GCA_903842595.1. Classification (GTDB taxonomy): domain Bacteria; phylum Pseudomonadota; class Alphaproteobacteria; order Caulobacterales; family Hyphomonadaceae; genus UBA7672. The sequence continues at coordinate 876 of CAIMMO010000112.1, forward strand.
CTGTCGTGCCGCCAACCGGCGTCAAGCCGGGCTCCATGGTGGAAGATCCCCGCAAGCTCGATGACGTCATGATGGCGATGGATGTGGTGGATACGCTGCGCCATCGCACCCGCATCGTTGACATGGAGCTCAATGAGACCGCGCGCGAGGAACAGCTCCTCGCGCGGCTCAAGGAGATCTATGGCGCGCAGGGCATCGAGGTGCCGGATCGCATCCTCAAGGATGGCGTTAAGGCGCTGGCGGAGCAGCGATTCGTCTACAAGCCGCCGCGCGATACGTTCTCGGTCAGGCTGGCGAAGGCCTATGTCAATCGCAGGAAGTGGTTGCCGCAGACGGTGACTGCGGTGGGGCTGCTGGCGGCGATCGCCGTGGGGTTCCAGCTGCTGGTGTTCGGGCCGATGACGGCCGAGTGGCAGAACATGCCGACGACGATCTCGGCGGAGCTGGCCGAGGGGCAGGCGCTGGCGAGGGACCCGGTGATCGATGCGCAGCTGGCGAGTCTGGCGGCGGAGGGACAGAGAGCGGTTGCCAATGGCGATCGCGATGCGGCGCGGACGCAGCTGAAGGCCATGCAGGGCATGAACGACCAGCTGGCGCAGGAATACGATATTCGCATCGTCTCGCGGCCGGATGAGGACACTGGCTTCTGGCGGCAGGCGAACGACCAGCCGAATGCGATGAACTACTATCTCGTTGTGGAGGCGGTGGCGCCGGGCGGGCGCGTGCTGAAGGTGCCGATCCGCAGCGTGGAGGCGCAGACAACTGAAAGCGTAAGTCTTTGGGCGCAGCGCGTGGACAAGACGACGTTCGATCGCGTCGGTGCAGAGAAGGCGTCGAACGGCATGGTGGTGAACGATATTCTTGGGCGCAAGACGCGCGGCGAGCTTGAGCCCGCATTCGATACGCCCGTGCCGGGCGGGGCGATCACGCAATGGTAGACGACCTTACAACCGGACGTGATGCGCTGCACAGGCTCGACTCGCTGACAGCTGGCGCGCGCGAGGAATTCGATGCGGCGGCGCGTGGGGCGGAGTCGCACGCGCGGCGTCGCGCGGATCTCGCGCGGCTTAAGGCAGAGAGCTATCGCCAGCTGGCGGCGATGCGGCTCGACGTGATCAAGGTGGAGGCGACGGACTCCCTTTCTGCTGCGGAGAAAGAGGCAGCGCGGCTTCTGACGGCGCATGAGGCATTCACGGCGCGGATCGATGGCGAGGTTGCGGCGGCGGAAGCCAGGCTGAAGGACGCCGAGGCGATGCGGCGCGCGGGCGAGGTCGAGGTCGATGCGGCGCTGAATGCGTATGAGACGCTGGTGACGGAGACCGAGGCGGCGGTCCAGACCGATCCCGGCTATGTCGCGCTGAAGCAGGCGTTCGAGGAGGCGCGGTCGGTGTCGGTGCGCGCCGAGCAGAAGCTGGAGCTGGCGAAGACGGATCGCGACGAGAAGCGGAAGCCATATGAGGCCGATCCTCTGTTCTCGTATCTATGGGAGCGGA
>CAIMMO010000113.1 GCA_903842595.1 uncultured Alphaproteobacteria bacterium
ATTCGAACCCCGGAATGGCGGTACCAAAAACCGCTGCCTTACCACTTGGCGACGCCCCAGTGCAGGGAGAGGGCGGAGAGTTATGCAATTCGCGCGCGGAAAGCAACTGCCCGGATCGGCCCTGTTTTGACGCAGTTTCGCTCGCATCGGCCACCCGGATCGACCGGATTTGGCGGTGTTTTTCCGGCGTTGCGCGCCAATCGGAAAGCCGCTATAGGCCCCGCTCCGTCGGAGTATAGCTCAGCCTGGTAGAGCGCTTGCTTCGGGAGCAAGAGGTCGTTGGTTCGAATCCAGCTACTCCGACCAGGTCAGCTCCCGCCCAATCAAATCGTTAACGTTGCCGGCATTACGGCGGTGACGAACGCGTGCATTTGCGGCTAAGGCTGGCTGACGGCCTGGAGACCTGCATGCGTACTTTCCTCCTCACCTTCCTTGGCGGCCTTGCGGCGCTGGTGGTGTTCTTTGTCCTGATCCCGCTGATGCTGCTGATGTCCTTTCTGCCCTCGGGCGAGCCACAGCGGGTGCCAAATGCCGTGATCGAGGTCGACCTGCGCCGGTCGTGGCCTGACCAGCCGGCGGCGGATGCCCTCAGCGCGGCGTTCAGTGACGTGTCCTTTGTCGAGGTCCTGCTGCGGCTCAATTCGGCGGCGAGCGATCCCGATGTGAAGGGCGTGTTCGTGCGGGCGCCGGAGATCGACCTGGGCTCATCGCGTGCAGAGGAGCTGCGCTCCGCCTTCCTGCGGCTGCGGGCAGCCGACAAGTTCATCATCGCGCACACGCAGGGATTCCTGGCGAGCGGCCCCTCGTCCTATCGCGCGATCTCGGCGGCAAGCGAGATCTGGATGCAGCCGGGCACGTCGTTCGAGACGCCGGGGATCACATTCGAGACCTTGTTCCTTGGCGGAGCGTTCGCAAAGTTCAAGGTCGATCCGCAGATCGAGCAGTTCTACGAGTTCAAGAACGCAGCCGACACTTATAAGCGCACGAGCTATTCCGAGCCGCACGCGCTGGCGATGACGGCTCTGGCGACAAGCGTCTGGGGCCATTCGATCGCCGACATCGCGGCGGACCGCAAAATTCAGCCTGCGGCGCTGCGCACGCTGCTGGAAGCAAGTCCCTATTCTTCGGAACGTGCCGTGGAGCTGAAGCTTGTCGACAAGCTCGGCTATCCAGAGGAAGCAGCAGCCGCCGCGCGTGAGCGGGCGGAAGGCGAGCTCGTGGCCATTTCGGATTACCGGGGCCAGCCGCGCGATGGGAAGGCTGTAATCGCCATCGTTGGCGGCGAAGGCGACATCGTCACGGGCGGCGGCGAGTCGGGTGACGTGTTCGCGATCGGGACGCCCATGTTTGCGTCGGATCGCGTTGCGGCGGAGCTGATGGAGATTGCAAAGAACGACGAGATCAACGCTGTCGTGTTCCGCGTCGACTCCGGCGGCGGATCGGCGACGGCTTCGGACCAGATCTGGAACGCCGTGAAGAAGGTACAGGCGTCGGGCAAGAAGGTCGTTGTCTCGATGGGGTCGGCGGCGGCGTCGGGCGGCTACTATGTGGCGGCGAGCGCAGACAGCATCGTCGCGACGCGCTCGACCATCACCGGATCGATCGGCGTGTTCGGCGGCAAGTTCGCCATTGCAGATGGGTTGCGCGAGTTCGGGATCAACCCGGCGTCCGTGGGCATCGGTGGAGAATTCGCCGGAGCGTATTCGACCGAGGACTTCACGCCGGCGCAGAAGGCCAAGCTGCAGCAATCGCTGCAGGGCACGTATGACCGCTTCACGCGGCTGGTGTCGGAAGGGCGCGATCTGCCGCTGCAGAAGGTGCAGGAAATTGCGCGCGGGCGCGTCTGGTCCGGCGAGGACGCGCTGGCGCAAGGACTGGTCAACAAGACCGGCGACCTGATCACGGCGATCGAGGAGGCGCGCAATCTCGCCGGCTTCACCGAGGCCGATGGCGTGGACCTGCGCATGAACATCCACACCTCTACGCCGTTTGATCTGATCGCCAGCACGATGACGGCGGCGAAGGCGGGGGCATCCGAGGGCCAGGTGCTCGGCGCGGTTGCGGGCGTGATCGGGCGGCAGCGTGCGGAGGCGCTGATCTCGCAGCTTCGCGCGGTCGGTCAGGCGCCTGGCGCGAAGGTGTGGATGGCGCCGGTGGTGGAGCGGTAGGGGCACGAGTTTCGCGCGTTGCGACTTTGTTTAACCCGGCGTCGGACACACGCCCTCCTTCAGGCCGGCATGGACCGCCTGTGGTTCTGTCGCTCTGGATCTCCAGATCGATGAACGCCCCGGGGGGCGCGGGATGCCCCGCGTGATTGGCGTCTCCGCTTGTGGCGGAGCTGGCGGCAGGAAGAGGTTCGCCCCCGGCAGGTGCTGGACGGCGGCCCGCGCGCTGCGGCCTGCATTCCATCCGCTTGTCGGCGTTGAGGCTGCCGGCGTACGGGCCGGCCTTTTCAGGACCAGTTCCCGTAAAAAAGCCTCGTCTCGCTGGCTCGAGAGGCTCTTCACGCTCGCCTGCATCCACACCGCGCCGTTTAACGGTTATCGGCCGCCCTCCAAGCGGGAGGGATGCGTGCAGTATTTCACAGGTCTGGAGGTAGGGGACGGAGGTGTCGGGAATCGGCTGGTTATGGAGGCGTTGGGACGGGGCGAGACACTGCCTGCTTGGCAGGCGGATGTCGCAAGTCCGCGCCTCAGCAATCGATGCGCTCAATGCTTCCATTGCGCAGGTGGAAGCAGGCGTCTTGGGGGATGTCGAGCCTGAGGGTCTGGTCGCGGGCGAGTTGGGCGAAGAGGCCGCGGAGGATGCGGCCGGAGACGCCGTGGGAGATTGCGATGATGGGGTGGTCCGTCGCGACGGCCTCTTCAAGCCAGCTTTGAAGGCGGGTGTTGAGCGCGTCCCAGCTGTCACCGCCGGGGGCGTTGAAGAACCAGCTCCAGCGGTTGGGCCCGGCGTCATAGTCGGGGACCCGTTCGCGGATGTCGCCCTTCAGCATGCCGTCCCATTCACCGAGGCTGATCTCCGCAAGACGCGCGTCAGTTTCGATGGGGGACGCGAAGCCGCCATGTTCGCGGATGATGCGGGCGGTGTGCTGGGTACGGCCGAGGGGCGAGGCGATGATGCGGGCCTCTTTCGGCGCAATGCGGCCGAGCATCTGCCCGAGGCGGCGGCCCTGCTCTTCGCCAAGCGCGGTGAGCGGGGAATCCTTCGCACCCTGGATGCGGCCTTCGGCGTTGAACGCGGTCTGCCCGTGTCGCACCAACCAGATCATGCAGCGTGATAGCGCGTGGCGAGATTGAACGGGCCCTCTGCCGTCGCCCTGCCCGCTTCGACCAGATGGATCATGTGCGCCAGAACGGAATGGGCGGCGGGCGCGTGGAGGCGCACGTCGACGTCCTTGTAGATCACCTTGACCATGTCGGGGATCAGCGTGTCGCCGGCCTTTAGGCGGGCGACGATGGCTTCCTCGCGTGCGCGGCGATGAGCGACATAGGCGTCGATGAAGGGATTGACGTCCTTCACGGGCGGCCCGTGCGTGGGCCAGAGTGTGCTGAAGTTACGCGCGCGGATTTTTGCGAGGCTGCGATAGTAGTCGCCCATGTTGCCGTCGGGTGGCGAGATGACAGTGGTGGACCAGCCCATGATGTGGTCACCGGAGAAGAGCGCGTTCTCTTCCTTCAGGGCGTAGCAGACATGGTTAGACATGTGGCCGGGTGTGGTGATCGCTTCCAGCGTCCAGCCTGATCCGGAGAAGGTGTCGCCGTCCTTCACCAGCACATCGGGCATGAAGCCTTCCTGGCCATCTTCCTCGAGCGAGGCGTGGGACATTGTGCCTGAAGGATCGGGCAGTCCGTAGACCTTGCAGCCGGCCCATTGTGCGAGGGGATGGGCGAGCGGCGAGTGGTCGAGATGGGTGTGGGTCGTGAAGACGTGGGTGATGCGTTCGCCTGTCAGGGCCGCTTTCAGTGCTTCGAAGTGGGCGTGGATTGGCGGGCCGGGGTCGATGACGGCGACGTCGCTCTTGCCCACGATGTAGACGCCGGTGCCGAGGAAGGTGAACGGGCCGGGGTTCTGCGCAATCACGCGACGGATGAGCGGGCTCGCCCTGTCGGTGCGTCCATAGGCGAAGTCGAGATCGCGGACGAAGGGAATTCCGGCCACGTCTACCTCTCCCCGAGTCGGCGGAGCTGGCCGCGCATGGCGCCCAGATTGTAGCCGACCTCTTGCGCCCGATCGATGATGTCCTGCGGGTCGACGCCCTCGGACGCCTCCGCCAGCGCCCATGCGGTGACCGAGCGAGTGCCTGAGCGGCAATAGGCGAGCGTCTTCGCGCTGGCGGCCATTACGGCTTTCACGGCGTCGGCGGGTGGCTGGCCCACAAAGGGGACGTGAGCATAGGTCATGCCCTCCTTCCTTGCGGCCGCTTCGATCTCCTGGGACGTCGGCTGGTTCGGCTCCTCGCCGTCGGGCCGATTGTTGATGATATGGCGGTAGCCCATGATGGAGATGGCGGGGATATCACCCAGCGCGATCTGCGGCGCGACGGCAAACCGATGAGAAACCTGCCTGATGTCAGCCATGTTGTTCGATGCCTCTTCTGATCCGCGACAAATGTCCGCTTGCGCAACGACCTCTAGTTCGCCTCTTATAAGCTGGAGCCTGCGGAGGACGTAACCCCTGTCGACTGACCCGTCCCGTTCTCCGGAATCTTCAGCATTGGCGCGCCTGGCTTCCCGGATCCCGTGGGCCTATGTGGGGCGTCGCATGCTGGCGGCCATTCCCACCATGCTGGTGATCATCACCGTCGTGTTCTTTATGCTGCGTGCGGCGCCAGGGAACCCGTATTCGGCCGAGCGCATGCTGACGCCGGCGGTGGAGGCGAACCTGAAGGCCAGCCTTGGCCTCGATAAGCCTCTGCACGAGCAGTATTTTGAGTATGTGGGCAAGGTGGTGCAGGGCGATCTTGGACCCTCCATGGTCTTCTACGACAAGGATGTAAGCGAACTGCTGGGCGAGGGCCTGCCGGTGTCGCTGACCATCGGGCTGCTTTCCATCACCATTGCCCTGTTCTTTGGCGTCCTGCTCGGCGTGCTGGCGGCGATACGGCAGAATTCGCTGGCCGACTATTCGGTGATGAGCATCGCTATGGTCGGGATCTCGATCCCGACATTCGTGACGGGACCGCTGCTGGCCATGGTGTTCGGGGTCTATCTCAACTGGTTCGCGGCGGGCGGGCTCGACCTCGGCCGCATGAATTTCCACAACCTGTTCCTGCCGGTGCTGACGCTTTCGCTGCCGCAGGTGGCGATCATCTCGCGGCTGATGCGCGCGTCGATGGTGGAGGTGCTGCGGTCGAACTTCATCCGGACGGCGCGGGCGAAGGGGATAAGCGATACGCGCATCCTGCTGCGCCATGCGGCGCCGGCGGCGGTCCTGCCGGTGGTGAGCTATCTTGGGCCTGCGATCGTGGGCGTGATCACGGGGTCGGTGGTCATCGAGACGGTGTTCACCCTGCCCGGCGTTGGCGCGTCCTTCATCGAGGGCGCGATGACGCGCGACTATACCCGCGTGATGGGAGCCGTAATCCTGTATGGCGGGCTGATCATCGCGCTGAACCTTATCGCCGATGTGCTCTATGCGATCCTCGATCCGCGGGTACGCTACTCATGATGATGGCTGTCGTTCCCGGCTCAACCGCCGATGTGTTGAAAAAGTCCGCCGTGAAGGGGCGGTCGCTGTGGGATGATTCCCGGCGGCGGCTGTTTGCGAACAAGGCGGCGGTGGCGGGGATGATGCTGCTGGCCTTGCTGACGCTGGTCGCATTCATCGGGCCGCTGGCTTGGCCGCACTCCTACGAATACCAGTATCAGGACAGGCTCGGAATCGCGCCAACGTCCGAGAACATGCACTGGCTGGGGACTGACATTCTCGGGCGGGACATGGTGGCGCGGCTGCTGATCGGCCTTCAGATCTCGCTGGCGGTTGGATTCATTGCAACTTTCGTCTCGCTGGTGATCGGCGTGGCGTGGGGCGCGGTGGCCGGATTTGCGGGCGGGCGCGTCGATCAGTTCATGATGCGTATCGTCGACGTCCTTTACGCGGTGCCCTTCATCTTCTTCGTTATCCTGGTGACGGTGGTGTTCGGCCGGCACATCTTTCTGATCTTCCTCGCTATCGGCGCGGTCGAGTGGATGACGATGGCGCGTATCGTGCGCGGGCAGACGCTCGCGCTGAAGCAGAAGGAATTCGTCGAGGCTGCGCGGGCGGCGGGTGTGAAGCCGCTGGGCATCATTGTGCGGCACATCCTGCCGAACCTGCTCGGGCCGGTAGCGGTCTATGTGACGCTGACCATGCCGGTGGTGATTTTGCAGGAGAGCTTTCTCTCGTTTATCGGGTTGGGCGTGAACGAGCCGCTGACGTCGCTGGGGCAGCTGATCTCGGCAGGGCAGAAGGAGTTCGCCTATCCATGGCTGCTGTTTGCGCCGGCGGCGCTGATGGTGGTGACGCTGTTCTCGCTGAACTTCATCGGCGACGGGCTACGGGATGCGTTTGATCCGAAGGATCGCTAGCGCGGGAAGCCCGCCCTAAGCCATGGCCCGCGCCGGCAGGAAGCGGCTGTTGCCGAGCAGGTCTGCAGAGATCAGGGAGATGACCACGCCGATTGGAAGCATCTTGGCGAAGTTGATGGCTATGCGGATGGCCGGATTGGCGTGCATGGCCGCGAAGTCCTGACCTTCCTTCGTGATCTGCTGGATCCTCTCGGGCGTCGCGCCGGATGCGCGTGCCTGCTCGGCCATCGCTTCGAAATAGACGCCCGCGAAGTCGAATTTCGTGACGGTGAGGCTGATCTCCCACGCGATGACCCAGCCCAGGCTGGCGACGGCGCTGATGGCGAGGCCCATGCCGAGCGCAGGAAGAAACGTTATGAAGCCGCCGAGTACCCTGTCGCGATAGTGCTTCATGCCGTGGAGTACGCCGGTCAGGGCGACCAGCGTCGTCAAGTAGCCGATGATTGCGCCAGTCTCGGGCATGGCGCCGCCAGCTGGTTCGAAGCTGAGCATCCCCCACAGGAGCGGCGCGCCAAAGATCAGCGCGCCGGGCACGCCATATAGAAGGATGAGCCTGAGAACGCGGGGTCTCTCCTTCGGGATTCTGGGCTGGTTGCCGTGCATCTCGACAAGGCCGAGTTGGTTGCCGGCGTGGTAAGCGAAGAGGCCCAGGACGATGACGCCCTTCACCTCGAACGCGGGGCGTTGATGGCGCCACCGGCTGCGACAACGTTCGCGAGGGCCTTGGTCACATCGGGCACGCCGAAATAGATCATGCAGCTGGCCGGATCGGTGCGCAGCAAGCCGTTCAGGCTGGGCGACTTGACAGCAACGGAAACGTGACCGGTGGGTGCGCTTTCCCGGCCGAAGGCGTCGGCAAACAACTGTCGCTGACGGGGCAGATCCGGACCTGCTATGTCGAAGAAGACGATTGGTGCGGCGCTCGTGGAGCGATCTGCTCTGCGTTTGTCTCTGTGAGAGAAGCCGCCGGCCCCGCGCAGCCGCAATCGCCCGAGGGGTGATTTGCCCAAAATCGTCTGAAATTCGAGCGTTACATGCGGTGTTACCTGAGCATGCCGAGCTCACGCGTACTCAGGATCGCCTCAGTCCGCTGTGTCACCTCCAGATTGCTGTAGAGCCGGGCGACACGGGTCTTCACCGTATTGGGTGAGACACCAAGTGCGCTGGCGATCTCATTGTTTGAGCGGCCGGCGGCCAGGAGCTCCAGCGCCTGGAATTCGCGGTCGCTGATGCGCAGCGTGCCCCGCACATGCTCGTTGGGGACGAAGCCTTCGCCGGCAGGCTGGCGCGGCATCAGGCGCATGCCCACCCAAACGCCGAGCGCCAGAAAACCAGCGGCGAGCAGACACATGTACAGATCGCCGGGGTGGGCGCGAACGAGAAGCTGGAACTCGATCCACTGGAGACCAGGGGCCGCAACGCAAAGCAGGCAACCGTAGATCAGGATCGTTGTCCACATCTCGCGCCTGCCCTATTTCACACGGCGCACGCGTATGGCCCTACCTCCTTCGATCCGCATCAGGAAGCTGCCCAGGGCCGCCGCCTTGATCTCGGCTGTCACGGGAAGGGCGCCGAGGCGGCCGACTTTCTCGGTTTCGATCTGGTCCCATACCTGCCCGCTTTCCAGCGTGAATCGGTACTTCCCGTCGGCTTGCTTCTCGGCAGTCGCGATCTTCACCTGCACATTGTCCAGCTGTTCAGCAGCCTTGGGCACCGCAATGCCAGCGGCGCGGGCGATGTCGGCGGCTTCCGTCTTCTTGAATCCGAACGCCCGCTCGCTCGCCTCGGTCACCTGTGCCCGACTGATGACTGCGACGACTCCCGCCGTCTCCGCCTGCTTCAGGCTAGCAACGGCGCCATCGTAGCAGGCCAGCCTTTCATCCGCTTTCGGCAGCGCAGCGCATCCGTAGACCTTCGCAAGCGGCGCTTCCTGCGCGAAAGCCGCTCCGGCGACCAAAACTCCGGCACACAGAAAGATGAACACGCGCATGCTAACACTCGTCATTGGGCGCGAAGAGCGCAAAGCCCTTCCAATCGAAGGCAGTCTGACGCTAGGTTCCTATACGAAAAGCCGACCGCGTGCACGCCTGTGCATCGGTTTGCACGAAAGAGGAGTTCTTGATGCGCCTGAAGTTCCCGTTGCTGGCGAGCGTTTTCGCCGCTGCGCTTGCGTTGACGGCGTGCGGAGGAGATGCGGGACAGACCACGTCCGAACGATTCACGCGCGGGATTGGCGCGCAACCCAAATCGCTGGACCCGCAGAAGGTGGAGGGGACGTGGGCCAATGACGTGATCGGCGACATGTTCATCGGGTTGTTCACCGAGGACGCCAAGGCCATTCCCGTCCCGGGCGTTGCGGAGTCATGGACCGTCTCTGAGGATGGCCTTACCTGGACGATCAAGCTGAAGCAGACGGCCTGGTCGGACGGCGAAGCCCTGACAGCCGATGATTTCGTGTTTTCGTTCCAGCGCCTGTTCGATCCGAACGAGGCGGAGATCGCCTATGCGTCGATCCAGTACGGCATCAAGAATGGCCGCGCCGCCAAGGAAGGACAGGTTCCGAAGGAACAGGTGGGCGTTCGTGCGATCGACGACTACACGCTGGAAATCCAGCTCGAATACCCGATGCCGCACCTGCCCGGGCTGCTGAAGCACTACACGGCCTTCCCGCTGCCACGGCACGCGGTCGAGAAGTTCGGCGACAAGTGGACGACCCCCGAGAACTACGTCGTCAATGGCCCCTACAAGCTGGCCGAGATGCGCCAGAACGATTTCATCCGCGCTGTGAAGAACGAGACGTTTGCCGGTGCGGGTGATCTCTGTTTCTCGGAGGTGATCTATCTTCCGGTCAACGACCATGACGCCATGGTGCGCCGCGCGATGGCGGGCGAGATCGACATGAACAACTCCTTCCCGTCGGGTCAGCTGGAAGTCACACAGAAGAACCTGCCCGGCTGGCCGCGTATCTCGCCGATGATGGCGACGACCTATGTCGTGACCAACACGCAGAAAGAGCCGTTCAATGACGCGCGCGTGCGCAAGGCCATCGCACTGGCGATGGACCGCGAGCACATTACGCAGAACGTGCTGAAGGGCGGGCAGATTCCGGCCTACAGCTTCGTGCCTGGTGCGATCGCCAACTACACGCCGGCGGAGTTCGAGTGGAAGTCGCTGCCCCGGGCAGAGCGGCTTGCGCAGGCCAAGGCGTTGCTGGAAGAAGCGGGCTACGGACCGAGCAAGCCGTTGTCGTTCGAATATCTCTACCGTTCGACGGGCGACAATCCGCGCATGGCGCCGGTGCTGCAGCAGAACTTCAAGGAGATTGCGCCCTGGGTGCAGGCGGAAATCCGCCGTGTGGAGACGCAGGCGCTCTATGACATGCTGAAGGCGAAGAACTTCCTGATCAGCGATACGGGCTGGGTCGCGGACTACAACGACGCGTACAATTTCCTGTACCTGCTCGACTCGCGCACGGGGCCGATGAATTACGGCAACTACGTCAACCCGGCGTATGACGCGATCCTCGACCAGGCGACGAAGGAAGTGGACGGCGCAAAACGCGCCGAGCTGCTGAAATCGGCTGAGGCCCTGATGCTGAGCGAGACGGCTGTGCTGCCGCTGCTGACGCGCGTGACGCAGGACATCGTGTCGCCGAATATCACCGGCTACGAGGACAATCCGGAAGACGTCCACCGGACGCGGTATATGTGCAGGAAGTCCTAGTCCTGCAGCGCTGGTGAGCAGGCCCTCGCTCTTCGAGGCGCGCCTTTCAGGCGCTCCTCAGGATGAGGGCTGGTCGCGTCCCGAAGCATCTTGGCCTTCAGACCGAGGAGGCAGCAGGCCGTCTTGAAGGACGGGCGCGGGCTTAAAGAGCCAGCACGATCTCGTTGCGCAGCTGCTTTATGAGCCCAGCATTCTCGCCCGTGTCGTGGCCTGGGAGGCGGCTGGTGGCGCGGATATCGACACGGGAGCCTTGCCCCTCCATCACGACGCGCACGGCCACGTCGTGAATGAGTTCGTACCAGGGCGAGCGGTAGACGGCTTCCACGACGCCGGCCTCGGCGTCTGTGCGCGTGACGCGCCAGCCAAGGCGCTCCATCGCACGGGCGGCTGCTTGCGTGACAGCTTCCGGCTTTGCATCGAGTCGCAGCGGCTTGAGGTCGTCGTAGAAGCTTTCCTGCGCAGCGGCGAATGTCATGCCGGTCCAGCGGCCATTGCCTTGCGGGACAATGGCGTCGTCGCGCACGCGGACTGCGCCGACGGCTGCACGGTCCTTCAGGGTCGCTTCGGTAAAGGCGATCGGCAGGCTCCAGTCGGTCTGCGCGTCGTGGATCGGCGGAAGGTCGTCGTGGCTGACCACCGCGCGGCTGTAGATCCCGCCAGCGGACATGCCAGCGGCGGCCGTCACCAGGATGGCGACGATGCCGGAGCGGTGGCGGCCGCTCACGAAGGCGAGGACGAGGCCGACGATGCCAAGCGCGACGGCGCCCAGCATCACCCACATCGTGGTCAGCATGAAGGAGCCGCGTGCTGTCAGCAGGTCCATCAGTCCCATGCGGAACAGGACCGGGCCTGCAAACAGCATCACGCCGCCGACCGCCACGAGGACCACCGCAAGCGCCAGGATGGCGATGCGCAGCATCCGCCCTGAACGCTCGCGCTGGCGCGCCCTTGATGCCTCAGTCATCGGGCTTCGGTCATTCAGCCGCCTGGATGGTGGGCAGCTTGTAGTCCTTGAACGTCGCGCGCAGGGCCAGCTTGTTGATCTTGCCCGTGGCGCCGAGGGGGATGTTGTCGACGAAGGCGACGTCGTCCGGCATCCACCATTTGGCGATCTTGCCGTTCAGGTAGTTGAGCATGTCTTCCTTCGTGGCCGTGGCGCCGGGCTTCAGCTGCACGATCAGGAGCGGGCGTTCGTCCCACTTCGGATGTGGCAGGCCGATGGCGGCGGCGTTGGCCACGGCCGGGTGGCCGACAGCGAAGTTCTCGATGTCGATCGAGGAGATCCACTCGCCGCCGGACTTGATGACGTCCTTTGCGCGGTCGGTGATCTGCATGTAGCCAAGCTCATCGAGGTGGGCGACGTCGCCCGTGTCGAAGAAGCCGTCATTGTCGAGAATGTTGCCGCCAGCGTTCTTGAAGTAGGACTTGGCGATGGCTGGTCCGCGCACCACGAGGCGGCCAGCGGACTTGCCGTCACGCGGCAGCGTCTTGCCCGCGTCGTCGACGACTTTCATCTCGACGCCGAAGGGGGTCCGACCCTGCTTCAGCTTGTATTTTACGATGGTCTCGCGGTCCTGGGACAGCACAGGAGTGGTCATCGAACCGAGCGACCCCAGCGGGCTCATCTCGGTCATGCCCCAGGCGTGGATGACCTCGACGCCATAATTTTCCTCGAAGGCGCGGAGAATGCGTTCGGGAACGGCCGAGCCGCCGATGACGACCTTGTTGAGGATCGGCAACTGCTTGCCTGTCGCTTCGAGGTACTGCAGCAGCATGAGCCATACGGTCGGCACGGCCGCCGTGAACGATACCTTTTCACCGTCGAGCAGTTCGTAAATCGACTCGCCGTCCATTTTTGCGCCCGGCAGAACGAGCTTGGCGCCGACCGCCGGCGCGGAGAAGGCAATGCCCCATGCGTTGGCGTGGAACATCGGGACCACCGGCAGCACCGTGTCGCGCGCGCCGATCCCGATGGCGTCATACTGCATGCCGATCAGGGTGTGCAGCACGTTCGAGCGGTGCGAGTAGAGCACGCCTTTGGGATCGCCCGTCGTACCGGACGTGTAGCAGAGGCCGCAGGCGGTGTTCTCGTCGAAATCGCCCCACGTGACGTCGGTCGATTTGCCCGCGATGTATTCCTCGTAGGTGCGCAGGTTTGTCATGGCGGACTGAGGCCTGTGCGCGGCGTCGGTCAGCACGATGAAGTGCTTGACCGTCGGCACCTTGTCCTTGATCGCCTCGATGATCGGCTGGAAGGTGATGTCGTAGAAGACGTGCGTGTCTTCGGCGTGGTTGATGATCCAGGCGATCTGCTCGGGGAACAGGCGCGGGTTCAGCGTGTGCAGCACGGCGCCGATGCACATCGTGCCATACCAGGTCTCGATGTGGCGCGTGGTGTTCCAGGCCAGCGTGGCGATCCGGTCGCCCTTCTGGACGCCGTCGGCCAAGAGCGCGTTCGAGCATTGCCGGGCACGATTGTAGAGGTCGTTATAGGTGGAGCGGACGATCGGTCCCTCGACCGTGCGCGTGACGATTTCCTGATGGCCGTGGTTCAGGTAGGCGTGCTCGATCACCTTGTCGACAGTAAGCTTCCAGTCCTGCATCATACCGTTCATCGGCCCGCGCTTTATCGTGCTGGCGGCGGGCATGGCTGTCGCAACGCCGGGCGCTGCTGGCGTGGCGGCTTTCGCCGGCTCTGGCTTCTTCTTGCCCATTCCAAACATGTAACAACCTCCCGTAAGCGACCGTTTTGCGGCTTTGGCGCTCCTTCTAGACGCCGTCACGTTGAGGAGCAATTCTTTCGCGGTCAGAAGGTTGAGAGCAGCAGGTGTAACGCAGCTTCTGCAGTGCCTCTGTGGATGCCTAGACGGGGTCCGCGGCTCAGGAAAGCGGCGATTGGCGTTTCGCCCAGAACAGGGCCGCGCTATCGAGGGCTCACCAAGCTGTCGGGGACGTCCATGCGCTTTGCCCTTTTCTGCACCGCAGCCTTCATCCTCGCCGCCTGTGGCCAGCCGGCGGCCCCTACGGCGGGCGCTTCGAGCGATGCGACTGCCGTCGACAGAGCCTCGGGTCCAATGGGCGCTGCAGTTGTTCCTGCCGCAGCGACCGGCCCGCTGGATGAGCGGCTCGACTGCCTGCGCACGTCCGGCGGGTTGCTGCTGATCGGACATCGCGGCGGGGCGACGCGCGATTATCCGGAGAACGCGATCGAGACGCTGGAGCGCACGCTGCAGGCGGGGACACGCGCGATGGAAATCGACATTGCCAAGACGAAGGACGGCAAGCTTGTGCTGATGCACGATGACGATCTGGGGCGGACCAGCACCGGCGAAGGCCTCGTCATGGACCATACGCTGGCGGAGATCCAGGCGCTGAAGCTGGAGACCGGGAGCAAGGTGACGGAATTCGCGCCGCCGACGCTGGAGGCTGCGCTGGCCTGGGCGGTGAAGAACAATGCGATCCTCGAGCTCGACAAGAAGCGTGCTGCAACCTACCCGCCGATCATTGCCGCAGTGCGTGCCGCAAAGGCCGAGAACAACGTGTTTGTCATCACCTACACGGACGAACAGGCGGTCGAAGTTCATAGCCTTGCGCCCGAGCTGATTATCACGGCCACAGTGAATTCCGTCGCGCAGCTCGATGACCTTGTCGCACGCGGGGTGAAGCCCGATCGTTTCCTTGCATGGACCGGCAATGTCGAGCCGCGACCGGAACTCTGGTCAGCACTGGCGGCGCGTGGTGTGGAGAGCATTTTCGGAACCAATGGCGCGCGCGCCGAAGGCCTCGACTATCGCTACTGGGATGACGACGACGGATCGGAGTTCAACAAGCTCGCGGCGGATGGCCTGCCCATCCTGGTCACCAGCCTGACGGACAAGACGTCGCGGCAGGTCGCATCCGAAACCCGCAAGGCGGAGGCATGCGGCCTCTAGGACCGCGATTCGCGGAAACCGGTGTCACGAGAGGATGTACGATCACGACACGCCGCGGCGCGCGTCTTTCCCCATCGGTATCGAGGATATCCCGAGTGAGGTCTTGCTGACCTTCCATACCAGTGAGCGATCCTTCCTGCACCGGTTGTGAGGGAGGCAGGGGTCAGGTCAGCAACATCAACGCACATGAGCGAGACGCCGTTGCCTGCCCCCCAGCCAGTCTGCGTTCAGATTGTCCAACAGGGGGAGCCGGACCCGGTGTCTCGAACTAGAACTTGCGGCCCACACCGATCGAGATCACCCAGGGATCGAGGTCAACCGAGGAGCGCAGGGTGCCGCCATTGATCTCGGCATTGGTGTTGAAGAAGACCTTCTTGACGTCGATGTTGGCGCTCCAGGGCCCGCTGATGCCGATGTCGGCGCCTGCCTGCAGCGCATAGCCCACGCCATTCTCCAGTTCGACATCGAAGCCGCTCTGATTCTGGCCTTCGAAGAAGATCATGCCGTTGATGCCTGCCCCAATGTAAGAGCTGAAACTCCCTGTCGTGATCGGGCGGTATTGCAGGGTGATGACCGGGGGCAGAACCCAGGTTTCGTGGACCGCCACATTCGTGGTCCCGCCGATGGCGCGGATCTCGTGCTGGGTCGCGCCCAGGATGGCCTCAATGGCAATATTGTCGGTCAGGAAATATGTGAAGCTCAGGGTGGGCATATAGGCGTCGGACACATCGACGCGAAGCCCTGAGTCAGCACCGGCCGCTGTCAGAACGCGGTCTTCTGTGGTCGGGGCGACAACTGTCGCCCGGCCGGTGACGATCAGCTCACCCGCGCGTGGGGCTGTCCAGGTGTCGGAGGTCTGGGCCGAGGCGGGAACGGCCGCCAGCGCGGCAACGGCAACGAGTGAAGCAGCAGAGGTGCGGAGGACGGTCAGTGACATCAGGGGGAGCTCCGGATTGGGCGGCAGGGCGATGTGCCCCGCGCTGCCATGTTTCCGTTTTCGTGCGCCTTCCGCACATCTGCGCCTGCCGGGTGGTTATCCCACGTGACCCCTGTCACCTGGCATAGCCCCTGAAGCCTGATTGCGGCGACGTGCTGCGTTGCGGCAGGCGAGCCCGCTGGCGCTTTTCGCGCGAGGGCCGGGAAATGTTCCGGAATCGTGTGAGTTGGCTTGGAACAGCTCGAAACGCCTTTGCGGCGAACGAAACGATGCTGCGGCGCGGCGACGCATAGCGTCAAGATTTCACTCGACGCCGTGTCACTGGGCTGGGTAATTGGGTAGAAATCGATCGCCCGACGCGCGTTGCGCCTGAAGGGTGCGGTCGAAGGAAGGCGAGTTGTGACAAAGCGTTCGCTGGTGACGCCTTGAAGGCTTTAACCTGCGCGCCAGTTTCCGATACGGGCGATTCGTGCTCTGGCATCGGCAAAAGGCGGCTCGAAGGCACAGGGCGTGCTTGTCGAAAGAGGTTGGGCCCGGGCAGCGTCTCCAGTTGTCTTTTGGGAATCCTGGCGGACTATCGGGGACTAAGACCCGGCCTCCGCCTCGGATGGGTTGATGTGGGATTTAGATGAGATGAGCATGACAGAAGCGGCCGTCGCGAAGTCCAAGGCGGCAAAGTCGGCAAGCCGAGCCGTTCCGGGTCTCGATCCAGCGCCGACGGGCCATGCAAAGCTGGTCGCCTGGGTGCGCGAGATCGCGGCCCTGACCAAGCCGGACCGTGTTCACTGGTGCGATGGCTCTGACGCAGAGTTCGACCAGCTGACGCAGGAGCTGATCGCGCTGGGCACGCTTAAGCGTCTCAACGCCGCAAAGCGTCCGAACTCGTTCTATGCCGCCTCCGATCCGAAGGATGTCGCCCGCGTTGAATCGCGCACCTTCATCTGCTCGGAGAAACAGATCGACGCGGGCCCGACCAACAACTGGGCTGATCCGGCTGAAATGCGCGTCAAGCTTGCTGGTCTGTTCGATGGCGCGATGCGCGGCCGCACGATGTACGTCGTGCCATTCTGCATGGGTCCGCTGGGCTCGAAGATTTCCGCGCTTGGCGTTGAGATTACTGACTCGGCCTATGTCGCCATCTCCATGCGCGTGATGACCCGTATGGGCCGCGCCGCGCTCGAGCAGATGGGCGAAGACGGATTCTTCGTTCCCGCCGTGCACACACTGGGTGCGCCGCTGGCCCCCGGCCAGAAGGACGTGCCGTGGCCCTGCAACGATGACAAGTACATCGTACACTATCCCGAGACCCGCGAGATCTGGTCGTACGGGTCGGGCTATGGCGGCAACGCGCTGCTTGGGAAAAAGTGCTATGCGCTGCGCATTGCCTCGGTAATGGCGCGCGATGAGGGCTGGCTGGCCGAGCACATGCTGATCCTCAAGCTGACGAACCCCGAAGGCGTGGTGAAGTATGTGGCCGCTGCTTTCCCGTCAGCCTGCGGCAAGACCAACCTTGCGATGCTCGAGCCGACGCTGAAGGGCTGGAAGGCCGAGACGATTGGCGATGACATCTGCTGGATGCGTTTTGGCGAGGATGGTCAGCTCTACGCCATCAACCCGGAAGCGGGCTTCTTCGGCGTCGCGCCGGGAACGTCCGCAGCGACCAACCGGAACGCGCTGGATTCCTGCGCACGCAACACAGTCTTTACCAACGTGGCGCTGACCGCTGACGGAGACGTCTGGTGGGAGGGCATGACGAAGGAGCCGCCGCAAGGCCTGACCGACTGGCGCGGCCGTCCCTGGTCGCCGGCGATGGGTGAGCCTGCTGCTCACCCCAACGCGCGCTTTGCCTGCCCGGCAGAACAATGCCCGGTAATCGCCGCCGAGTGGGAAGACCCGAAAGGCGTGCCGATCTCCGCGATACTGTTCGGCGGTCGCCGCGCATCGGCCGTGCCGCTGGTGACGGAAGCTTACGACTGGGAGCATGGCGTGTTTATGGGCTCGACGGTCGCCTCGGAAGGCACCGCTGCGGCCGAGAACAAGGTGGGCGAGCTGCGCCGCGATCCGTTCGCGATGCTGCCCTTCGCCGGCTACAACATGGCTGACTACTTCGCGCACTGGCTGAAGATCGGCCAGACGTCCGGCGCCAAGCTGCCGAAGATCTTCTTCGTCAACTGGTTCCGGAAGGACACGAACGGCAAGTTCATCTGGCCGGGCTTTGGCGAGAACACACGCGTGCTGAAGTGGATCGTCGATCGCCTGGAAGGCAATGCCGCCGCCAACGATACAGCCATCGGCCGCGTGCCCGCGAAATCGTCAATCGACATTTCCGGCCTTTCGCTGACTGACGCGCAGATGGACACGCTGCTCGGCGTCGACCACGACGTCTGGCGCGAGGAAGCCGGGCTGATCCCGCCCTTCTTCGAGAAGTTCGGCGACCGCCTGCCGCAAGCGCTGTGGGACCAGCACAACCAGCTGGTGATCAGGCTGGGCTGATCGCCACAACACGATTGCAGAAGGGCCCGCTCAACCGAGCGGGCCCTTTCAGTTCTGCCGCGAGTTATCTGGAGTAAGCCGCCACATTCAGCAAGCCGCCCGCGTCCACGAGGGGGTCGGAAATGACGGTCGCAGCATCTGGTTGACGAACATGTACGGCGCGACGAAATCATCCCGCGACGTTTCATAGGCGATCGTGAATTCCGCCTGAAATGGTTCGGGATCAACGATCATGGCGTCGACAGATCCTGAGCCTTTGTCGACCCCAAAGGGCGCTTCCAGCGCCTTGCGCGGACCGGCCTCTGTGAGGATGTAGACTGTCAGCGTCCTTGCATCGCACTCCGCCCGGCCGTTCACATCTGTGAAGCCAGCGTAGGCCGCCCGGCCGTCTCGCCCTCCGAACCGGGTGAGTTCGATCTCGCGATTGAACTTTCCGCCGCTGCCGGATGGATGGAAATCGCGATACTCTTCCTGCAGCAGGAATCCCGCCTCCATCCGCACGAGATAGAAGAGCGACAGGCTGCCCGTGCAGTCGGCGCATGCTTCGACATTGTCTGCGCCGGTCAGGAGCACGGCGCGTTCACCCATTACGACAACGCCGAGATCCCAAACGTTGTCTGGCGCGCCATCCTCGTAGATGGCCGCCATAAGGTCGGGAACATCCGCTTTCGCGATCTCGCCGATCGGAAGCCTTGCCGGCTGCGGCGCTGGAGGCTCAGCGATCTCAACATCAGCCATCTGCCCAGGTTCCTCGCCGCCGCAGGCGCTCAGAGCCGCTGAAACTGCAATCGCCATGAACAATACGGTTTTGTACATGCCCCCCTCCTGCGCCGAAGGCCGAAGTCTAGAGCCGGACCAGTGGAAGTGAAAGCAAGGCTGGCGAACGGGGCCTTCACGCCCCCATCACCTCCGCCAGCTCCGTGACGGTTTGGACGATCACGTCATACACTCCCGCCTCGGGCAGCGGGCGTTCTGTGCCAGGGCCCCACTCGAGCGGCCGGTGCACATAGGCCGTCATGAGGCCGCGTGACTTAGCGGCGTCGAGGTCGCCCGGATGGCAAGCCACCATCATCACCTGGCTGGGCGCGATGTCGAGAAAGCGCGACGCGCTGTCGTAGATCGCGGCGTCCGGCTTGTAGGTGCGGACAAGATCGGCACCGAGGATCGTGTCCCACGGAATGCCGGCGCGCTTCGCCATCGACAGAACGAGCGCGATGTTGCCGTTCGACAGCGCGACGACGGCGTGCTTCGCCTTGAGCAGGTTCATCCCCTCGATCGAATCCGGCCACGGATCGAGGCGGCGCCATCCCATGGCAAGCCTGTGTTTCTCTGTCTCGTCGAGATCCGTGACGCCAAACTCCGCCAGCGCGACATCCAGCGTTTCGCGATGCAGGGCGTCCATCGTCACATAGCTGCGCTCGGCCGATCGCACCGGCGCCATCGCCTGCAGGATCGGCCTGCGCCACGAATTGGCCAGGGCGCCCCAGTCGAGCGCGTGCGCTTTCGGGCCAAGGATCGCCTCTGCTTCGCGGGCGATGCCGCTGCGCCAATCCACGACGGTGCCGAAGACGTCGAACGTCAACGCGCGGATATTCGTGAAGTCAGCCATTGCGTGTTTCCTTGAGCCTCAGTTTCCTGCGCAGCTTGATGGATAGCGCAGAAACAATCATCTCATATGACGCGCGGAGGTAGGACTTGACCTCGCGCTTGGCGAGGCCGGGCGCGGCGTAGCTCTGTACCCATTTGAGCCCGCGCGAGGCCATGTATGGGGCTGGCCTGCACCCCGGCGCCTCGCGCAGCACCTCCCACCCGATGTCGGACACCTTGAAGGTGATCTCGGGCTCGCGGCCCTTCTCGAACCACGCCATGGCGAAGACCTTCCCTCCCACCTTCCACACCTGCGCGCCGCCCCACTGTTGGACGAAACTGGTCGCCGGCAACCCGCCGCAGAACGCATTGAATTCAACCCGACTCAACGGCATCGCGCCCCTCTCGGCCCACGCGGATAGCTGAGCCTGACCTTGCGCGCATGCAATGGCCCGGGCGACCTTACGGCACCGCAAATCAGCCGATTTCGACTTTCGTTCGCGCCGGACCGGCGCCATAGTGATGAAGCCTTGGCTGGAGGACGCATGGCCGACGGAGCGTGGCAGGATTGGGTCGGGCGCAGCCAGACGCTGCGTGACACCGTCGCCGCCTTTCCAGCGCGCGCGCTGGCCCTCACACTGAACCACGCCAACGGACAGGCGCTGACCGAGGGCGATGCTCTTCCCGCGA
The DNA here is from genome assembly GCA_903842595.1 of uncultured Alphaproteobacteria bacterium. Taxonomy (GTDB): domain Bacteria; phylum Pseudomonadota; class Alphaproteobacteria; order Caulobacterales; family Hyphomonadaceae; genus UBA7672. Next base: position 19,932 of record CAIMMO010000113.1, read on the forward strand.
TCTGGACATGGATGAACTTCCTGCCGCTCTCGCTGATGACGGAGGTTGACCCCGACGGCCATCCTCGTCGCGGCGGTTTCCTGCCGCCGATCGACTTGCCGCGCCGCATGTGGGCGGGCAGCCGTTGCGCGTTCGAGGCGCCCGTTCGGATCGGGGACAGCATCGAGCGCACATCGACCATCACGAAGATCGTAGAGAAATCCGGCGCGGCCGGCCCCATGGTGTTGCTGACGATGGCGCACGAGGTTCGCGCCAACGGCGTCGTCGCCATGCGCGAGGAACAGGATCTCGCCTTCATCGCGATCGCCGAACGATTCACGCCGCCTGCGCCTGTGCCGCTGCCGCCGTGCGACTGGCGCGAAGCGATTGCGATCGATCCGGTGATGCTGTTCCGGTTTTCGGCGCTCACGTTCAATGGCCACCGCATCCACTACGACCGCAGCTACGCCACGGAGGTGGAGCGCTATCCCGGTCTTGTGGTGCACGGTCCGCTGCAGGCGATCCTGCTGTTTGACGCAGCGTTGCGTCGCGGGCCGAAGGGTGCGCGACCTGCCCATCTTCAGTTTCGTGGGATGCGGCCGCTGTTCGACTTCGACGCCATCACGCTCAACGGTCGTACCGACGAGAATGGCGAGCTGCACCTCTACACGGCAAATGGCGAGGACCTGATCGGCATGCAGGCGCGCGTCAGGTGGACGACCGCGTAAACCAGAACAGGCCGGCGCGTCCTGCCGGTGGACGATGACACCGGCGCAAGGTGGGGGAAGCCATGGTCAAGATACTTGAAGGTCTTCGCATCGTTGAGGGCTCGGCCTTCGTCGCGGCGCCGCTGGCGGGTATGACGCTGGCGCAGATGGGCGCCGACGTGATCCGGTTCGACCGCATACGTGGCGGTCTCGACTATGAGCGATGGCCGGTGACCGACACGGGGCGCAGCCTGTTCTGGGCGGGGCTGAACAAGGGCAAGCGCAGCCTCGCCGTCGACATGGCGACGCCGCGTGGACAGGAAGTGGTGACGCGGCTGATATGCGCGCCGGGCGCACAGGCCGGCATCTTTCTGACCAACCTACGCGTGCGCGGCTGGATGGACTATGACTCGCTTCGCAAGCATCGCGAAGACCTGATCATGATGTCCATCATGGGCGATCGCAGCGGCGGGCCGCAGGTCGACTACACAGTGAACCCTGCGGTCGGGTTTCCGACAGCGACCGGGCCCGAGGGGACGACGGAGCCGACAGGACATGTGTTGCCGGCGTGGGACTGCATTACGGGGCAGCAGGCGGCACTTGGCATCCTGGCTGCAGAGCGCCACCGCCGGCTCACGGGCCGCGGCCAACTGGTGGAGCTGGCGCTCAAGGACATGGCGCTGGCGATGCTGGGCAATCTCGGCATCATCGGCGAGGTGACGATCAACGGCTATGACAGGCCGAAGATGGGCAACTCGCTCTATGGCGCCTATGCGCAGGACTTTGTCTGCAAGGGCGACGGGCGGGTCATCGTGGTCGCCCTCACCGTGCGCCAGTGGGACAATCTGAAAGCTGCAACACATACGCAGCCCGCCTTCGACGAACTCGCAGCGAAGCTTGGCGCGAACCTCAGCCGCGAGGGCGAGCGGTTCAAGCATCGCCACGCGATCACAGCTGTCCTAAAGCCGTTCTTCGACAGCAGGCGCATCGAAGATTTCGCTCAGGCCTTCGACAGCCGGGGCGTGACGTGGAGCCGCTATCGGTCGTTCAAGGAAGCGGTCGAGCGGGACCCGGACGTTTCGACCGCGAATCCGATGTTCTCGATGCTCGAGCATCCCGGAATCGGCTCGTATCTTACGCCCGGAAATCCTATTGCGTTCTCGGACGCCGAGCGCGTGCCCCCGACGCGCGGGCCGAGCCTCGGCGAGCACACGGACGAATTGTTGGCCGAGATCGGCTTTTCGAACACGGAGATCTCGGCGCTGCACGACGACAAGATCGTCGCCGGGCCGCGCTGAGCGAGCTTCATGCGGTTCGCCCGGCTTCGCGCCCAGTACGCGAAACCGGAGGCGACCACCTCAGAAATCTGCGTGCAGACCGATGCGGAAGCCGCGCCCGGCCATCGGCGCGAGGTCCTTGAGGGGTGAGGCGTGGTGGCGGATTTCCTCGTCGGTGAGGTTGGTCCCCTCGACGATCAGATCGACTTCGGGCGTCACATGCCAGGTGGTGCGCAGGTCGATCGCCGTCCAGCCATCGGTTGGCAGTTCACCCGCCGTGACGCGATCCTGCTCGTCGGCCCAGCGTGCTTCAAGGCGGGCTTTAACGAAATCGGTCTCAGCTTCGATGCCGGCCGTGGCGGACATGGGTGGGATACGCGGCAGGTTGCCGCCAGCGTCAAGTTTTGCGCGTACCAAATCGGCGCCGCCATCGACGTGCCAGTGTACGCCGAAGGCTTCGCCGAGTTCGAGCGTTGCGCTGATCTCTGCGCCGGTGAAGTTTGCGTCCGCTTGTGTCGCCTCGAAGACCGGCAGGCCATCAAGTTCGGCGCCGGTCGGAGCGAGAAAGATGAAGCGCTCAAAGTCGAAGCGATAGAGGCTCCCGTCGATGCGGAGCGGGCCTGCCTCCCAGCGCGCGCTGGCCTCTAGACTGACGCCGCGCTCGGTGTCGAGCGTCGCGTCGCCGACTTCGTATTGCTGGGTCGCGAGGTGCGGGCCGTCAGCGAATAGCTCGACGTCGGTGGGCGCGCGCTCGGTGCGGCTGGCGGTGAGGCCGAGGAAGAGTTGCTCAGTTGCGTGACCGTGAATGCCGAAGGATGCGTTGAGTGTATCGAAAGACTGTTCGCCGGCGATCGCGTTGTCGAGCTTCACTTCGTCAAGGCGCAGCCCGCCTTCTAGGCCCCACTGGTCCTGCTCGAAGGTCTCGAAGATGAAGACGCCGGTCGCTTCCGTTACGGTCGGCGTGACGAAGGCCTCGTCGCCGATCGCACGGAAATCGCGGCGCGAGGACTGCAGGCCAATACTTCCCTCAAGGCCCATGAAAGCGGCGTGCTGGCCTTCGAGGCGCAGTTCGTGGCCTTCATTTGTGAAGACAGTGCCTGGCACCCCCGGGCCTTCGAACTCAGTGTGCTGGTAGTCGACGGTCGAGGCCGCGCCGGTGATGCGCTTCAGCGGGCCCTGCGCGAAATTCCAGCCGCCGCGAAGATCGACGCGCGTCTGTTCCATGTCGATGAAGGGCTGGTCGGGCGTTTCGCCGACAGCCGCAACGCCGATCGCCAGCGTGCCCAGTTCGACCGGGGCGGCCGCTTCTTCCTCGTGGCCGCCGACGAGGCCATATTTCGATTCCAGCTGGCGAACAGCGACGCCCACGAACCCATCGTCGCCGACGAATGAGAGGCCCCCGCTGATCGCCTGGGATTCGATGCCCGAGTTTTCGAGCGTGCCGGAGATTTCGTCATGTACTTCGCCTTCGGCAGCTTCCTGCGCGCGCAGGCGCGCGGACTCGGCAAAGCCGGGAATGTCGAGATTGTCGCTCTCGCGCCAGGTCGCGCTCAACGTGCCTACCAGAGGGCCGCTACTGCCGGTGGCGCGCGCTGCGAGGGTCTTGCCCTCGTCTGCGCTGGTATAGCCAGCATAGCCCATGGCGCTCAGGGGCGCGTCGGGAACTCGTTCGGCGATCAGGCCGTCGATCACGTTGACCACGCCCCCCGCAGCGCCGCCGCCATAGGCAAGCGTGGCAGGGCCGCGCAGGATCTCGATGCGTTCGGCGCCCAGAGGGTCGCCCGTGACCGCGTGGTCGGGGCTGGCGGCGGACGCGTCGATCACGCCGATGCCGTTGGTGAGGACCTGCACCCGCTCGGCGCCGAGGCCGCGGATGACCGGCCGGCTCGCGCCGGGACCGAATGCCGTGGTGGAAATGCCTGGCAGGCCTTCCAGCGTGTCGCCGAGGCCGCCGGAGATGCGCTCCGCGATATCGTCGCTGCCGAGCACAGTGGTGGAGGCGATCAACTCGTCGCCGGTGCGGGCTGGGCCCACGCCGGTGATAACGACCACGTCGCCCGGGTCCTCGTGCTGCTCGACGGCGGGCTGGGTCTGCGCCAGGGCAGCGGGCGCCGACAGCGCAACGACGGCTGCGCCCAGAAGGAGGTGCCGGGAGGAACGCATCAGAGAACTCCATATGTTACACTATAACACTACGATATACCGTAACGAACCGCAAGGGGGATCTGTCCGAAGGCCCTGCCCATGGTTGAGCTTTGCCGCTAACTAGTCGCCTTGCCCGGAGCCCGCCCACGCATGAAGCATCTGCCCAACGCGCTGACGCTGCTGCGGCTCGTGCTCGCGCCCCTGGTTGTTTGGCTGTTCTGGATGGGCACTGTCTCGCCAGGTCAATTGCCACCCGTTGTGACGGGTCCGGAAGATGTGTCGGCCGCCAAGGCCTTCACGCAGTACTTAAAGACCATTGCGCTCGACATGACGCTAGCGGCGATCCTCTTTGGGGTGGCTGCACTCACCGATCTGTTCGACGGCATGGCAGCGCGTGCGTTCAACGCGCATTCGAAATTCGGCCGGCTGATTGATCCGATTGCGGACAAAGCCATTGTTGGCCTGCCCTTGATCGTCATCTCGATCGCCATGTGGCGGAGCGGCTATCCGCTCTGGCCGGTGGTCGCCATTGCAACAGCGGTGATCGTGTTCCGCGATGTGTCGATGACGTTGATCCGCCTGACGTCTCCCGATGGCGAAGGCGCGCGCGTATCTTCGCTGGCGAAGATCAAGACGGCGCTAGAACTGATCGTTGTCGGCTCGCTGCTCGGCGTGAGCGCTATCGGCGCGCACCTGCAGGTTCAATACAGCATCGACAATCCAGGCTACGTGCTTATTCCCTTTTACGCGGAGGCCTTCGAATGGGTGTGGCTGATCACTCTGGTGATCACGGCTGCGCTCTCGGCGTGGACAGCTTTTCAATATCTGCGGCCGGTTAAGTCTACCAGCTAGAAACGCAGTGGCCGCGACCGGGGGGGAACGGTCGCGGCCTTTGCGGGGTAAGTGCGCGGGAGGGGGACGTTGCGGCACTTACCAGTTGCGGCGGGTTCGGCTGGAGAAGCAGAGTTGTCCGTCGCTCATGTGTTAGTAGAACAGAGGCCCATGAATGGATGGTTAACTTCTGAACCCGTTTCGGAAACACTTGTGGCGTTTTCTGCTAGCACACTTCACAAACTTGCGATGTCCATGGGGCGGGTTCTGGTCGATCGCGCGAGGTCCCCGCGGGATGCGCGACAGCCCGACATGGAAAGGGCCCCGGCTTTCGCGAGGGCCCTTGAACGCTTCGGGTCAGTCAGGGTGGGCGCGATCAGGCCGCGCGGAGTGTCGCGAGGAAGCTATCCACCTGTTTGCGGAGATGCTCGGCCTGGCGGCCCAGCTCGCCAGAGGCGTTGACCACCTGGTTTGCCGCCTCACCGGTTTCGGAGGCTTCGCGTTGCACGTCCGTGATGTGGTGAGTGACGTCGCGGGTTCCGATCGCAGCTTCGCCCGTGCTGCGGGAAATTTCCCGCGTCGTTGCCGACTGCTGCTCCACCGCGGCGCTGATCGCAGACGAAACGCTGTCGATCTCGTTGATCGTCGCCTGGATTTCGGTGATGGCGGCCACTGACTGGCGGCTGATCTCCTGCATCGCAACGATCTGCTGGCCAATTTCCTCGGTCGCCTTGCCGGTCTGACCCGCCAGCGCCTTCACTTCCGCCGCCACGACGGCAAAGCCGCGGCCTGCTTCGCCAGCGCGCGCGCTTTCGATGGTTGCGTTGAGGGCGAGGAGATTGGTCTGGCCCGCAATGTCGGAGATCAGGGAGATGACCTGGCCGATCTTGTCGGCGGCGGCGGAGAGCTGAACCATCGTTTCATTGGTGCTGCGCGCTTTCACGACGGCCGTCGCCGTGATCTGCGAGGCATGGCTCACCTGCCGTGAAATTTCAGCGACGGCCTGGTTCAGTTCGTCGGTGGAATTGGCGACGGTCGAGACGCTCGTGGTTGCCTGCTCGGCGGCGGCCGACACCACGACTGCCTTGCTGCTGGTGGCTTCGGCGATCGACGACATTGACCGAGCGGTTTGTTCGAGCTCGGTGGCGGCGGCGGCGACGGTGTGGACGATGCCACCGACGGAGGATTCAAAGGCGGTTGCGATCTCACGCACGGCCTTCTGCTTCGCCAGTTCGCCTTCCTCGAGATAGATCGAGATGGCGAAATCCATGTCGAGCATCGCGGCGCGGAAGAATGCGCCGTTGTAGCGTGTCACCATCGCCTTGAGCTGGGCGTCGGAGCCGCTGCGCGACTTCCACATCGGACGGCGCCCGTAGACCTTGGCATGGCAATGCATCGCGATGAGCGCCGACACGCGTTCGGCGATGAAGCTGTAGCCGGCAATGTACCAGCGCGGCTCCAGGCCGATACGCGCGTGAACCTGACCGATCTTGCGCACCGAGTTCACATAATCGGTGCTGAAATCGCCTTGCAGGATGATGGCCCAGTGCGCCAGCTGCTTGTTCTTCGCCTTGTCCATCATGGGTTCACCGCTGAAATGCGCCGCGACCTGCGGCCATTTGCGCATGTGGACGTAGAACTCGGCGAGAATCCCGGGCAGTGCCTGGCTCACGAGCGGTGCAATCTCGCGCAGAGCCTGCGCGGCGTCCCTGTCGAGCTGGAGGAATCCAAGACGTTCGGAAATGTCGGGTTCAGCGGCCATGGGCGTGTTCCAAATTCTACCGGCGGCTTGTCGGCGAAATCATGGTTGCACGCGGGGGTTTGCTGAAGGTTAACAGCCGAGCGCGGGAGCTTTACGTTTGTGGCAAAAACGCTTCATTCCCGGCGTCAGAACTGGGCCAGATTGCCGCGCAGCATCTGGAGCACGCCGGAGAAATCCTTGCCGCCGAAACCGAGCCGGTCGAACAGCTGGTAGAGCGCCTCGGCACTGTTGCCGAGCGGCGTCGTCGCGCCGGAGCGCGCGGCGGCTTCCTGCGCGAGTTTCAGATCCTTCAACATCATGTTGGCGGCGAACCCGCCTTCATAGTTTCGGTCTGATGCGGTCTGCGGACCAACGCCTGGCCACGGTGCGTAGGTGGAGAGCGACCAGCAATTGCCGGAGGACTTCGAGGCAATCTCGAAGAAGCGATCGGGCGCGAGACCGAGCTTTTCGGCCAAGGCGAAAGCTTCGCATGTGCCGATCATCGAAATCCCGAGCAACATGTTGTTGCAGATCTTGGCCGCCTGCCCGGCGCCATGGTCGCCCGCACGGATGGTCACGCGCGACATGGGCTTGAGCGTCTCCTCGACGCTGTAGAAATCTGCTTCATCGCAGCCAACCATGAAGGCGAGCGTGCCGGCATCCGCCGCCGCCGTGCCGCCGGAGACGGGCGCGTCGGCGAAGCGGAAGCCAGCCGCCTTTGCCTGTGTGGCGACGGCGCGCGCTGCATCCACGTCAATGGTGGAGCAGTCGATCAGTAGTGCGGACCCCGGTGCGTTGGGAAATATGTCGTCGGCGTAGACTTTGCGGACGTGCGGACCGGCGGGAAGCATGGTGATCACGGCGTCGGCGCCCTTCACGGCTTCGGCGACGGATTTGGCGCCGGTGGCGCCAGCGCTCACCACTTTTGCGATGGCAGCCTCGCTGAGATCGAACGCAGCGACGTCACGGCCGCCAACCACCTGCCGCGCAGCCATGCCCCCGCCCATATTGCCAAGGCCGATGAATGCGATGCGGGTCATGGGGCAATCCTCTGAATGTTTCTCCCGCACTAGACCCGGTCCGCGCCCGCGATCAAGCGCCGCCGCCGAAGCGCATGGCGATGGCGGGGCCCCAGCCGAAGAGGGTGAAGAAGAATGTCGCGTAGGCGATGAAGGCTGCGCCGAGGGCGAGCGCTGTCGTGGCGCCGAGGCGACCTGCCATTGTCGCACGCGTTCGGCGGGCGCGGAGATACATCTCGGCGATGATCAGCGGAGGCAGGAAGAAGGCCCAGTTCATCACATGGTCGAACCAGCCGGAGAAATCAGCCTGGACATGGCCGGGATTGTCGCGGCCGCCGAACGCGAAGAACAGGCCATATCCGATGCGATAAAGCCATGAGCCTATCGCCAGCGCAAACAGGCGGATGGCCCATTCCCGGTGGATCTCGATGCGGCGCACCATGGCGTGTCGCACGGTCTGCACTGCCGCCAGCACCATCAGGGCGCCATAGGAAGCGAAGGCGACATCCATGGCGAGACCACCGACCGTCCCCTTCGCTGCGATGAAGGTGAGACCACCGACACCCGCCGCGAAGGCGGCCAGCGCATAGATGCGACCGATCCAGCGGTGAATCGCCGGCGCCTTGGCGCGGATGGCGCCGATCAACTGGATGGGCCCGAACAGAAGCAGGACCGCACCGGCGAAGAAGTGCAGCCCGATTCCGGCGGAAGCGACGGGCGTGTGCGCCTCGTAAAGCCGGGGCAGCGTCTCGTTCCAGTCCTCCAGCGTATTGGCCGGAATGGCCCCGCCATAGAAGGCGAGGATGTAGAAGCCGAAGATAGCGGCGCTGATCCAGACGGCTCCGACCAAGGCGATGGACGCCAGGCGCAGCGCGGAGCCGGTCCACCGAGGAGGTGACATGGGCTGAGCAAGTGCGGTCATGGCTGGGCGGCTCCATTTGCGCCGGACCGGCGCTGGCGAGGGGCAAGGTTGACGGGGTCCAGCCCGGCTCGCAAGACTGCTGGAGCGGTAATCTACCTACGTTCGGCCGTTGTCGGTGACTTGCAGGAGGGGAAGCGACATGAGGTTGGTTCTGGCGTGTGCGGCTTTCCTCGCGCTTGCTGCGTGCGTGACAGCAGCGACGCGGCCTGCTGCAACCATCGTGGATAGCGCCTTCGTCGAGGCGGACGGCACACGCACGATCCAGATGTCGATCTGGCTGCCCGCCGACCCCACCCGGGTCTATCGCGCCGTCACGACGGTGGATGGCTGGAAGGGATGGGCGGCGCCGAGCGCGTTTGGCGCGATCAAGCTGCATGGCGAGCTTGAGACGAGCTACGATCTGGCTGCGAAGGCAGGCGATCCGGCCAACATCAAGCAGGAATTCCTGGCTGTTGTCCCCGACAGGCTCCTCGTCTTCCGTACGATTCAGACACCGCCCGGTTTTCCACACGCAGAGCTGTTCAAGAAGACAGTCACGAGCTTTCACCTCGCGCCCGAGGCGGGCGGCACGCGCCTCGTGCTGACGCATCAGGGCTTTGGCGCAGGGCCCGGCTTCGACCAGCTGCACGTTTTCTTCGCTGATGGCGACAGGCAGACGCTGGAGGCGTTGCAGAAGCTTCTCGTTGAGTAGAGGCGCCGCCCTCGACGCCCTCAACCCACCCGAAGGTAACTACCGCATCGTCGGAATGACGAAGCTTGAGTCGGCCACGTCGCCTTCCGGCCAGCGCGCCGTTACGGTCTTGACCTTCGTCCAGAACTTCAGGCCTTCCATACCATGCTGGTTGGTGTCACCGAAGGCGGAGCGCTTCCAGCCGCCGAAGGTGTGGTAGGCCACAGGCACGGGGATCGGCACGTTGATGCCGACCATGCCGACATTGACCTTGGCGGCGAACTCGCGCGCGGCGCGGCCGTTGCGGGTGAAGATGGCGACGCCGTTGCCGTACTGGTGTTTCGAGGGAAGCTCGACCGCTTCCTCGAACGTGTTGGCGCGCACGATCTGCAGCACAGGCCCGAAGATTTCCTCATTGTAGGTCTTCATGCCGGTCTTCACATTGTCGAACAGCGACGGGCCGATGAAGAAGCCATTCTCGTACCCCTGCAGCTTGAAGCCGCGGCCGTCGACGACCAGCTCCGCGCCTTCGTCAACGCCGGTCTGGATGTAGCCTGCGATCTTGTCGCGATGGGCCTTGTTGACCACCGGCCCGTATTGCGCAGCCGGATCGCTGGAGATGCCGACCTTCATCGACTCGATTTCAGCGATCATGCGCTCACGCAGTTCGTCAGCAGTCTTCTTGCCGACCGGCACGACGACCGGGAGCGCCATGCAGCGTTCGCCCGCAGAGCCGAAGGCGGCGCCAGCAAGGTCCTTCACGACCTGGTCCATGTCGGCGTCCGGCATGACGATGCCGTGGTTCTTCGCCCCACCCATCGCCTGCACGCGCTTACCGTTGGCTGCGCCGGTGTGATAAATATAATGGGCGATGTCGGAGGAGCCAACGAAGCTTACCGCCTTGATCTCCGGGTGGTGCAGGATCGCATCGACGGCGACCTTGTCGCCATGCACCACGTTGAGCACGCCCGTCACATCGAGGCCGGCGGCGGCGCCTGCTTCCATGAACAGCTCGCCAAGGCGAACCGGCACGGACGGATCACGCTCGGACGGCTTGAGCACAAACGTGTTGCCCACCGCGATAGCGACGCCGAACATCCACATCGGGATCATGGCGGGGAAGTTGAACGGCGTGATGCCGGCAACGACGCCGAGCGGCTGGCGCATTGAATAAACATCGATGCCCGGGCCTGCGCCTTCCGTGTATTCGCCCTTCAGGGCGTGCGGGATGCCGCAGGCGAACTCGATGACTTCCAGGCCACGCTGGATGTCGCCCTTCGAGTCCGCGACCACCTTTCCGTGCTCGCTGGAGAGCAGTTCGGCGAGTGGCTGCATGTTGGCTTCGACGAGGCGTTTGAACTCGAACATCACGCGGGCGCGGCGTTGCGGGTTGGTGCTGCTCCAGCCCGGCAGGGCCTTAGCGGCCGCCTGGACGGCTGCATCGACGTCCTCGGTCGTGGCGAAGCTGACCCTGGCCTGAACCTCGCCCGTGTTGGGGTTGAAGACATCCCCTTCGCGACCCGAGGTCGCCTTGACCGATTTCCCGCCGATGAAGCCTTCGATACGCCGCATGCGCGCCACTCCCAGTGCGTTTGTCGTTATCGGGGCTTCGATAGCCCTATCCGCTTGACGGTGCCAGCCGTAACCGCCACCTGCAGGCCATGACAATCGCCCGTCTGCCCGCGCGTCCCGAATTCCGCCTGCCCCGCCCGCCAAAAGCCGTGGTTTTCGATCTGGACGGGACCCTGATCGATTCCGAGGCGCTGGTCCTGGACGCCTACATGGCAGCGGCGGATCGGCACAGTGTCCCGTTCACGCACGCGCAGTTCCTCTCGCTGGTGGGGCGTCACCGGCAGCACAGCGAAATGAAGATGCGCGAGTATTTCGGCGAAACGTTTCCGCTTGAGGCGTTCTACGCAACTGTTGGTGAGTTTTTTGGCGACCGCTCCGCCCCGCTGAAACCCGGCGTTGGCGCCTTGCTCGACAGGCTCGACGCGTCAGCCACGCCTTATGCACTGGCGACTTCTTCGGGGCCGGGCTGGGTCTCGAAGCACTTTGCCGCACATCGACTGGCTGAACGCTTTCGCGCCGTGGTCACGCGTGACGACGTCACGCACGGCAAACCGCATCCGGAGCCTTACCTGAAGGCGTCGACCATGCTGGGCCACGCGCCGGGCGACA
>CAIMMO010000114.1 GCA_903842595.1 uncultured Alphaproteobacteria bacterium
CAGCTCGTGTTCGCTGCGATCAAACGCATGGGATGGAGGCTTGGCGCATTTGCGCTGATGGCTCTGCTCGTGCGCGCGGTCATGCCGGCGGGCTACATGCTGGCAGAGGCGCAGACAGCCTCGGGCCGCTATCTCACCCTCGAACTCTGCGATGCGCATGACGGCAAGCCGAAGCTTGTCGATCTCGACACGGGCGAGATCATCGATGCGCCGGAGGATGGCAATACCGGCGCACCGCAACCGCCCTGCGTGTGCGGCGCCGTCGTCTCCATGGCCCCGCCTGTTTCGGGCGCCGAACCGATCGTCTTCACAAGTGCGGGACTTGTTGATTTTGCCGAGGTCCGCGATCTCATCCCCGGCCGCGGCATTGCTGCGCCGCCGCCGCCGTCGACCGGCCCTCCCACAAGCATCTGATCCCGCGCCTGGCGTTGGCTGACTTCCGCTGACGAGCGCCGTTTCTTCACGCCCCCCTGAGTCTCGTCGCGTCACCTCTGGCGTGGGCGCTGCGTCATGGCCTTCGCCTTACGCAGGCCGCAGCCGGCGCCGTCGCGGCGTCCTCCTTGCTTGTCGATTGTCTACAGAAAGTATCGCCGTGAAATTCTCCCCCCGTTTCCTGATGGCATGCGCCGCGTCGGGCGCCGCCTTTGCCGCTGCCGGCGCGCTGGCCATGCCAGCCTTCGCCCAATCAGCTCCCGCCGACGAGCCGCAGACAGACCGCGACACGGTCATCGTAACGGCCGTGCGCAATCCGGAAGACCCGCCTGTCGTGGCCGAGGCGCGCGAGCGTCTGTCGGAAACGCCGGGAGCCGTCGCCGTCGTCTCGTCGGAGAGCTATGCCGGCCGGCACGCCGCCGGCCTCGTCGACATGTTGCGCGATGTTCCCGGCGTCTACATCCAGAAGAAGTGGGGCGGTGACACGCGCCTTTCGATCCGTGGATCTGGCATTGGCAACAACAACCATCTGCGTGGAACGCTTGTCGCGCAGGACGGCATGCCGCTGAACGAGGCCGATGGCTTCGGCGACACGCAACTCGTTGATCCGTTCCTCGCGCGCTACACCGAAGTCTACAAGGGTGGCAATGCGCTGCGTTATGGCGGCGCGTTGCTGGGCGGCGCGATCAACATGATCACGCCGAACGGCAAGACCATGCCCGAGAATGGCGTGCTGCGGGTCGAAGGCGGCGACTACGGCACGGCGCGCGCGCATGCCAGCATTGGCGGGCAGTGGGGCGGCTGGGACGCCTTCGGCGCCGTGTCGGGCTACAAGTCCAATGGCTGGCGCCAGCAGAGCGAAGGCCAGTGGCAGTTCGCATCAACCAATCTCGGCTACACGTTCGGCGACGAACAGGAAGTCCGCGCTTACGTCTCTGGCGGCTACATCCACCAGCAGATTCCGGGAGCGCTGTCGTTGACGCAGGCGTACAATTCGCCTGAGCGCGCCAATCCCGGCAACATCGGAAACGGCGTGGGTGTCGGCAATTACCAGCGCGACCAGAGTGTTCAGCGCGCAGCTGTGCAGACGCGCTGGCGGCTTGACGCCAACACGGTTCTGGAGGGCGGCGTCTATGCAACGCACAAGGAGCTGGATCACCCGATCTTCCAGGTCATCCACCAGGAAAGCGACAACTGGGGTGTCTTCAGCCGCCTCGACTGGGAAGGCGAACTCTTCGGCATGAAGACGGACGCGTTCTATGGCCTGTCATATCGGGCAGGCGAGAACGACGCCAAGCAGTGGATCAACGCCAATGGGTCGCGCGGCGCGCTCACGGCGCAGAGCTATCAGGATGCAACCGGCCTGGACGTGTTCGCGGAAGGTCGCATGTTCGTGATGGACGGCTTTGCGCTGGTGGCGGGCGGTTCGTTCGGGCGCGCCGAGCGCGACTTTCGCTCCGTGCCGCCGAGCTCCGTGGTGGTAGCCGACAGCGAAACCTATGAATGGTTCTCGCCGCGCGTCGGCTTCATCTGGCAGGCGCCGGACGGCTTGCAGGTTTATGGCAACGTCACCCGTTCGGTGGAGCCCCCGAACTTTGGCGGTCTTGCCCCGACGACGGGTGGCTTCCAGCCGCTGCAGGAACAGGATGCCGTGACGGCCGAGATCGGCACGCGCGGGCGGACGAGCAATCTGATCTGGGATGTCGCCCTCTATCGCGCCGAGATCGACAACGAACTCCTGACGTTCGCGGTGAATCCGGCCGCGGGCATACCGGCCGCAACATTCAATGCGCTCGATGGCACGATGCACCAGGGCCTTGAGGCTGGCCTCGATTGGCAGATAATCGACGGACTGCGCCTGAGGCAGACCTACATGTGGTCGGACTTCCGTTTCACGGATGACCGTCAGTACGGCGACAACCGCCTGCCCATCGTACCGGAGCATTTCTATCGCGCCGAGCTGAAGGGAAGCGTTGGCGACTTCTGGATCGCGCCTTCGATTGAAGTTGCGGCGTCTGAGGCGTGGGTCGACTACGCCAACACCTTCCGCGCCAGGACCTATGCCATCGTCAACCTGAATCTCGGCTACGAATTCGAGAACGGGCCGATGGTATTCATCGATGTCCGCAACGTCTTCGACGAGCGTTACGTCTCGAACTTCACTCCGGTCGTGAACTGGAACACGGCGACGACGCCGGGCGCCCGCAACGTCTTCTTCCCGGGGGATGAGCGGTCGCTGTTCGGCGGCGTGTCGTTCACGTTCTGAGGATTCGGCAATGACAAAGGCGGTCGAAACACGCGAAACGGACGGCCCGATCCAGGAAAGAGGGGGCGCCCTCTACCGGACGCTTTGGCGCTGGCATTTTTATGCCGGGCTGATCTGCATTCCGTTCGTGACCTGGCTGGCGGTGACGGGGTCTGTCTACCTGTTCCGTCCGCAGATCGAAGCGTGGTTCGACCGCGACGTCGCCGTCCTCGAGCGCACAGGGCAGCCGGTGACGCAGCAGGAGATCGTTGACGCGGCGCTGGCGACACGGCCGGGTTCGTCGCTGGCTGGTATCGTGTTGCCGGAACAGCCTGACCAGGCTGCGCGGGTGCTGATTTCCGGCGATGGCGCCCGGACGCGTGTCTACGTGCATCCCGATACGCTTGAGATCCTGAAGACGCAGGACGAAAGCAACACGCTGGAGCGGGCCATCTTCAGGCTGCATGGCGAGCTGATGATGGGCGAGGGCGGATCATTTGTTGTCGAGCTCGCTGCGTCCTGGGCGATCGTGATGATCCTGACCGGGCTCTATCTCTGGTGGCCGCGCAATGCGCGGGGGCTCGGCGGCGTGCTCTATCCACGGCTTGGACAGGGCGCGAAGAAGTTCTGGCGCGATATCCATGCTGTCGTTGGCATATGGGTGTCGGTGTTCGCGCTCTTCCTGCTGGTCAGTGGACTCCCTTGGGCGATGGTTTGGGGCAACGCCTTCAAGAATGTTCGGGCGTGGACCGGAACAGCCGCGATCAGCCAGGACTGGACGATCTCGAGCAAGGACGAGCATGCGATGCATGCCGCCCACGATGCCGAGTCCGGAGCGCATCTGGGGCATGGCGGAGTGTCGATCGAAACAATTATCGCGAACGCCCGCGCGCTGAATCTTGCGGCGCCCGTGATCGTGACGCCGCCGACGGCGCGCGATCCGGTGTGGTGGGTGAAATCCAACGCGCAGAACCGTCCTGTCCGCGAGGATGTGGCGCTCGCCACCGACACCGGGGCGGAGGTGCGCCGCGACACGTTTGGCGAGAAGCACATCATCGACCAGATCGTCGGCGTCGGCATCGCCGCACACGAAGGCCAGTTGTTTGCGCCCCTGAACCAGGTGCTCGGCGTGCTAACCGCGTTGGGGCTCATCACGCTTTGCGTCAGCGCCTTCGTGATGTGGCGCAGGCGGGCGCCTGAAGGCGTGCTGGGCGCGCCGCCGCCGATACCGGATGCGCGGGTGGGCTGGGGGTTGGCCGCGCTGATCGTCGTTTGCGGCCTGCTTCTTCCGGTGCTTGGAATCAGCCTGCTGCTGATCGGCGCGGTCGAGTGGGGGGTGCTGCGGCGTTGGCCTTCCGCCCGGCAGTGGCTGGGGATGGCGCCGACCTGAGTGGCCGGAAACCATACAGTTTCGCGTTTACGTGATCGCGACATCCTTGTGCCACTCTTCGGCGTAGAAGGCTCAAAGGGCGATTGCTTTACGTCGCAATATCGAATATCGATAATGCGGGTGTCAGGACCCCTCACAATTTGAATTGGCTTCCAAAGAGGGATCCGCGATGAGCCTTGCGCTCTCGACACTCTTGTATGAGTGGCGCCGCTACTTGGCGGCCATTATAGCACTCGCGCTTGCCGGTGTGCTGATGCTGGCGCTGGGCGCCATGTTCGTCGGCATCATGCAGTCCTTCACCGTGACCATCGACAAGTCGCGGGCAGAGCTCATCATCATGCCGCCTAAGGCAATGGCCAGTGGCGGGCCCGGTGGCGGGGCAGGTCCTTTGCCCAAGCGCGTTGTCCCGCTGGTCTATCGCCACCCGGCCGTGGTCGAGGTGCAGGATCTGCCCGACGATTTCGGCCGGTTCATCGGCCCGGGACAGGCATCGCCCTCGCTGGTCAACATCATGATCATCGACACCTCGCCCAATGGCGTGACGCTGCCGCAGGATTTCACTGACGAGATGCGGCGCGCGATCGAGGCGCCCTATGCGGTTGGCATCGACGTGTCGGCGCAGAAGCAACTCGGCGTGAAGCTGGGCGACCAGGCTGTGCTGAACGGCAGGACCGTCCGCGTCGCGCTGATCATGAACGGCTATGCTAACAGTCAGCTCGCGAGCGTTGTGATGTCGCGTCAGACCCAGCGCCTGATGGGGCGCGCCAATGACGAGCAGCTCGGCCTGCTCATGGTCCGGGTCAGGAACGACGGAACGATGAAGGATATCGAGCGTGTGCGGAACGAGCTCAACGCGATGTCAGACGGCCTTTACCGCGCATGGACCAAGCCTGAGCTGACAGCCTCGACGACCAGGCAGATGATGTCACAAGGCTTCATCGTCATCCTGTTGTCCTTCATGAGCTCCATCGGCTTCATCATAGGCGTGGTCATCACCTGGCAGACCCTGCGCGGCGCGATCCTCGCCAACATCAAGGAGTTTGCCAGTCTGCGCGCGCTTGGCGTGTCCATCGGGCAGCTGCGCGGCGTGGTCATGGAGCTCTCGCTCTGGGTCGGCATTCTTGGAATCGCCGCCGCAGCCCTGCTTATGGTCGGCATCGCCATGCTGGCGAAGATGGCCAACCTGCCGATGGGCTTCGATCCTGGCTCGGTGATTCAGACGGGCGTTCTGCTCCTGGCGATCGCCATCGGCTCAGGCGCGCTGACTCTTGGAGCCCTCAAGAAGGGCGAACCGGCGGACCTGCTCAAATGATCAACGCACTCCGCAAGAAACCGATCGAGATCGAGGGGGAGCCTGCCTCCGCTGTGACACCGCGCCCGGAAGAGGTCGAGAAACGCTGGGCGATAGAGGCGCGGGGCCTACGCAAGAGCTTCAAGGCCGGCCATGTTATGGTTGACGTCCTGAAGGGCATCGACCTGCTTATCGAGCCGGGCGAGATCGTGCTGGTCATGGGGCCGTCGGGCTCGGGCAAGTCGACACTTCTGGCTGCTGTGTCGGGGCTCATGAAGCCCGATCAGGGCAGCGTTGTCGCGCTCGACACCAACATCTGGAAGATGTCGCGCCAGAGGATCGACAAGTTCCGTCTGGCCAATTGCGGCTTCATCTTCCAGGGCTTCAACCTTTTCCCGGCGCTGACGGCGAGCCAGCAGGTCCAGATCGTGCTGAAGTTCATGAAGATCAAACCGGCCGCACGTAAAGCTGCTGCTGAAGCGACGCTGCGTGACGTTGGCCTCGGTCATCGCCTTGGCAACCGGCCGGACCGGATGTCGGGCGGCGAGAAGCAGCGTGTTGCGATCGCCCGTGCGCTCGCCAAGAAGCCTAAGCTGATCTTCGCTGACGAACCGACGTTGGCGCTCGACGGCGAGAACGGCAACATCGTCATGACGCTCCTTCGCAAGTGCGCAAAGGAGCAGGGCGCGACCGTGCTGTGCGTTACGCACGACGCCCGCCTCGCCGCCTTCGCCGATC
>CAIMMO010000115.1 GCA_903842595.1 uncultured Alphaproteobacteria bacterium
GCCGGTTGCCAAGGCACGATCTGGAGAGACCGTTCCCGCCACAGGATGGCGACGCGCCCCTGCGCAAGGTCGACACGGCGCGCATAAATGCCTTCGACGGTTGATCCGACATAGGTCTGGACTGGGACGCCGTAGACCCCCCTCATTTCATTGATCAGCTGAGACCGTTCATGCTGCGACAATTGATAGAGAGTATCGCGGGAGAGCATCTGATCTCCCGCTCCCATGAGACCTTGCTCGATCAGGAACAGTCGCCGCTGCTGCAGCGCGGCCTGGAAGTCGCGGGAGACGCGCCCGTTTCCTTCTGGCGCGTTCTCTTCGCGCGCCAGGACCCGGTCGAGTTGTGTCGGGGCGAATGCCTGGATCTGTTCCTCAAGTGACCAGTAGCTCACAATGCGCGCGGTGACAGGCGTGCGCACGACGCGTTCGGCCTCGAATGCGCGCGCGATATCGCGATGATTGGGCGCGATGAGAAAGTCGCCGGTATAGTGGCGAGCGACGAGGCCCCGCTGTCGCATCGCTTCAAGGCGGCGGATGTTGGCCTCGGCATGCCGGGCGTAGCTGCCTGGTTCGACCTGGGCGTGTCGGGCGATCGAATAGTAGCCGCCCGTGTGCTCGGCGATGCGCGCGACGGCCTCGTCCGATGGTCGGTGCTGTACCTGTCGCGGCGCCAGCTCGAGCATGGCTCCCGGGCGCGCGGTTGTGATCAGCGCCACGTCGTTGGGCGACTCGAAGCGGGCGTACTGAAGCCGTCCGTGCTCATCCTCGATGACTGCGGTGTGGTGCACATCCCATTCGTCTGCTAGCCCGACGTGAACCAGCCGGCCGAGAACCGCTTCCTTGCCGTCCGCTGCGAACAAGTCAAAATCTTCAGTGTCGCGGACTCGGCTGTGCTCCAGCATCCGCCGCACCGTCTGGCGTTCGCCCATGGCCTCCAGGGTGGGGCGGAGCTCCGGCGAAATGTCCCAGTCGCCGTCGTGGCGTCGCTGGGCAAGATCCCAGTTCTCCAGCCGGTTCAGGCGGGCGATCAGGTCGGTGCGCCCCCGCTCGGGCAGTGCAACAACATGATTGCGTGACCGGGCGATTATCTCCCGATCCAGCGGTGTCAGGCGCTGAGCATCCAGTTCCAGCGTGCGCCGCCTTGCTAGTTCCGGCGACACCTCCTGGCGCGGCCCAAGCACGCGGGTTGCAACCTCCTGCGCATGCTCCCGGATACCCTGGGTTAGCAGCCGGTTGGGAATGATGAGCGCTGCTCCATCGGCCCGCCGCCCCCGGACCAGGACATGCGAGTGCGGGTTGTCGGTGTCCCAATGATCGACCCCAACCCATTCCAGCCGTGTGCCGAGCTTCCGGCCTAGCTCATCCATCACTTCCCGCACGAAGGGTCGAAGGTCGCCGAGGTCGGCCCCGTCCTCAGGGCTGATGATCAGTCGGAAGTGCCGAACATCGTCCGCCCATCCTTTCGTCAGTGCTCGAGCATCCACCTCCGGGGAACGCGCGTCATAGAAAGCATTGAGCGCCCGGCCGGGTTGTTCGTCGCGCGACAGGTAGTCGACTTCCCGACCGAGGCCTTGTTCTTGGCCCTCGTTGGCGAGCTCGCTGCCCACTTCCAGGGAAGTGGCCTGTCCACCTTGCTCGCGGCCAAGATAGGAAACGTGGGTGCGCAGTGCGCTCCTCGCGCCTGCGCCATGTGGAACGATCCGGGTCTTCACGATGACCCTGCGCGTCGTTGGCGCAACGACACGCGGCGCGCGCGCTCCTGCCTTGCGATAGTGAGGGCGGACGCCTGTCCGTTCGGCTGCCGGCTGTTTCAGGGCGCCTGAAGCGCCGCCTGATCGTGCGCGCGATCTACCGATCCGAATCGTTGTAGTCGGGGGTGCGTCCTTGGCGACAGCTCCGATGGTGACTTCAAATTCGGTTTCGTGCTGGCTCATGAACGTGGTTGTATCCGTTACACCACAGGCCTTGCGAGTGCTTGCAGCCTATCCGCGAACAACGCTCTTTGCTGGTGAGCCTCGCACGCGAA
>CAIMMO010000116.1 GCA_903842595.1 uncultured Alphaproteobacteria bacterium
GTGGAAATGGTATTGGGATCGTCGGCCATGGGCTCTCTCCTCGAGCGCCGTGGACAATCCACGCGCTGAAGGAGAAGGGGGCCGTCGACAAAACTACCGGCCTAGCGGCTTAGCCTACCGCGCGAGCGGTTTAGTACGCTCGCCCAGAAGCAGTCACTGACGCGCCGCGCATGGCCAGAGAAGCTCACGGCAAGTCACGCCTCCCTGGTCGCAAATCACCGGACCAAATTCTTCTTGGATACAAAGCCGACAACGAAGCCTGGTGCGTTCTCGTGGATGCGGGGTGTTCTTCTTTCACCAGCGTTGCGCGCGCAAGGGAGGTGAAGGTTCCGGACTCAACGCGAATCGCGGCCCTAACGGAATGGAAACTCCCCGCAGGTATTCGACGCCTTCGGAACCGCCGAACCCTGGTGATCAACATGCGGAAGATCCTGGCTTCCATTGCTCTGCTTGGCAGCGCCGCTTGCGACAGCCCTCCTTCCATGCATCCGGACACCCTGTTTGCGGTGGCCGAAGGCCAGCCCACCATAGCTTATGCCAAGGCCGTCTCCGGCAGCATCGTCTTCGATACCTCCCGCCCGCCTGTCGCTTTCGAGACCCTCTCCTCCGGGCCTGGCTGCAGTAAACCCCGAGCGGGCCGAGGCGCAAAAGCAGCGTATGTCTACACCTATGGCGGGGGGATTCATGTGCCGCTCCAGTATGTGAGCTTCCCCGACTCGCCGGAGCAGGTCGAGCAGCGCCGCCGTTCCATGCGGGAAAGCAGGAGTAGTCGGCCGCAGGGCTCCTTCGCGCAGAACGCCATCATGAACGAGGCCTCCGCCTTCATGGCTGGCAACACGGTAGAATGGGCATCCCGCATCGACGTCCTGGTCACGGAGACAGAGGCTCCGGTCTTTCTTTATCTGTCGTCCTATGACCCCATCCTCTGGAATATTCAGCTCGCACCCGGCGCCAAGCTCGATGGCGTGGTGGTCAACTCCTACGACGCCGGCATGATCGCCAATGGAACCGACCCAGCGCGGACTGCACTCGTCTCGTACGACAACTCGGCTAGCGCTAAGTGCTACGTCCCGGCTCCGGTTCGCGCGATTCCGGTTGCTCAGCGCGTCGCCGCCGCGAAGAAGATCAATCCGGACTTCAATCCACGCCCGTACATGAAGGAGTGGGAAGCTGATTATCGTAAGGGCCAACGGTTCGATACCGAAGTGACACAGCTACTCGGTAAGCGCCCGGACTGGGTTATCACCCGCTCAGCAGACGGCAACGGGATCAACGCCATTCTTGTCGGACCGACGCCTGCCGCGCCTGTCGCCCTCCAGCCCATAGTGCGACTGCAAGTTCCCTCGCACATCACGACCTTCTGGGGGTCGCGCAGCGACGCCTTCAAGGCGTTCGGGATGGAAGAGGCAGTCTGACCTGGCCATCCGGTGATGAAGCGATCGTTCGTTTGGGGCCCCCGACTTCGCGCTCTTCCGGCATCGTTGCGAATGGCAGGGTCGCTCGGGAATTGCCGGTCGCATCTAGCCTGCTGAACAGTTCGCGGTAGGGACGGCCATCGCTGGCCGCCCCCCGCACAGATCCGGACGAGCGGGATTCCCGCATCCGGCTCCTACCTTGAGTGTCTGACGGCGAAGCGGACGTTGGGCCAAGGGTGGAGGATGCGCGGCTGAGGGA
>CAIMMO010000117.1 GCA_903842595.1 uncultured Alphaproteobacteria bacterium
GGCGGACCGGGACGAAGGGATGGACGCCGCACAGACCGAACAAAGGGATAATGCCTTGACCCGCGAACGGGAGGCCGCAATGTCAGTTCAGGGATGACATCCCAAGACCGAACCACTCCACCGAAACGGGGCAAGACCAGTATTAGGTTTCTCGGACCAGCCGCAGCGCGTCACTGACCGCATTTGGGCGATGGACGGCCGGATTGATTGGGCCTTCGCGACCGGCCGGTATTGAGCGGCCCGGACGTTCGCATCAAGATGGCAGCGCGAGGGGGACAAGGCCCCTTGCGGACATTGCGACGCTTGCGGGTTTTGGCGCACAGTTCGGCAGTGAGGTGAACGTGCCGACATTTGGTGGTTGCCAATACACTCTGGATCGTGAGGCAACGATTGCTGCCTATCGCATGGCTGCGAGCGGTGGTGCTGATGAGTGCGACTGTGCCGGTTGCCGGAACTTCCGGCTGGCGCGGGAAATAGCCTATCCACCAACTTTTCTGGCGTTGCTGGATGAGCTTGGCATAGACCCGCTGAAGGACGGCGAGGTCTATCACAATGCGCGCATGTCTCCCGGGCAGCACCAATATGGCGGTTGGTTTCACTTTGTCGGCGCCGTGCAGGAAGTCGAGAATTCTTCGCCAGTCGTGCTGTGTGACGGCTTTAGCGCATGGATGTGCCGCGCGTCGGCACCACGCCTTTCATCCTTGAAAGGTCTGCTTGTTGTCGAACTGAATTTTCTAGCGGAGGCCGTGCCATGGCTTCTGTCGGAACCTGAGATGACTTGACCTCAACTAGGTCCAGATGACTGCTTTTGGGCGATAAATGACCGGTCGTGGTGCTGTGGCTGACTGACCGGAATGCGCTCGTGAAGCGACAGACAAGGGCGGTCGCGGGGCAGGACTTTCGTATCAGCCGCGCCAAGTCCAACCAGCAGAGGTGGTTCGTTTTCTCCGACAGCGCCGCAGCTTTCGGGATAGGTAGACTTCTCGAGGATTTTCGGCTTCTGGATCGGCGCTGAACCGATGTCCTGTATGTTGCATATTAAACATTCCGTGTTAAATATGCAAGGATGATTGATCGCCTCGTTGAGGAAGACGTGCGCAGCGCGCTGGCCCGCCAGGCTGCTGTGGGCATCATCGGGCCGCGCCAGGTGGGCAAGACAACGCTCGCGCTCAAGATCGCCGAGGAGCGCCCATCGGTTTATCTCGACCTTGAGTCACCTCAGGACCGGGCCCAGCTGCAAGAGCCCGAGCTCTTCTTCGAGCGGGAGGCAGCCAAGCTCATCATCCTCGACGAAATCCACCGGACGCCGGATCTGTTCCAGCCGATGCGTGGGTTCATCGACCGCCAGCGCAGGAAGGGTCGCAGGGCAGGGCAGTTCCTTATCCTCGGATCAGCTGCGATCGACCTTCTACGCCAATCCGGAGAAACGCTGGCGGGACGGATCGAGTATGTGAACATGACGCCAGTCTCGGCCTTCGAGATTGACGCGGGACGAACTCATGAAGAGCGGCTCTGGCTAAGGGGTGGCTTTCCGGACAGCCTGCTGGCCAGGACGGACAAGGACAGTTTCCTCCTGCGCAGGAGCTTGATCCGGACCTATCTCGAACGCGACGTCCCTCAATTCGGACCGCGCGTTCCGGCCGAGACGCTTGAACGCCTCTGGATGATGCTCGCCCACAACCAGGGTCAGCTCCTCAACGCCTCCAGACTTGCCGCCTCCCTGGAAGTCTCGTCTCCAACCGTCTCACGCTATATCGACCTGCTCGCCGATCTATTGTTGGTGCGCCGCCTCCAGCCGCTCATCGCCAACGTGGGGAAACGACTGGTCAAATCTCCCAAGGTCTATGTCAGAGACACTGGCCTCCTGCATGCCCTGCTCAGCCTGCGCTCCTTGCCGGATGTGCTCGGCCATTCCGTTGCGGGATCAAGTTGGGAAGGCTTCGTGCTGGAGAGCCTCTTGGCGGTAGCGCCCGATGATGCCAGCGCTGCCTTCTATCGCACGGCGGCCGGCGCAGAGGTGGATCTCGTTCTTGATCTTGGCGGCAAGCTGGGACGCTGGGCCATCGAGATCAAGCGGACCGTAGCGCCATCGGTGTCCAGAGGGCTCAGGGTCGCCATCGAGGATCTCAAACCCGATCGCA
>CAIMMO010000118.1 GCA_903842595.1 uncultured Alphaproteobacteria bacterium
ACGACTTATCCCGTTGACTCAGGTAGCGCTATATGTAGTGTTCTGAGTGGCAGCACTCGCGCGGCCACGAGGACGCTTTTGTATGGCCGCTGCCCGTTCGCTTGCTCAGTTCCAGAAGCAGTTCTCTGACGAAGCGAGTTGCGTCGCCTTCATGTTCAAGCGACGCTGGCCGGAGGGATTTGTGTGCCCTGCTTGCGGCAAGCGCCGCTTTGCCGGTTTGACCAGTCGGCCCCGCTTGTACGAATGCCTCGACTGCGGGCGTCAGACTTCGATCACTGCTGGTACGGCAATGCATCGTTCCAAACTGCCTTTGACAGTATGGTTCTGGGCCGCACATCTGATGTCGACCCATTCCAACGGCATGTTGGCGCTGCAACTGCAAGACCAACTCGGCGTCACCTACAAGACTGCTTGGCTGCTGGCGCAAAAGCTCCGTCGCTCGATGCTCAATCCGGATCGGGAACCACTGGAGGGCGTCGTCGAAATCGATCAGACGGAAATCCCCTTCCGCGAAGTTGATGCTGTGTTCGAGAGCGGAAATGCAGGCAAAATGATCATCATAGGTGCTGTCGAGGTGATCGAGCGCGATTCGAACAAGTCAAAGCCGCGACGCAAGCACGCCAAATATCTCGATACGCGCTCTGGGCGTATTCGCCTCGCCATGATCGCCGACAATTCCGCTGCGTCTATCGAGGCCTTCATCCACGCCAACGTGAAGCCTGGAACAACACTGCTCACGGATGGCCATAAGTCGTTCACCGGTCTGCAAGGCTACCGGCACGATCCGCGCGTTGTCGGAAAGATGGCTGCGCACATTGTTCTGCCATGGATCCACCGAGCATTTTCGCTCATGAAGCGTTGGAGCCTCGGCACCTATCACGGGCTGCGTCGCAAGCACGCCGATACATATCTCAATGAGTTCGTGTTTCGGTACAATCGCCGATATTATCGGCATGTCTCTTTTGAGACTCTGCTGGGCCTCGTCGCTGACAGAACACCCACAAGTTATTGGGACCTCATTAAGCGAGACAATCCAAGGAAAGGCGCGGGGTGATACGCCGTAGCGTAGCCACTACATATAGACGAACCTGAGTCAACGGGATAAGCCTTCTGTCGACCGTCGAATGTGAGGTGCGCGAGATGGAGAGCCTTGAGCTTGGCCCAGACATTCTCGATGTCGTTCAGTTCGGGGGCATATTTCGGAAGCCACTCGACCCTCAGCCAGTGGTCTCTTGCGGCGAGCGCCTTGCGGGTCGCCTTGCTGGTGTGGATCGGGCCATTGTCGAGCACGATGACGACCGGCTTCACCCCAACACCTGGCTTGGGGCCATAGAGATTGTCCAGTTTCTCCAGAAAGGCGATGAAGTCAGTGCTGCGCTTGGTGCAACTTGTATGGACGATCAGCTTGCGCCTGGAGAAGTCGAATGCACCGATCATGGCGACCTTTGTGGACATTCCAGGGGCCGGAACGCGAAGGTCAGTTCCGCGCTTTGCCCAAGCCCGCGCAAGATAGGGATGTGTGAGCGCCTCACTTTCGTCGGCGAACAACAGAACAATATCACCAGCAATAGCCTGCGCCTTCAGCAGGCTGAGCCGCAAGCCGCCGCGGGCAACAGCATTCGCGTCCTGCTTTCCCTTCAGCGTGTGGCGGGGCCGGCGGAAGCTGTAGCCCCCTTTTTGCGCAGAACAGTGGAGAGCCGCGACTTGGAAATGCGCACACCTTCCCGCCGCTCGATCTCCTCGACCAGCCGCGGCAACGTCCAGTTCGTACGGTCAGTCACGGGGAGCGAGAGGACATCATCGGCCACGCGCAGTGCCGCATCTGCCTTCACTGGTTCAGGACCAGACGAAACCTGCCGCCTCAGGCCGTCAACACCTGTGCTGAGGAATGTACTGCGCCAAAATCTCACCGTATCTTCACGCACTCCGAAGGCCTCAGCGATCTCGGCGCTGGTCCAGCCCGCAGCCGTCAGGAGAATTGCCCGGGCACGATCAGCTTCACCGCGTTCATGCGAAGCGCTCAATGCATCAAGCGCTGCTCGCTGCTCCATCGTCACGGTCACTGGCGACTTTCCTGACATGATCAATCCTCCGAATCATTCAGCTCAGGGAATCACGCCTTCC
>CAIMMO010000119.1 GCA_903842595.1 uncultured Alphaproteobacteria bacterium
AGGAGATATTGCGAGCTAGCTGCTCGGCCGCGGAAACCATTAAGCCCGCCTCCCAGATCGCGTGTCCGTCACGCTGCCGGTATGGCAGAGCTCAGCCACGCGCGCGACCGTCCTGTAAAACAGGACAGGCCTACTCGGCAGCCTCAGCGGCAACCGGCTTCGTCACTGTAACCTTGCCGCCGGCTTTTTCCACCGCTTCGATGGCAGCCTTGGAAGCACCGTGAACGACCAGCTCAACTTTGGACGTGATCTCGCCCTTTGCAAGGAGGCGTACGCCGTCCTTGCTGCGACGCACCACGCCGGCAGCGATGAGCGCATCAGCGTCGATCGGCTTCTTGACGTCGAGTTTGCCAGCTTTCACAGCATCCTCGATGCGGCCGATGTTGACCTCAGCGTAGCTTGCCGCGCGATGCGGGGTAAAGCCACGCTTGGGCAGGCGCATGTAGATCGGCATCTGGCCGCCTTCGAAGCCATTGATGGCGACACCGCGGCGCGCCTTCTGGCCCTTGACGCCACGACCGGCTGTCTTGCCCTTGCCCGAGCCGACGCCCAGGCCGACGCGCATCCGCTTCTTGCGGGCGCCGGGTTTGTCAGAGATCTCGTTCAGTTTCATCTTACGCTCCAGACTGACCTGCCCCAGGGGGCGACCAGCGAATTCCTTAGTCAGTCACGACTTCGACGAGGTGCGCGACTTTCGCGATCATGCCGCGAACCGAAGGGGTGTCCTCGAGCTCGCGCTCGCGGGCAACCTTGTTCAGGCCGAGGCCGACCAGCGTCGCGCGCTGCGAAGCTTCGCGGCGTTGCGGGCTCTTTACCTGCTTCACGCGGAGGGTTTTCTTGGCAGCCATTTCGACCGTCTCCTAGACCTTACGCCACTTCAGCGTTGCCCGAACCGTCAGTGCGGCGGGCGATGATGTCCTGAACCTTCAGGCCGCGCTTGGACGCGATCTGACGGGGCGAAGCCTGGCGCTTGAGCGCGTCGACCGTGGCGCGAACCATGTTGTACGGGTTCGACGAACCCGTCGACTTCGCCACGACGTCACGGACGCCGAGAACGTCGAACACTGCGCGCATCGGACCGCCGGCGATCACGCCAGTACCGGCCGGAGCCGAACGCATGATGACCTTGCCAGCGCCCCAGCGGCCGTGGGTATCGTGGTGCAGTGTGCGGCCTTCGCGCAGCGGCACGCGGACCATTGATTTCTTGGCTTCCTCGGTCGCCTTGCGGATCGCCTCGGGGACCTCGCGGGCCTTGCCGTGACCGAAGCCAATGCGGCCCTTCTGGTCGCCGACGACCACGAGGGCCGCGAACGCGAAGTTCTTGCCGCCCTTCACAACCTTGGCGACGCGGTTGATCGCAACCAGCTTGTCGATGATCTCGGACTGTTCGCGATCATCACCGCCTTCACGACGACGGCCGCGACCGCGTTCACCGCGTTCACCACCACGTTCGCTACGTTCGCCTTCACGGGCCATTCGCGACTCCTAGAATTTCAGGCCGCCCTCACGGGCGGCATCGGCGAGCGCTTTCACGCGGCCATGAAAGATGTAGCCG
>CAIMMO010000120.1 GCA_903842595.1 uncultured Alphaproteobacteria bacterium
TCCTGCAGATCGCCAACGCGGTCGCGGCTGAGAAGAACATCGACAAGCGCATCGTGCTTGAGGCGATGGAAGAGGCGATCCAGAAGGCCGCCCGCTCGCGCTACGGCCTCGAGCACGACATCCGCGCCGAGATCAATCCGGACTCGGGCGAGACCCGTCTCTGGCGCGTCCAGACCATCGTCGAGACCGTCGAGAACCCGGTTACGCAGCTGACCCTCGAAGACGCCAAAAAAATGGATTCCGACGCCGAAATCGGAAATGAATTCAGGGAGGAACTGCCCCCGTTCGAATTCGGCCGCGTCGCCGCGCAGACGGCAAAACAAGTCATCACCGGCAAGGTCCGCGAGGCCGAGCGTCACCGCCAGTACAACGACTTCAAGGACCGCGTCGGCGAGATCATCAACGGCACGGTGAAGCGCGTCGAGTACGGCCACGTCATCGTCGATCTCGGCAAGGCCGAGGGCGTCATCCGCCGCAATGACGGCATCCCGCGCGAGAACTTCAACACCGGCGACCGCGTCCGCTCCTACCTCTACAAGGTCTCCGCCGAAGCCAAGGGCCCGCAGATCTTCCTCAGCCGCGCCCACCCATCGTTCATGATCGCTCTGTTCGCGCAGGAAGTGCCGGAGGTCTATGAAGGCGTGATCGAGATCAAGGCCTGCGCCCGCGATCCAGGATCGCGCGCCAAGATCGGCGTGTTCAGCCACGACAACTCGATCGATCCCGTCGGCGCCTGCGTCGGCATGCGCGGCGCGCGCGTGCAGGCTGTCGTGTCCGAACTCGGCGGCGAGAAGATCGATATCATCCCGTGGTCGGGCGATGACGCCACCTTCATCGTCAACGCGCTGCAGCCGGCCGAAGTCTCCAAGGTCGTGATCGACGAGGAAGAAGGCCGCGTGGAAGTCGTTGTCGAGGAGAGCCAGTTCCCGCTCGCCATCGGCCGCCGCGGCCAGAACGTGCGCCTCGCCTCCCAGCTCACCGGCTGGCAGATCGACCTCATGACGGAAACCGCAGATTCGGAACGCCGCCAGCGCGACTTCAAGGAGCGCACCGACCTGTTCCAGAAAGCCCTCGACGCCGACGAGACGCTGGCCCAGCTGCTCGCATCCGAAGGCTTCGAGACGGTCGAAGAGATCGCCTATGTCGAGATCGAGCAACTCGCCGCGATCGAAGGCTTCGACGAGGAAGTCGCCAGCGAACTCCAGGAACGCGCCCGCGAGTATCTCGAGAAGCTGACGGCGGAACTCGTCGCCAGGCGCAGGGAGCTCGGCGTCGCCGATGAAGTCGCCGAGATGGAAGGCGTGACGCCCCAGATGGCGGTGAAATTCGGCGAGAACGACGTCAAGACGATCGACGATCTTGCCGGCCTCGTGCCCGACGATCTCGTCGGCTGGAAGGAGCCGGGTCCGGACGGCAAGCCGAAATTCGTCGCCGGCCTGCTCGACAAGAACGACATGAGCCGCGAGGACGCCGAGCTGTTCATCCTCAAGGCCCGCGTTGTCGCTGGCTGGGTCGAGCCGCAGGCGCTTGAAGACGCGCTCGCTGCCCGCGCAGCCGCTCTCGACGCCGAAGAAGCCGAACTCGATGCGGCCTCCGACACCACAACCGGCACGGCCCGCAGCCGTGGCGATGAGCTCTTCAACCTTAAGGGGGTGAATGCCTCAAGCGACCAGTGATGGCGAACTGAACGGCGCGCCGGATGCCGTAACCCCCATTCCAGAGGTGGATGGGGGACCGCCCCGCATCGGCAAGGCGTCGGGCGACCCCGAGCGTCGCTGCATCGCAACGATGGAGCGACGCCCACAGGGCGAGATGATCAGGTTCGTCGTCGGCCCCGACAATCAGGTCGTCCCCGATATCGCCGCCCGGCTGCCAGGCCGCGGCGCATGGGTGACGGCCTCACGCGATACGCTGCAGCAAGCCGTGAAACGAGGCGCTTTTGCCCGTGCATTCAAGGCTCAGGTAAAAACCGGGCCTGACCTTGCCGGCCAGACCGAGGACCTTCTGGTCAAGGGCATCCTCAACATGATCGGCATGGCCAAGCGCGCCGGCGACCTCACGCTCGGCTTCGAACAGGTGCGCGAGGCAGTCCGTTCCGCCCGACCGGCTTGCCTTATGGCTGCCGCGAACGCATCTGAGGACCAGCGGAACAAGGTGCTGGCCCTGGTCCGTGGGCTCTACGGTCCCCAGCCCGGAGAACCCCCCAAAGACACGCGCCTTCCACCCGTCATTGCCTGTTTCTCGGACGAAGAATTGGGCATGGCCTTGGGGCGTGAGCGTGTGGTACACGCTTGCCTCAAACAGGGCCGCATAGCGCACGCATGGATGGGGGAGCTGGCAAGGCTTTCCGGCTTCCGGCGTGTCTGGCTGCCGGGCTGGCAGCCTGCGTCCGTCCCAGCCAAGGGCGCCAGCGGGCAAGACATTGAAGACTCGAAGGCCCAAGACTCCGGGGGCGACCCTCCGGACTCCCGGGCGTGAACCATCTCGATCGCAAACGAAGTGAGTGAATGACTGATACAAAAGACACGGACAACACTGGACGCCGGCCGCTGACCCTCAAGCGCGCCGACACAGGCACCGTGAAGCAGAGCTTCAGCCACGGCCGCTCCAAGCAGGTCTCCGTCGAGGTCAAGAAGAAGAAGGTCGTGGTCGCCCCAGGCGCCGCGCCCAAGGTCGCGCGTCCCGCCGCCGCCGCTCCCGCGGCTGAGTCCGAGACGAAGCCAGCCGCTGCCGCCTCGCCCGCGCCCGCGCCCGCGCCACAGCCAACGGCAGCACAGGCGGCCGTCAAGAAATCCAACTTCTCCGAGGCCGAACTCAAGGCCCGCAAGGCCGCGATCGACGCCGCCCGCGCCGACCAGGATCGCCGCCGCATCGAGCAGGAAGCGATCGAGGAAGCCAATCGCCGCCGCGCGGAAGAAGCGCGCCGCCACGCCGAAGAAGAAAAGCGCCGCGCCGAAGCCGGGGTACAGCAGCCCGCCGCGACCGATGAAGAAGACGCCGGCGGCGCTTCCGCAGCCTTCCGTGGCGCCCGTGGTGATCGTCCCGAACGTGGCGAGCGCGACGGCCCGCGTCGCGACGCGCGCAGCGCCCCGCCGCGTACCGGCGCGAACAGTTTCTCAGGCGACCGTGGAGCCCCGCCGCGGGCCCCGGGCGGCGCCGTGCGTGTGCGTCCCGATGCCGATCGTCCGCGTGGTCCGGGTGGACCGCGTCCCGGCGGTCCCGGCGGCGCTCGTCCGGGTGGGCCAGGCGGCGCTCCGCGTCCCGGTGGATTTTCAGGCGATCGTCCGCGCGGTCCCGGTGGCCCCGGCGCCCGCGGCCCCGGCGGCGGGCCGCGTCCGCTTGCCCCGCTCGATACGGATGATCTGACGCCGCTGAGCGAACTCGGCGGCCGCGTCAAACGCGTCAAGACCAGTGGCGACGACGCCCCCGGCGGCAGCGAAGTCCGCCCCGCCCGCAAGGACGAGCCGAAGCGCCGTCAGGGCAGGCTGACCGTCTCTGCCGCCCTTGGCGACGATGACGAAAAACAGCGCTCCTACGCCGCCGTCAAACGCGCCCGCGAACGCGAACGCGACCGCCGCCTGAAAATGGCCGGCGGCGCCGGTGAAAAGGTGTCGCGCGAAGTCGTGCTGCCGGAATCGATCACCGTCGCCGATCTCGCCAACCGCATGAGCGAGCGTCAGGCCGACGTCGTGAAGTTCATGATGCAGCAGGGCGAACTTGTCCGTTCGACGGACGTGCTGGATGCGGACACCGCCCAGCTCATCGTCGAGGAATTCGGCCACACCGTGAAGCGGGTGGCGGAATCCGACGTCGAGATCGGCCTCGAAGGCCATGACGACGTGGACGATCACCTCGAGGGCCGTCCGCCGGTCGTCACGGTCATGGGCCACGTCGACCACGGCAAGACGTCGCTGCTCGACGCCCTGCGCCAGACCGACGTCGTGTCGGGCGAGGCCGGCGGCATCACCCAGCACATCGGCGCCTATCAGGTGCAGCTCAAGACCGGCGAGAAGATCACCTTCCTCGACACGCCGGGTCACGCAGCGTTCTCGTCCATGCGCGCCCGCGGCGCCAACGCCACCGACATCGTCGTCCTCGTGGTGGCGGCGGACGACGGCGTGATGCCGCAGACGATCGAGGCGATCCAGCACGCGAAAGCGGCCAA